>NZ_FNGA01000001.1:351971-703942 GCF_900101105.1 Maridesulfovibrio ferrireducens
CTGGCCAACACACATGTCAAGGAAATCTTCCCAAGCTTCAGACTCAAGGTGCTTCTGCTCAGCGGGAGAAAGTTCTTTGAAAGTGTTCTGAAGCGCAGTAGCGGTATCCATGTAAATTGGACCGCGACCTTCGCGCATTTCACGAAGCATCATGTGGTTACGGAGACAAGTAGGAATTACATGTCCTTTAGCGTATCCACGATCTTCATAAGGTTTGAGCATTGCGCGGTTTGTTTCGCAATAGTCTTCACCTTTATAGTTGGTTGCTTTAGCTTTGAAAAGCAAGAACCATGCACCAACAGGTCCGTAACCGTCTTTAAAACGAGCAGGTACGAAGCGGTTTTCCATCATGGTCATTTCAGCGCCAACCTGAGCACACATAGTATAAGTGGAACCTGCGTTCCATACTGGATACCATGCACGACCCATACCTTCACCAGTGGAACGAGGACGGAATACGTTTACAGCACCACCGCAAGCTACTACAGCTGCGTTGCACTTGAATACGTATACTTTGTTCTCACGAGTGGAGAAACCAACAGCACCAGCGATGCGGTTTGGCTCATTAGCGTCGAGGAGCATTTTTACGATGAAGATACGTTCCATGTAGCCATCTTCGCCGAGAGCTAATTTAGCTGCTTCAGCAACGATACACTTGTAGGATTCACCGTTGATCATCATCTGCCAACGTCCGGAACGAACGCAAGCGTCGCCGTTACGCAGGGAGAGGCCAGCAGCCTTTGCCTGAGCACCGTCGAGGTTTTTACCATCTTTTTTGATCCAGCAAGGAAGGCCCCACTCTTCAAAAAGATGAACGGAATCATCAACGTGACGACCTAAGTCAAAGATAAGGTCTTCACGGACGATGCCCATGAGGTCAGTACGAACCATGCGGACGTAATCGTCAGCATTGTTTTCACCGAGGTATGTATTAATAGCGGAAAGGCCCTGTGCGATAGCACCGGAACGTTCCATGGCGGCTTTGTCGAGAAGCAGGATGGAGAGATCTCCACCAGCTTTCTGGATCCAACGGCATGCTTCGTAAGCAACACCGCAGTTACCCATACCACCACCGACGAGAAGAAGATCAACGTCTTTTTCTATCAGTTCTGGTTCTGCAAGCGCAACGCCCTTGGCAGCTTCTTTAGTAGGGAGCAGAGGCATGTGTCCTCCTCAGTATGTTACAAATTTCTTAGATTTAATCACAATGTTGCGAACAACAAATTAATGATTAAAGCAGATCCTTTATTACTAAAGTCTTACCTGCATCGCCAACTTCAAGTTTATTACCGGCAACAACCTGCGGTACAGCAAGTTCTGTTTCGGTGAAAAGAAGTTCGCTATCAAGATCAGCTGGTTCTGGTTTTCCTTCGTAAGGATTAATAGAACCTTCAGGAGTAGTACGGATAGGAAACTTGAAACGTTTAACATCACCATTACGGAACTTAACAGTCCACATAATGTCTTCAGCTGAACGCATAGGAATAGAAGTTCCGCCCATAGGTGCGAAATCGCCATAAGGACGAGCTTCGATAGCGCCCTGAGGACAAATTTTCACGCAGGAGTAACACTCCCAACATGCATCTGGTTCCTGATTGTAAGCCCGCATTTCTTCGGGGTCCAATATCATGAGATCATTCGGGCAGATGTACATACAGGCGGTCTTTTCTCCACCCTTGCAGCCATCACACTTTTCCGGATTGACAAAGGTCGGCATACCTAGTCCTCCTAAAAGTTAAAGTTATCAATCACCGACAACATCCTTAACCATTTATATTCTTGCCTTTAAGTTCAAGGCTCGAGGTCAATTGACTATCAAGCCCGACAAAAGGTGTCAAGACGAAAGTGAAATTTAGAACAAGCTCATTTCAACGAACAGTTGCAACCCGAGAGAAAACAACATTTTGGAGAAGCGGAAAGCGCTACGATAAATTAGATGAGACCAAAACAAGCGCTTAAGCGTGTTCTATTATTCAGAGCTTTTAGTTCATTCCAGCCTTCCATTGCAAGCCTTTTTTTAAGTTTGTTACATAAAGTTAACTTTTAACCTAACATCCCGTAATTGAAATAAAATTATTTGGATTTTACCCAGACCTTATCTAGACTTTATTACACATAATTCTATATAAATACTAAACTAGAAGCTGTTTTGGCTGCGAGTCATCACCTGAATCTATCTTTAAAAATAAATTGGAAGATTTAATTCAATACTATTCCCAATCAATAGTACCCAGCAAACAACTTAATAAGACCATTCTCCCCCTCATCGTGACGCATAAACACTCAAATTAAAACAGATTAACTCCAGCACTGCAGTCCGACCAAAAGACACTTTGTGAAAAAAATGCTTTCCTTTTAATTTTGCCCTTGACATTTCTTTCACAAAGGATTCATAAGTCCATTTAAGAATTATGAAAAAGCAAATAACGATGCGCTTTGTATCTGAATGAGCTCTACTAATAATACTTGTTTTAAAATTTCGTTCTGCGGACCGTGCCTTCTATAATATGAAGAGCAGACCTCATTTAAGAGGCGGAGAGATATTCCTCTAATGGTTCCGCGGACAGGCCCAGGTGTTGAAAATAATTACAAGTAAGGAGACACACATGTCTAAGCTCGTAGCCCCTCACGGTGGAAAAGGTCTCGTATGTTGCCTTCTCGAAGGCGCAGAACTCGCAGCAGAACAGAAAAAAGCTGAAGGTCTCAAAAAGATCGAAATTTCCGGACGTGCTAAGGGTGACCTTATCATGATGGGTTGTGGTGGTTTCAGCCCTCTGAACGGCTTCATGAAAAAAGCTGACTGGAAAGGCGTTTGTGAAAGCTTTCTGATGGCAGACGGCACATTCTGGCCAGTTCCTGTAACACTTGACGTTGACGAAGACGTTAAAGTCGGCGATGAAATCGCTCTCGTCCGTAAAGGCGAAGCTTACGCTACCATGAAAATCGAAGAAGTCTACGAAATGACTGACGACGATAAGAAATGGGAATGTGAAAAAGTTTTCAAAGGCGAAGGCGAAGAATCTGCTGATGACGTTTTCTGGAAAGTTGCTCTTGAAGACCATCCAGGTGTTAAGATGGTTATGGCTCAGAAAAAATTCAACATCGCAGGTCCTGTTAAAGTTCTCTCCGAAGGCGAATACCCTGAACAGTACAAAGGCGTTTACCTCCGTCCTGCAGAAACTCGTGCAGCTTTTGAAGAAAAAGGCTGGTCCATCGTTTCCGCACTTCAGCTTCGTAACCCAATGCATCGTTCACACGAATTCCTCGCAAAGATTTCTATTGAAGTCTGCGACGGTTGCTTGATCCATTCTTTGATCGGTAACCTGAAACCAGGAGACATTCCTGCTGACGTTCGTGTTAAAGCAATCGACACTCTCGTTGAAAAATACTTTGTTAAAGACAACGTTATTCAGGCTGGTTACCCTCTTGATATGCGTTACGCTGGTCCTCGTGAAGGTCTGCTCCACGCAACTTTCCGTCAGAACTACGGCGTTAACAGAATGTTGATCGGTCGTGACCACGCTGGCGTTGGCGACTTCTACGGCCTGTTCGAAGCTCAGGAAATTTTCGACAAAATTCCTTATGCAACCGAAGCATGCCCAGAACCAGGCAAAGCACTTCTTTGTCAGCCAATGAAAATTGACTGGACTTTCTACTGTTACAAATGTGACGGCATGGCTTCTCTCCGCACATGCCCACATAACAAAGAAGAACGCGTAATCCTTTCCGGAACTAAACTCCGTAAAGCTCTCTCCGACGGCGCAGAAGTTGTTGATCACTTCGGTCGCGAAGAAGTTCTCGTTATTCTCCGTGCTTACTACGAAGGCCTCACTGAAAAAGTTGAAGTCAAAATGCAGGGCGCAGCTTCTGGCGACGCAATGTAATTAAAGTAGTACCACTACTTGCTTTTATAGGGAGGAGGCGGTTACCGCTTCCTCCCTTTTCTTTTGCTGTATTTTCAACTATATAAATACAGCATATTTTGTCATATCTTTGGGGCTTGCTCATCGGCGAGTTTCAGGCTAGAAAGGCGTTCTTCCCTATATCACTCATCAGGAACAAAAAATGCCCAATTACAAAAAATTTGATAGCCCCGATAGATCCGATAGACCTGGTCGATCCGATAGATCCGACAGATCCGATAGATCCGACAGACCCGGTAGATCCGGTGGCGATGCTCCGCGCAAACCGTCTCTCCTCCATGAAATTAGAGACCTTGACGAACGTCTAATTTCAATGATTTCACGCAGAAACACCCTTATGGGTAAAGCTGCCTCTAAACGTAAATTGAAAGGTCTGCCTCTCGCTGACCCGGATATGGAAAGACGTATATTTGAAATCTGGACAACAAAGTCCGCAGATGAAAAATTTAATCTCAAGGCTGCGCGCAGAGTTTTCGAACAACTCAACACTCTCGCATATACTTGTGTAGCCAAACCTGAAAACCGCAATCTGCCTTCTTATTCGCTATCACCGCCAAGAAGACCTGTTAAAGTCACCATTGACGGCCCATGCTCTCTTTTCCAGTCACAGCTATGGATTGCCCTTGCTGCGATGTGCTCAGCTGACGCCAAAATGTCTCCCTTGTCTGTTAATGATCAGTTGACGGAGCTTGCTAAAGCTTTCAATCAGGCTGGAGCTCACATTTCATGGGAAAATGATACTATCGAATCCCGCTCTGGCGAAGGAGTTTTCTTCGAAGACAAACTTGTCTTCGCAGGCGATGACGAAATGACCTTATATCTTATTCTTGCTTTCGGGCTGAAATCTCCCGGCAAATTTAAAATTGCAGGCGGTCCCATTCTTAAACAGTATGACTCCAGACAGTTGACATCATTACTGTCACCACTTGGAGCCCGCCTCAACACTCTTGATCTTCAGAGCCACGGACTGCCTGCCAGACTTGAGTGCGGTGGAAATATGGTTTCTTCTCTTACATTGACTGAAGAGACCCCACCCAAATTTGCGGCAGCTCTTACTCTTGCAGGATGGACATATCCACAAGGTATGAACCTCAAATTCGACAAAGACTGGGCTGGAATCTCTGAAATACGTGATGCAGTCGAGGTTCTTAATACTTGCGGTATCAAAGCTGTTCTTACTGAAACAGAATGTACTGTTCCTTTCAGCAACTCCTTCTCCTTCCCTGAGCAGCCAAACATTGCTCTAGACCCGGAACTGAGTGCAGCTCTGCTTTCAATCCCTGCTTTTGCCGGCGGGAATGTAACTATCAAAGGAACATGGCCGAAAACTTCACCTAAAGCGAAAGATGCTCTTAAAGCTCTTACTTTAGGAGGCTTGGTTGTAAAGGTTTCCGATACTGAAATCAGTTCCACCAAAGGCGAACAGCCACAGTCGGTAAACATTGACTTCGGACAGGCATCAAAACTTTTCCCAATCGGAATTGCGCTGGCTGTTAACTCCGGAACTCAGTGTTCACTTCAGGGAATTAAGGACGTGGCATTATTTGAACAGGGCATAGAACTGCTCGAACGCCTCGGACTTCAATACGCCCGCACCGAAGACGGAGTTCAGATTACTCCCGGCAGATTGGAATGGGAAGATGCTTGGACTGCTCCGACTCCTTATTTCGGAATAGCTCTGGGACTGATGGCCTGGATTCGCCCGGGACTTTCCTTATTGAACCCCGGAGATATCACCGAATTGTGGCCTCGTTACTGGACTCTCTACAATAGTCTTCCTGAAATTGACGGACTGAAAGACCCCGAAGTGAAGGAGCTGAACGATGACGCAAAATCAAACAGAAGAAGAATCAAAATTGATTAGTATTCCTGAAATAGAAGAAGCTATCGAGTCTTTTAAAAAAGAACTTGAAACATGCATAAATAGAATTCAGGAACTTCTCAAAAGCGAAGACCCTGTTAAGGGTATTTATTTCGCACAAGAAATCTTTGAGAGTCAAAGAGACAAGCTTCGTCTCGAAGTCGAAATCGACTCTCGCAGAAAAAAAATTAATCGGATCAAACTCGGAATGACCGAGTATTAATCCTAAATCATATTGAACAGGTCTGTTTATTCTTAAATTGGAATAGCGCATAAGCAACTTTGGAGGCATCATGGGTTTAAATATTACTGAAAAAATTATTTCCAGCCATCTGATAACTGGAAAAATGGAACCGGGCTCTGAAATCGGCCTTAAAATCGACCAGACTTTGACCCAGGATGCCACCGGAACCATGGCGTATCTACAATTTGAAGCCATGGGTATTGCCAAAGTACAGACTGAACTTTCTGTAAGTTATGTTGACCACAACACCTTGCAGATGGGGTTCCGCAACCCTGATGACCATCAGTATCTCAGAACAGTAGCTGCCAAGTACGGAGTAGTTTTCTCGCCAGCAGGAACAGGCATCTGCCACCAGCTGCACCTCGAGAATTTTGCTAAACCGGGTGCAACTCTGATCGGTTCTGACAGCCACACCCCCACTGCCGGCGGACTCGGTTCTCTGGCTATGGGCGCAGGCGGACTATCCGTAGCTCTTGCTATGGCAGGCCAGCCTTATTCTATCCCCATGCCTAAAGTTGTTAAGGTCGAACTGACCGGAAAGCTGACCGGCTGGGCAACCGCTAAAGATATCATCCTCCACCTCCTTGGGCTGCTCACAGTCAAAGGAGGCGTAGGAAAAGTCTTCGAATTCGGCGGCAAAGGTGTTGAAACTCTGACAGTTCCAGAACGCGCGGTTATCACTAACATGGGCGCAGAACTCGGAGCAACAACCTCCCTTTTCCCAAGTGACAAGCAGACTGAAAAATTCCTCAAAGCTATGGGCCGCGAAGAAGATTTCAGCGAACTTATCGCGGATGCAGATGCAACATACTCTGATACCGTTGTAATCAACCTTTCCGAACTTGAACCGTTAGTAGCGCAGCCTCACATGCCGGACCGCGTAGTAAGTGTTAAATCTCTTGCCGGTCTCAAAGTCAGCCAGTCTGCAATCGGTTCCTGTACCAACTCTTCATATTCAGACCTCAAGACAACAGTACTGATTCTAAAAGACAACCAGCTTCCTCAGGGTGTTGATCTGATGATCTCCCCCGGTTCCAAGCAGGTGTTAAAAATGCTCGCGTCCGAAGGACTTATCGGGCCTTTACTTGATTCAGGAGCAAGACTTCTTGAATGTACTTGCGGTCCCTGTATCGGCATGGGCGGGTCTCCTGTCTCCGCCGGAGTCAGCGTAAGAACTTTCAACCGTAACTTTGAAGGCCGCAGCGGAACTCAGGATGCCAAGGTTTACCTTGCGTCCCCTCAGACCGCAGCCAAACTGGCTCTTGCAGGCGAATTCACAGACCCTGCAACATGGGGAACTCCTCCGGAAAAGATCGAATTTCCTGCTGAGATTCCTTCTATTCGCCACCTTTTCATTTTCCCTCCTGAAAACGATGAAAAAGTAGAGATCGTTCGCGGTCCTAATATTATACCTCTTGAATCCTTTTCAGCTTTACCTGAAATAATCACTTCTGAAGTACGTCTTAAAGTCGGTGATGACATCACAACTGACCATATTCTCCCTGCCGGAGCACAGATAACAGCTCTGCGTTCAAACATTCCTGCCATCAGCGAATACATTTTCAGCCGCGTTGACGAAAACTTCGTCAGCAGAATGAAAAATTCTGACAACGGAATAATCCTCGGCGGAGAAAACTACGGACAAGGCTCAAGCCGCGAACACGCTGCTCTGGGACCGCGTCACCTTGGTGTTGTGGCTGTCATTGTTAAGTCTCTTGCACGCATCCATAGAGCAAATCTTATCAATTTCGGCATTCTACCCCTTGTACTATCTAACAAGAGCGATTACGACAAACTATCCGAAGGAAGCGGTCTGTCCCTCGAAACTACATCATTGACTCCGGGCGGAGTGGCAGAAATGACCACTACAGACGGTCTCAAGATCAAAGTCGAGAACGATCTTTCCGAAAAAGAACTGGCTATAATCTTAGCTGGCGGTCTGCTTAACTACGTTGGCAGAAAATAATAAATGAGAATGACACAGCGATCAAAACATATTTGATTGCTGTGTCTTACATGTATACCAACATTTAAAGCAGTACTAACTGCTAACTGGAGTACGGAGACGTCATGCTGGACATTATGCGCCAAAATGCCCAAGGCTGGGGCATTAAAGTTTTATTCGGTATCATCATTCTGGTTTTCATTTTTGCCTTCGGCATGAGCGGTTTTGACGGCAACACTGATCCTGTCATCGCTTACGTAAATGACGAACCGATCCCCACGCAGGAATTCGTTAAAATCTATCGCCAGACTGCTGAGATTCTCAGAGAACAAGACCCTACTATTGATCCTGATCAGCTCCAGTCTCCTGAATTTAAAAAAGCAATCCTGAATCAGCTTATTAATTCAAAAATTCTTGAAGCTGAAGCTAGACGTCTTGGAATTTCCATTTCAAACAGCGAACTCTATTACGAAATCAGCAAAATACCTGCTTTTGCCACTGCCGAGGGTAAATTTGATAAAGCGCGTTACCAAGGCTACCTGCAGGGTAGACAGATGTCTGCCTCAACTTTTGAAAACGACATGCGTAGCAGCAATCTTATTCAGAAGATTCAGGAATATGTAGCGATTCCAGCTGTCCCTACCGAAGCTCAGGCTCGCGCGCTCTTCGACTGGGCTGGCGAAAGAGCTCAGATCGATTACTATTATGTATCCGGTGCTGACTTTCTAGACAAAGCAAAAATCGAAGACGCTGCGATTGAAGCTTACTACAAAGCTAACCCCAACAGCTTTACTGTTCCGACTCGCAGTATAATTGAATACATTTCCTTCACTCCTGAAGAATTATCTGTATATGAAGATGTAAGCCCTGAAGAGCTAAGCAGCTACTATGCCGCAAACAAAGATCAGTATGAGCAGGATGAACAGGTAAAAGCCCGTCACATTCTGCTGCTTGTTGATGAAAATGCCAGTGCTGCCGACATTAAAAAAGCAGAAAATAAAATTCAGAAAATTCTAGCGAAAGCAAAATCCGGTGAAGATTTTGCAAAACTTGCAAAAAAATATTCCGAAGGCCCCAGCAAGACAAAAGGCGGAGAACTCGGATGGTTCAGCCGCGGCGCAATGGTTAAACCTTTCGAAGATGCAGCTTTCAAGCTTAAAAAGGGTCAAATCAGTGAGCCTGTCCGTACACGCTTCGGCTTCCACATAATCAAAGTTGATGACACCCGCGAATCGGGACAGAAAGCTTTCGATCAGGTCGAAACTGAAATTAAAAATACAATTGCTCAGGAAAAAGCTGCTGATTCAATCAGCACAAAGCTGGACCATGCAATCGACCTCCTCGCTTCAGGCATGAAACTTGACGCCGTTGGCGAAGAACTCGGAGTTGCAATCCAGAAAAGTGAAAAAGCAACCCTTGAGAACCTCACCCGTGCGTTCGGTATGACTGAAGACGCAGCACAAACAATTATAGCTCTTCCTAAAGGTAGCTCTACCGAGATGCCTATTGCAGTAGATAATGGATATCTTATAGCTCAGAAAGTTGAAGAAATCCCTGCCTCTCTCAATCCGCTTGAAGAAGTTAAGAAAGACATCAACGACTTTCTTGCTCAGCAGCAGGCAATGCAGATGGCAAAAATTAAAGCAACTGTTATCATGGGCAAGCTTTCCACTCCGGCAACAGCTGAACAGGGACTTAAATCAATCAAAAAAGACCTCAAAACCTCTGAGCCTTTCGGTAGAGACGGTTTTATTCCCGGTCTTGGTATGAATCCTAAACTGGCTGAAACTGCATTTGCGTCAACCAAAAACACTTGGTTGCCACAAGCTTTTGAACTTCCCGGCGGCTACATTGTCGCAAGGCTTGATGAACGCATTCCGCCAAGTGAAGAAACATGGGAAAGCCAGAAACAGGCTATCCTCACAAGCCTCGAACGCCAGCAGGCTAATGAAATGATTAATTCATTCATGACAGAATTGCGATCCAAAGCAAAAGTCGAAGTTGTCCGCCCGGACATTCTTAATAATTAATCTTTAGTTAACGATTAGTTAAAGGGTCTGTTCTTACGAGAACAGACCCTTTTTTTTGAGCAGCAACACTCTTGCAGATGAGCCGCCAAAAGCGTAACTAAAACTTTCAAACTTATACTTTTTTAAGCAAGTGAATAAAACAAACTGGAGACGCACATATGCTGTCCATTCCTAAAGGATTCAAATTTTCCTGCATTAACGCAGGGTTCAAGTATATTAATAGAAATGATTTAACCCTGATCCTCAGCGAAACTCCCGCCGCCGGAGCAGGTGTTTTTACAAAAAACAAATTTCAGGCTGCTCCGGTAACGGTTTGTAAAGAGACTCTTAGTAATTCCTCCTATGTTCGTGGAGCATTAATCAATGCGGGGCAGGCTAATGCCTGCACCGGAGCGGAAGGAATTACCGATTGCAAAAAGACACTTGAACTTGTTGCCAAAGGTCTGAACCTCAAATCCTCCGACCTGCTCCCTGCATCAACTGGTGTTATCGGGCCGCGTTTTGATATGGATAAATGGGAACTGGCCGCGCCTCGTCTTGTTGAAACTCTGGGTGAAGCCGATCCTGTGCAGGCCGCTAAAGCCATCATGACAACTGACAAATTCCCCAAACTTGCATGGGGTTCAGTAAAATCTGAAAACGGTTCAGCTCAAATACTGGGCATGTGTAAAGGCGCTGGTATGATCTGCCCGGACATGGCAACCATGCTCGGATTTATTATCTGCGATGCCGAAGTTGATCCTGTCTGGTGGCAAGAAACCCTTAAACGCTGCGTTGATAAATCTTTCAATTGCATCACCGTTGACGGCGACACAAGTACCAACGATTCAGTTATGGCTTTTGCAAACGGAGCTTCAAACTATAAAACTGATTCACCTGAAACACGTGATGCGCTTGAAGCAGCACTGCTCGATGTCTGTCAGTCGTTATCTTACATGATTGTTCAGGACGCTGAAGGCGGAACAAAAGTCATGTCTATAAAAGTTTCCGGCGCCCGCAGTGATGATGATGCAAAACTTATTGCGCGCGCAGTGGGTAACTCTCCACTGGTAAAAACAGCTCTGTTCGGTGAAGACCCCAACTGGGGCCGCATCGTCGCAGCGGCCGGACGAAGCGGAGCAGAATTTAATCCAGATATGTTAACTCTTCGTTTCGGCAAGATCACCGTTTTCAAGGAAGGCAAACCGGTCGAAGGCGACATGGATGCCCTGCTTGACCCGATCATGCGCAAACAGGACATAGAAATCATCATAGATTTAGGTGACGGAGACGGAACAGCCCGGCTTATGGCATCAGATCTCACCAACGAATATATCAGCATTAATGCCGACTATCGGTCCTAATCTGTTTTTTAATTTTACGTCAGCCTGCCAAACACAGGCTGACGTTTTTACTGAGAATTACCATTATGAAAAACATTAAAAGTCGCGACAAAATGACCCGACTGGCCGATTTCCTTTTTGAAGTCGGCATGCTTAGAAAAACTCCGCGCACAGGATACCAGTTTCTAGGATCAGGCTCTGAATCTGTTGCGGATCATTCATACAGAGTTGCCGTTCTTGGATATGTCCTTGCTGATATGGCTGAGGCGGATATGGCCCGCACTGTTTTCATGTGTCTATTCCACGATCTGCATGAAGCCCGCACCGGAGACTTCAACTACGTCAACCGGATATATAACAGAAGCTACCGTGATAAAGCCCTGCGTCATACCCTCGAAGGAACAGGCCTTGAAGATAAAATTTATCCACACTGGGAAGAACTTGAAAAATGTGAATCAATTGAATCACTACTTGCTCAGGATGCTGATCAGATAGATTTTATTTTAAATCTCAAAGAAGAACACGATATGGGGAATCCATACGCGGCCACATGGATGGAATCCGCTCTTAAACGGTTGCGCACTGAGCAAGGTAAAAAACTTGCTGAAACCATTTCTAAGACTGATCATAAAGAATGGTGGTATCTAGGACCGCCCCCGAGTTGGTGGGAAAACAAAAGCGGTCCGGACGAAGAGGAATAGTTGATTATTCCTTCCACTTATTGACGCGCTATTTTTTCTCCTAACTATATTTAACCTATGCTTATAAAAATTAAGGCTTTCCTGCCGACAGCTACTTTTATTTTCCAGATCATTATGCTAGGAGTAGAGCTTGCTCTGAAAGGATTTGATGTAAAATCATGATTAACACGACTTCCTTCAATAGAAATATATAAACAAACAAAAAATATAGACACAAATGCCGCATTTCGCCTCAGACAAACTGATTATGCAGCCCTTCGCATTAGTGGGAAGGATCAGCCTTAATATCCTCGGAGAAGCCGGTGCAATGTGCATCTTCCTTTTCGAGACGATTCTGCATGTTTTCAGTTCGTTGTCCATTTTTCCGAAAATTATTAAAGAGCTTTATTTTATTGGAGTCAGGTCTATAACCGTTATTTCCTTGATCGGTGTGTTTACGGGGATGGTTATAGGTCTTCAGACATACTATGCTCTTTCTAAATTCGGGTCTGAAGGCTTTCTGGGAGCTGCGGTAGCCCTTTCTCTGGTCCGCGAATTAGGACCAGTCCTGACGGCAATAATGCTCACAGGGCGCGCCGGTTCATCTATGACAGCTGAAATCGGGGTGATGCGCATATCCGAACAGATTGATGCGCTTGAACTGATGGATATCAACCCCATCAACTATCTGGTAAGTCCGAAACTGATCGCATCACTTATTTCTTTCCCGATTTTAACTGCTCTTTTTGATCTCATCGGGATTGTAGGCGGTTACATAACCGGAGTGGCCCTTCTTGGCGGCAACTCAGGCGTTTATTTTCATAGAGTCTACACCTCACTTAGCTGGGAAGATATTTCTGCCGGATTCGCCAAATCTCTTGTTTTTGCTGTTCTCGTTTGTACAGTCTGCTGTTTTCAAGGATACTTCACCCATTTCCGTAAAGATGGAAAAGGCCCCGAAGGAGTCAGTCAAGCAACAACCTCAGCGGTTGTTATGTCCTGCGTAATGGTGCTTGTGTCTGACTACATTTTGACCTCGTTACTTTTTTAATTACTCTCCATGAAAAACTCAGCACCTGATATACGCATTGAAAACCTGACCATCGGATATGATGGAACTCCTGTGGTTAATAACATTAATGCAACTTTGCCCGGTGGCGGTGTTACCGTAATCCTCGGTGGATCAGGATGCGGAAAGTCAACACTGCTGAAAAACATACTTAGACTTAACACTCCTCTCGGGGGAGCCGTTTTTCTTGGCAAACACAATATTTTAACATTAAAAAGAAAAGCATTTCGATGTCTGAAACAACGTATAGGCGTACTTTTTCAGGACGGTGCTCTTCTTGGTTCTTTGAATTTATTTGATAACGTGGCTCTTCCGCTCAGAGAACATACACGACTTAAGTCCTCCGAAGTTTCTAAAGTTGTCAAAGCGAAACTGAATCTTGTCGGACTTGAACCTTTCGTTGACTATTTTCCAAATGAACTTTCAGGTGGAATGAGAAAGAGAGCAGGACTTGCAAGGGCCATGGTTATGGACCCTGATATCCTTTTCTGCGATGAGCCTACATCAGGCCTTGATCCTATAAATTCTGCGGAACTGGATGAACTGCTTCTGGAACTTAAAGAGAGCTTTGATATGACAATCGTTGTTGTCAGTCACGACCTTGCTAGTATGAAAACAATTGCAGACCACGTTCTTGTTCTCGGTGAAGGCACGGCTCTTTTCGAAGGAAGCAAGGAATCTCTTTTAGCAACGGAAAACCCTTATTTACGACAGTTTCTTGATAGACAAGGGCAAAAAAGGGAAGCACCAAGACTAACAATGCCCCCTCTCGACCCATCAGTAATGAAAATGGACTGCACCAGATATCTTGGTGATCAGGATAATAAATGATAATCATACGGACTCAGGCATGAAAAAATACTCTAAGGAAACAACTGTTGGATTATTCGTACTCATAGGACTGCTGCTGATAGTCTATATGAGTGTTAAACTTGGAGACGTGCGCATTTTATCAGACAGCCACTATCACGTGAGTGCCAGTTTTAATGATATATCCGGACTCAGGATAAATGCTCCTGTTGAAATAATGGGAGTCCCAGTTGGCTTTGTCGACAATATTTCCTTAAACCTTGAAACTCAAAAAGCGGTTGTAGGACTCAGTCTGGAAAAAAAGATTGAACTTACGGACGATGCAATTGCATCTATAAAAACCAGCGGGTTGATAGGCGATAAGTATGTTAAAATTGCTCTCGGCGGTGTCGGAGACCCCATTGAACCGGGCGGAACGATTATCGAGACAGAATCGGCGATTGATGTTGAAGACTTGATTAGTAAATATGTTTTTGGCAAGGTCTAATAAAAATTACAAGAAAACATAACCGAATATATATATGAAAAGAATCACAACCATATCCATCTTCCTCCTGCTTTTGAGCCTGGCGTCACTCCCATGTTTCGCCGCAACTGCAAATTCACCACTGGAACGGCTGCGTTCCGGCGTACAAAGCGTTATTAATGTTCTTAATGACCCTCAATATAAAGGCGTTGTTGATAAGCAGGATGAAATGAACGCGAAAGTCCGGGAAGCAGTCAAAAGCTTTTTCAATTTTCGTGAGCTGTCAAAAAGGACAATAGGCCGGCCATGGCTTAAGTTTTCCCCCGAAGAACAAGACAAGTTTATTTCTCTTTTCACTCAACTGCTTGAAGAAACTTACCTTGGTAGAATTGAAGATTATACCAATGAAAAGGTCTCATTTGACAAAGAGACAATAATAAAGGCAAAATACGCTCAGGTAGACACTAGATTGCTTACAAAGAAAGAAGCTGTTCCTGTCATTTATCGTCTAAAATTGATCGATAATGCTTGGAATGTTTATGATGTAAAAATTGAAGGTATCAGTCTAGTCAACAATTACAGATCCCAATTTGCTGGAATCCTTGACACAAGTTCGGATGACAAATTCGAAATAAGCAAAAAAGAACTGTTTACGCGCCTCGAACAGAAGTGCCATGAATTGAAATACCAACAAGCAAAAAAATAAAACGGACTTCAATCAATAATGAAAAAGCCCATGACTATAAAAAATTCAGCTTCAAATGCGCTTCTAGCTTTTTTAGTGCTGACCTTCATCCTGCTGACCTTTCCCTCACAGGTAAGATCCGCCGAAAGCACTGACCCTATACTTGTCGCACAAGTCGGTTCAGGGGTTATCGGCGCAGTAGAAAAAGATAACGAATCATCTCCGAGCGATGATGATTTCGATGATGACATCTGGGGCGATACGGAAGCACAGCAGCAAACAGGTGCTTCTGACCCATGGGAAGGCTACAACCGGGCAATGTTTACGTTTAATGATTTTATGTACTTTAAAATCACTAAACCCGTAACGCAAGGGTACATGTATGTCATGCCTCTTCGCCCGAGAACATGGATAAACAACTTTTTCCAGAACCTGCTTTACCCTGTTCGAGTAACAAGCTGTCTGCTTCAAGCCAAATTTTTCACTGCCGGCGCTGAAACATCTAAATTCGTGGCCAATACCGTTGTCGGTATGGGCGGTCTCGGTAATGTTGCAGGATCACGCCAGTCTACCATGCCTCTCTACTTAGGTAATGAAGACATGGGACAGACTTTCGGAGTATGGGGAATTTCGAATGGCCCTTACTTTGTCATTCCTGTTCTTGGACCATCTACAGTGCGTGATGCTGTCGGACTTGGAATTGATACATTCGTGCTCAATCCTTTCTGGTGGTTCGGTATTCCTTGGTATTATTCAGTTTCAGCCGGAGCTTACAATCAGATCAACAAGCTTTCATTCCACCTTGGTGAATATGAATCCCTTAAAGAGGGTGCTATTGATCCTTACCTTGCTCTAAGAAACGCATATTTGCAGTATAGAACAAAGCAAGTTAATGACGCTAAACGCGGACGTCCGGCACCGGCTTCAAGCATTGTGACCGACCCTAATGCGGAAACTCAGCCGGCGAACTAAACAGACGTGAAAATAGCTGTTATCTCTGATACACATCTCCGTGAGCCTGATTCCAGACTCACGGAGATTTTTAATGAACATCTGGCAGATGCAGATCTGCTCATTCATTGCGGTGATTTAGTCTCTTTTTCAGTCTGGCAATTCTTCTGCCAGCATCCCAATTTCTATGCCGCGCTGGGTAACTGTGACGACTGGAAGCTCTCGGACCAACTGCGCCCACTAGAATCACTTTCTTTCCAAGGACTCAGGATCGGAATTGCTCACGGATGGGGAAGCCGCTCTCAAGTATCGAGGAATGTAGCTAATTCCTTCAGTCCTGATTTTGACCTTCTCTGCTACGGGCATACTCACATTCAAGACTGGTCGGTTGTTAACGGCATTCAAATGCTGAACCCCGGGAGCCTTACCTCACCTCGAGATAGCAAGCCGCCGAGTGTTGCTATTCTAGAAGTTGCAAAAAATATGAACCTTTCCTGTTCCTTTATCCCTGTCGACTAATTTCATCAAAGAAAAAGCCGCTGAAGAAAACTTCAACGGCTCACAACTTTTCCAAAAACTTCTAAAACAATTACAACAAAATATATACTGAATCTAGGCTTCGGATGCTACGCAAAAGGATCATTGATAAGTTTATATTCTCCGTCTTTCAATTCAAGAGAACCCTGCTTAACCATTTCTGTCAGCATAGTGAGAAGCTTATCAGTTTCACCTTTGCTGAGCACTTTATCTCCCTGCTCCTTAAGGTACGAAATAGGAAGATAAGGAGCTTGTCCCCGTCTAAAAAGAGCCACCAAAAATCTCTCTGTAAGAGTCTTGCTGCTGTCCATCTAAAATTCCTCCTTTGAATAAGCGGTAACTTAATTCAGCATAAAATTTCGCAGTCCAGTGAAAAATATCTGAGCTGCAATCGAGGCGACTAACAGTCCGGTCAGTCTGCTCAAAATATTCAGTCCGCGCTTACCAAGTAAACGCTTAAGACCCGAAGATACAAACAAAAGAACACCGACTGTTAATACCGCGCTTAGAAGAGCTGCGCAAGCTAAAGCCTGATCTTTCAGACCTTGAACAGTTGACCCCATTACGAGAAGTGCTCCGATGGTCCCCGGACCGACTACGATAGGAATAGCTAAAGGAACAACTGCAATATCATCATCATCATTGCCAGCTTCAAATTTTTTCCCGCCACCGCCGACCATGTTCATGGCAGACAAAAAGAGGATCGCGCCTGCTCCAATTCGGAAAGCATCAAGAGTGATGCCGAACAGTTCAAAAATATAACGTCCATAGAGATAAACCACCAGAGAGCTTATTATGACCGCCAGTGTAACCTTTACAGCAGTTTTTTTTCGATCCGCAGGACTCAGATCCTGCGTCAGAGATAAAAATGCAGATATGGCAAAAAACGGGGTTAGGATAAAAAACAATTTTAAATATGTTTGAAAAAAGACTGCGAGCATCGTTATTACCACCTGAACATAATTTTAATGTTAAAAAAAAACCCCTGACAGCAGAAGCCGTCAGGGGTTTTAGTCTACTAATCTAAAAGTAACTATTTACCGCAACACTTCTTATATTTCTTTCCGCTTCCACAAGGGCAATTTTCATTTCTACCGACCTTGGGTTCGGATCGTCGCACCGGCTGTTTTTTCTTTGGTTCGCCTTCTTCTTTATCAGAATACTCAAGCCCCTTCTGATCTTTATGCTGAAACTCTTCATCACGAACTTCGGCTTCAATTCGAAGATGGCAAAGAGCTTTCACAGTATTCTCTTTTATACGCTCAAGCATATCCCGGAAGAGATCGAAACCTTCACGTTTATACTCATGCTTCGGATCTTTCTGTCCGTATCCGCGAAGACCTATACCTTCGCGCAAATGATCCATATTCAGAAGATGATCTTTCCAGTTACGGTCAAGAGATTCAAGCATGAAATAGCGCTGAATTTCATTGTAATGATCTTCAGCGTTGCTTTTGAGTTCGCCCAGAATGTCCTTAATCCACTCCTCAGCCTGCTCACGTTCCGGCACACCTTCTTTAAACTCAACCTTACGGTTGAATCCGAAAACTTCATCAAGCCCCATTCTAACCATTTCTATAGTCTCTTCGTCCAAAGGTTTACCTTTAGCTTCAGCAACCGGAAAATAGCTTTCATCCAAAAGTTCTTCAACGAACTCGAAAATCATGTCATCCATGTCTTCAGAATTCATAACTTCACGACGAAGTGAGTATATAACTTCACGCTGCTGATTCATAACATTGTCATAATCAAGCAACTGTTTACGTATTTCAAAGTTATGACCTTCAACACGCTTCTGAGAATTTTCAATAGCTTTGGAAACCATTTTATTCTCAATAGGCTCCCCTTCCTGCATTCCCAGCTTATCCATAATGCCGGCAATACGCTCAGAACCGAAAAGTCTCATCAGGTCATCATCAAGAGCAAGATAAAAACGGGAGCTTCCCGGATCACCCTGTCGACCGGAACGGCCTCGAAGCTGATTATCGATACGACGGGATTCATGCCGCTCTGTTCCGATAATATGCAATCCGCCAGCTTCCGTAACGCCTTCTCCGAGTACAATATCAGTACCACGACCAGCCATATTCGTAGCGATAGTGACATGCCCCTTAAAGCCGGCTTCTGCTACAATCTCGGCTTCCTTTTCATGCTGCTTTGCATTCAGCACGTCATGCGGAATTCCCCGTTTTTTAAGCAGAGTTCCAATCAACTCTGATTTTTCAATAGAAACAGTACCAACCAGAACTGGCTGGCCTTTCTTATAAAGATCAGCAATTTCGTTCGCGATAGCCGTATATTTTTCCATCTGCGTCTTATAGATGGAGTCAGGATAATCCTTACGGACCATATCCGTATTAGTAGGAATTACAATGACGTCAAGATTATAAATCTGCCCAAATTCAACAGCTTCAGTATCCGCAGTACCGGTCATACCTGAAAGCTTGTTATACATGCGGAAATAATTCTGGAAAGTGATCGAAGCAAGTGTCTGATTTTCAGACTCAACTTTTACGCCTTCCTTTGCTTCCAAGGCCTGATGCAGTCCGTCTGAAAAACGTCTGCCGGGCATTAAGCGGCCCGTAAATTCATCAACAATGACAACCTGATCATCTTTTACGATATAATCAACATCGAGTGAAAACAGATGATGCGCTTTGATTCCCTGCATTATGTGATGCTGAAAAGAAATGTGCTGAGAATCGTAAAGATTATCAATTTTAAGGATTTCCTCGCACTTGGTAACACCTTCCTCTGTCATCGTTATGGAGTGACCTTTTTCATCCACTTCAAAATCGACGTCCCGCTTAAGAAGAGGGATGATGGTATCAACCTGAGCATACATACCGGTTGCTTCATCAGAGGAACCGGAAATAATAAGCGGAGTACGTGCTTCATCGACTAGGATGGAGTCAACTTCATCGACAATGGCAAAATTAAGTTCACGCTGAACAAGCTGTTCTTTGTAAAACTTCATGTTGTCACGAAGATAATCAAAACCGAACTCATTATTCGTACCGTAGGTTATATCACAAGCGTAAGCGTCCTGCCGTTCCTGATCAGTTTGACCATGAACAACAACACCGATTGTGAGACCTAGAAAATTATAAAGTTTACCCATCCAGCCCGCATCACGAGTGGCAAGGTAGTCATTGACGGTGATAAGGTGAACACCTTTACCGGAAATAGCGTTAAGAACAGCAGGCAAAGTAGCCACGAGGGTTTTACCTTCACCAGTTTTCATTTCCGCAATTCTTCCGCCGTGCAAAACCAGCCCACCGACCATCTGTACATCGTAGTGGCGCATACCGAGAGAACGTTTTCCGGCTTCACGGACTAAGGCAAAAACTTCAGGCAGGATATCATCAAGATCTTTTCCCGCTGCGACTTCTTCTTTCCACTGAGCAACTTTCTGCGGAAACTGCTCATCAGTCAGCTTTTCCATTTCCGGTTCAAATGAAGCAATTGCTTCAATCTGCGGTTTAAGCTTTTTAATAAACCTTTCATTACTGGAACCGAATATCGTCGAAACTATGGCGTTAAACATTTAATATCCTTTTTTCTCGGCGGCGATTCCCGCGTATTTTTCTTCAATGAAAACGAGCAACTGTTCCCAAATAAGTCTTTATTCCAAAATATCAAGCCAATGACCCGTAAAAAAATCAGCTTTTGCTAGAGTTGCAAGCTGAATAACGCAGGCTGAGCAGCCCGTCAAAATATGTGCCCCGGGTGATACTGATTTTGTAAGCGCATCTATGCAATAATCTCCCACCTGCTTCGAAAGTTCAGGTGCGCCGAGCTGTAGAATTCCACCGAAGCCACAGCAAAGATCGCTGTTGACAGGCATCAACTTTTCACCCGCGACAGCTTCAACTAATGCCTGATCTGAATCCGGCTGAGGTGCATGGCAGGGTTTATGATAAATTACCTGCTGTGGACTGTTTTCTAAAAGTGTCACATCCGCATCAATCAACAAAGATGACAATGGAATGAGACATGAAACCCATTTATTATGAAGCTCTCTATCTCCGTCAAAATCGGCCAAAGAATACTCCTTAAGCCCTTTCAGGCAGGTAGTACAGAAAATGATGACAAGCGGAAAATTTGAGTCCTTCCATGCTGTGATGTTGGCCTTTCTAGCCTTGCGTTGCCGGTCAAGCAGCCCGGCACCACCATAAGACGACCCGCAACAGACAAAATCAGGTTTATCAGCCCTGACCAAACCTAGCCCGTCCATAAAACGTTCTGCCTTACGAGTCCAATCTCTGCGCGCATACCTGCCGACACAACCTTCAAAGAGTACGACTTTCTGCTCTTCAAATTTGATATCAGGAACAAGTCTGGCCCAAGGCTCAGGGCTTTTTGCAAAAAGAGCTTCCATTCTTTTTTTAGCAGAACCGACAGGCTCCGGCAGATTGGCAGGAGAAAATTTTGATAAAGCTGCCACCATAGGCCAAATAAACCCGGGTTTCGAAAGCCATAAATCCCAGCAAGTTTGAGTAAATCCTTTAGACTCTGCTCTCAATGACGACACCAAATCAGGACCGGACATATTTTGTGGACAAATCTTTTCACACCTTCCACAAGAAAGACACATGGAGGCTAGAGACTTGAAATCTTTTTCATTTAAACCTTCGGAAGGATTCAACCCTTCCAAGAAAAATTTTGCACGCGGAGTCAGTTCTTCCCGCCCTGTAACCTTAAAAAGGGGACAGACTTCAAGACATTTACCGCACTGAACACAGCTTTTGGAGACAGCCATTATACAGCCTTCCCGGGATTCATTATCTTCAACGGATCAAAAACGTCTTTAATTCGGTGCATTAGATTTAATTCTGTATCACCAATCTGCATTCCGAGATAGTCTGCTTTCGTCAAACCAATACCATGTTCTCCAGATAGTGTTCCGCCAAGCGCCAGAGTGCTGCTGAATATGGCTTTTTTTGCCTTTAACGCATTATCAGACTGACCGGGAGCAGATTTGTCATACATCACACTGACATGAATATTCCCGTCACCGAGATGACCGAAACACATAACAACAAGACCCAGTTTCTTACCGATTTCATGATAACTTTCAATAGCCTGTGCAACTTTTCCGCGAGGCACAGCAACATCTTCGCCCTGTTTATCAGGAGCAAGATTGAAAGCAGCAGGACTTATAACTCTGCGCAATTCCCACAAACGTTCCTGATCCTCTCCGCTCCCCTTTTCAAGGAAAGTAGTAGGCTCATTTGAAAGAGCTTTTTCAATCTGTCTGAGATCAGCTTCAACGGATTCACTAGAGCCATCAATTTTAAGAAGCAGCACCCCTCCCGTCTCTTCAGGCCAAGGTACATCAGAATGAAGTTTAAGAGCTTTCAACGTATTGCGATCCATAAGTTCCATAGCCGTAGGCAAAATACCGCACCCGAAAACAGCCTCAGCGCCTTTCAGACAGCCGGGTAAATTCTCGAAACCGATAAGAACAGATGCGGATGTTTCTGGAAGAGGAAGTAATTTAAGTGTCGCCTGAGTAATCAACCCCAACGATCCAGCGGAACCTACCATCAGCCTTGTAAGATCAAGCCCTACGACATTCTTATGCGTACGCCCGCCAGTGTGAATTACCTCGCCTCCTGGAATAACAACCTCAAGGCCGAGCACGTAATCACGGGTAACACCGTACTTAACTGCCCGCATTCCACCGGCGCATGTAGAAATATTCCCGCCGATAGTTGAAATTTTAAGACTTGCGGGGTCGGGAGGATAAAATAATCCTTGTTTTTCTACGGATTTCTGCAAATCCGCAGTAATGACTCCGGGCTGAACCACTGCGACAAAATCCTGCGGATCAATATCTAAAATAGAATTCATCCCCAGCATGGAAACAACAACACCGTTCTTAACCGGAACACAGCCGCCGACTTTATTTGTGGCTCTTGCTCGTGGATAAATAGGCATGCGCTCTTTCTGCGCCCAAGCCAGAAGCTCAGAGACCTGCTTAACAGAGTGAGGCTTAACAAGTGCAAGCGGCTTAGCATGCTTACGACTGGCATCAACTCCGCAAGAGAGAAGCTCTCCGTCCGAAAAGCCGCTTTCACCTTCAGGGAAAAGCTCTTTTAAAAACTTACGTTGTGCTTTGGATAATTTTTCTGGATAAAATTTCATTAAATCTCCACCGAAAAAGCTCAGGACTTCCAGACTTTTTCAACACAGTCAATCAAAGCTTTTACAATCGGGTCAGCCATGCGCTGCTTATGAAATCCAAAATACAATCCCACTTCGAGATACCCGCCGGGCCATATATAAAAAGACCCGCCTTCTTCCCCTTCGCGAGCTTCATCATCACGC
This sequence comes from Maridesulfovibrio ferrireducens, assembly GCF_900101105.1. Taxonomy (NCBI): domain Bacteria; kingdom Pseudomonadati; phylum Thermodesulfobacteriota; class Desulfovibrionia; order Desulfovibrionales; family Desulfovibrionaceae; genus Maridesulfovibrio; species Maridesulfovibrio ferrireducens. Next base: position 374,828 of record NZ_FNGA01000001.1, read on the forward strand.
ATGACAGTTACCCCGTTTTCAAAACGCACCAAAGCATTATGTGCGTCCTCGCTGTCAGCTATCATAGATTTACTGGCCTCAAGCCCGAGAGAATGAAATTTTTCGTTCAATTTCTGACTAAATGAACACTCGGCAGGAGTCCAAATCCACGGCAGTTTTGCAAGATCTTCCCATTTGGCGTTTTCCATTTTATCCCGCCATGAAACAGGCCCTACAACCCTAAGCACGGTATTTTCTAAAATAATTCCTTCCATTTCATCAGGCGGATATACCGAATAAAAAAAGCCGCCCTCAATAGCTCTACCCACTACTTCACGCCGGATAGTCCATGTATGATTCTGAATAAATTGTAGGTTAAGGCCGGGATAATATTCTTTAATACACTTAATAAGCTGGGGAGTTCTTAAATAAACAGGTGAAGTCTGCAATCCCACACGGGCTTCTCCGGACACATCGCCGCGAAGAGAATTAGCTTCGGCCCGCATTTTTTCTACGGAATCAAGAACATCCTGCGCCCTTTTCAAAAGAACCTCACCTTCCGGAGTGGGAACCATTCCCTTGGGAGTACGCAAAAAAAGACATACATCAAGTTCTTCTTCAAGAGATTTAATATGCAGACTGATTGTCGACTGACTGGCATGAAGCCGTTTAGCGGCGCGGGTTAAATTGCCTTCACAAGCGACAACCACAAAGGTTTTTATTTGGTATAGTTCCATAATTCAGGCAGCTTATGTAATCTTCTTTAAATTTGTCCGAAATTGGTTTCAAGGTCTATCGATAAACTTAAAGGGGGGGTTCTATTATTCCCGTTGGATAGAACGAAATAAAACAGGCATTAACAATTCATCAAGTTCGTGATTTTTTTTAAAATCAACATCACGACAGAGGAGAATCGTCATGGGAAACAGCGTCAGCACCTTCGTAATGGAAATATTAACTCCCGAAGACAGCATTTCAGGCTATAAAAGACTCGATCCCGTAACCGGCACGATTAAACTATTTTTCTGGATCGGAGCTACAATGGCCCTCACCGTTTTAGTTTCGAGACTTCAGTAAAAATTTCGCTCCTTGACGGACGAAAGATTACTATCCCATACCCTACTTTATCCACCTACCGGCAAGGGGTGGTAAAAGTTTTTACGGCTCGTCCGCTAGATCAATATTTGGCTAGCTGGCGGGCCGTGTCTTTTGCTATATCACGCCTTTTCAGTTCTTCTTTACGACTATGAACATTCTTACCTTTGGCAAGAGCTATCTGTAATTTAATTTTGCCGTTAGAAAAATAAAGGCTCACAGGAATTACAGTCAGCCCTTTCTGCTCGGACTTTGCCTGTAGTTTTATAATTTCATGATCATGCAGCAACAGCTTACGAGAACGGTCCGGGTCATGTTGCAAATGCCCTGCGTGATCATAAGGGGCAATGTGAATGCCCACCAGCCACGCTTCGCCGTCTTTAAAATTTATATACCCGTCATTAAAACTGATCTGCCCTTGGCGCAGAGATTTAACCTCTGTTCCCACAAGTACAAGACCTGCTTCCAAAGTCTCTATAAAATCATAATTTCGACGAGCAATCTTATTCCGTGCGATGGAAGAAGGGCTTTTCTTTTTAGCTTTAGCCATAATAAATTTTAACCTGCGATATCTTCATTATCCAGAAGCGAAGCAAAAAAGATTAGCTCTTCCGGATATTTTTTATAAATATTTTCAGTAACAAGACGGTTAATATGAGCAACCGTGCGACACTGCAGAACCTCTTTCAACAGCTGTTTACATTCAGGCATTCCAAGTTGACGTAAAATTCGCTTAATTCCCGGAATTGCCTGCGGAGTAAGACTGAGACTGTCAATCTGCATACCCATCAAAATAGGCACACAATACGGATCAGATGCGACTTCTCCGCACAGACTTACGCCTATCCCTGCTCTATGTCCCGCGTCAACAACATACTTAATGGAGCGGACTATCGCCGGATGCAAAGGCTGATAAAGATAAGAAACATGCGGATTAGTACGATCGATACCCAAACTATACTGAATCAGATCATTTGTTCCGATACTGAAAAAGTCGACTTCCTGCGCCAAAATTTCTGCAATCATCACCGCAGCAGGAAGTTCAATCATAACACCTACCTGCATGTCATGATCGTACGGAATGCCTTCTGCCGTAAGTTCTATCTGGGCGCGGGCTAAGGCGGCTTTTGCCTGATGGACTTCTTTCAAACCGGAAATCATTGGGAACATGAGCGACACATTGCCATGCACACTTGCCCGCAAAATAGCCCTCAGCTGAGTATGAAAAAGTTCTTCATGCTTCAGACAAAACCTGACCGCTCTAAGTCCCATGGCCGGATTAGCTTCATCAAGCGGACCGAAATAAGACATAAATTTATCAGCACCAAGGTCAAGAGTTCTCAGAACAACCTTACGGGGTGACATAATAGCAGCAAGCTCAGTGTATTTTTCGCAAAGCTCTTCTTCATCAGGCAGACTGCTTCGGTTCAAATAGGCATACTCTGTTCTGAACAGCCCGATCCCTTCTCCGCCATTATCGATAACAGCTGAAACTTCTTCAAAAAGTTCAATATTAGCTAAAACCTGAACTCTGTAACCGTCTTCCGTTTCAGCCGGAAGATGACAACTTCTTATAATAGTGGCCTGATAACTTTCGAATTGATTCTGTAAGTTGTAATAATGCTCGAGTTCGTCTTCATCGGGATCAACTAAAATTTTACCCGAAAGGCCATCCACAATTACAAGATCACCATCAACGACGCAGCTTTCGAGTTTCTCAGCACCTACCAAAGCCGGGATATTAAGAGTGCGGGCTAAAATTCCGGTATGAGAAGTTTTACCGCCGAGAGTTGTAACAAAAGCCATAAGCTTATTGATTTCCAACTCGATGGTATCAGCAGGTGACAAGTCGTGAGCCATAAGCACTGCACGCCCCTGAATAGGGCTTACGCTCGCTTCTCCGCCTATAAGCTTAGTCTGAACCCTCTGAGCTACCTGACGCACGTCCTGCATGCGTTCACGGATATATTTATCTTCCAGCGCACCGAAAGTTTTATCAAGATCATTTACAGCCTTATCAAGTGCCCATTCAGCATTAATACAAAGATCATCAATATATTTTATGGCTCTTTTGGAAAACTTAGGGTCTTTGAGCATCATCAAATGAGAATCAATAATGAGCTGATGCTCTTTGAGTTCAGCAGGAACTTTTTCACGGACAGCCGCAAGCTCTTTAACTGCTTCAGTAAAGGCATACGTCAGTCGCTCTTTTTCATCGGCAACCATGTGCACAGGCACAGTTTGTCGCGGCAACCTCGAGGAGATGCTGCGATTCAAAAAATAGGCTTTACCGATAGCAATACCCGTTGAAACGGAAATGCCTGAAACGACTTCCCTGGCCACTACTTTTCCTCTCCAAATTTTGACTTAAACATTTCTTCCAGACAATCAAGAGCTGCGCCGGCATCAATACCGTCGGCCCTCAATTCAAGAGTGCTTCCCTGTGCAGCTGCAAGAGTCAGAATGTCAAGAATGCTCTTAGCATCCACTTCCTGAGAATCACAAATAATTGCAATCTCAGCCTGAAAATTCTGAGCTTCCTGTGCAAGCCGCGCCGCCGGACGAGCATGCAGTCCCAATTGGTTAACTACAATAACAGTCCGGGCTACAGCGTTCTCCGAATCAGGGGAACCTTCCCGCAGCGCGCTATTCTCAATCATTTTCGACCATTCCTTTATATCATAATTCTGCAAACGCAAAAGTCTTAACTTAAATTAAGTTTATTAGAAACAAACTTGCTACTACAAAAAGAACTGCAATAACTTCTCTGGAAATCTTTCCGGTTGCGATCAACCACCCTAGGGAGCCTAATATTGCGGCTCCGCCATACCACTGGAAAATTCCCATACCCGAAGGCCATAATTGGGTCCAAATTATTAAAAGAACGAACGCATTAACATATTTTAGACGCTCTCCCCAATTGATCAGATCCCACCTTTTCAGTTGATCCAAAAAACCGAGGCCCTTATATAATCCGCCCCAGAAAATATATATTTTAAAGACCTGTAAACCCACAAATGATATCAACCCGAGTAGCATAGCCGGAACAGTATTGCCAGCAAGCAAAAGAGATATCGTGGCTAACGCCCAAAAAATCAGGGCACTTCCGGCAAAGACAGAATCACCGATGGCAGAAAGTGTATAACTGGTCGTATTTTTAACTTTATTCAAAAGCAAAACCGGAAACTTGCCGTCTTTAATCTGAATTTCCACAGCCAGAAAAATCGCAATCAACAGCGGAGCCCAGAACGGATGAGAGTTATAGTGCTTAACATAACGCTTACGAGCTTTAGACAACTCCAATGAATCCGAATATATAGCTTCAAGACCCGGTTGCATGGCGTAAGAAAAACCGATATTCTGCAATCCGCGGGTATTGAACCCCGCGCCGACAAAATAACTGCGCAAAAAGCACCTGGCACAAGCCCGGCCTAGAGACTTTTTATCTTTTACTTTTTCACTCACGTCCACTTTCACCGTACAACTCGAACGACCTAACTATTTGTTTTTCTTTCAGTCACTTTTTCATAGACAGCTTTGGCTGTCCACCCCTGAACTCGATCTGCCACTCTTCGAGCTATAACTTTCGGTTTTTCACCTGACAACATTTCTTGATCTATGAGACGAAAAATTTCCTCTTCGCTGGCCGGACCGCTTATAACCGGAGGCCCCACGACGACCGTTATCTCGCCCTTAAGTTCAGCTGAAACATCTTCATGACCGGACAAGCTTCCTGAAATAAATTCTTCATAATCTTTAGTCAGCTCACGGCATATCACAAAGTCTCTGTCTCCAAGTACTCTGTATGCCACTGCAAGAGTTTCACGCAGTCTCGATTTCCGTTCAAAAAAGACTATCGTTGCACCCGTTGCACCGTGAACTTCAAAAAGCTTAGTCATCTGCCCGTCCTTGCGAGGCATAAAGCCCAGAAAAACAAACGGGTACGGAGGAAGTCCGCAAGCACTCAAAGCCGTAACAGGGGCACAAGGTCCGGGTACAGGAACAATCTTTACGCCATGTTCACGGCAAGCTTTGACAAGACGATAACCGGGATCACTCATAAGAGGTGTTCCGGCATCTGAAACGAGAGCAGCATTGCCGCCTTCGTCAAAAAATTCAAGAACCTTTGCTATGCGTTTTTCTTCGTTATGATCGTGAAGACTGATAAAACCTTTTCCCTTGATATCAAGATTAGTCAGCAGTTTTCCGGTCCTGCGAGTATCCTCGGCCAGAATAACATCTGCCGAAGCCAGAATCTTTCTTGCACGATCTGAAATATCACCAAGGTTGCCAAGCGGTGTTGCCACTACCCATAAAGTCGGAGATTTCGAAGGCATTTTTTATGTGCTCCGCGTTCATGCCGTTTCCGGCATCATTTACAATAACGAGATCAAAACGGCACGGTCTATGCCATAGGTCCATTGCCGACAAATAATGTGAAGCAGCTTTTACTAATTTACGGCATTTTGCAGGAGTTACCGCCTGCAGCCCTTTTTGCACGGAATTTCCGGCTCTGGTCTTCACTTCTACAAAAACAAGATCACGTACACCGTCAGAATCAGCCGGACCATCGCAAACGATATCCAGTTCCCATTGATGCCAACGCCAGTTCCGATGACGGAGAGAAAAACCTCTGCACTCAAGGTAGCGAGCAGCAAATTTTTCTCCGGCCTCGCCGAAATCTAAATGCCGGGGAGACATAAACTCTCCTGCCCTGATTTCTTCTTTTCAGGAAGCACGCCTTTAAAAGTAAGCCGATGAATCAGACAGGGACCATTTTCCCGAACTGCATCCATATGAAATTTGGTTCCATACCCTTTATGAATAGCAAAGCCGTATCCCGGATATCTCTTTTCCAGCTTAACCATCAGGGAATCTCTAAAAGTTTTAGCAAGAATTGATGCGGCTGAAATTTCGGGGATTTTTTCATCACCTTTGATTATCCATTCCTGTTGATAACCTGCCACTCCATTAAAGTGACTTACCGGAATAGTCTTATTTCCATCAATAAGCAAAATTGAAGGACGAACTTTAAGATGAATCACCGAGCGGGCCATAGCCCTGAATGTCGCCTGAAGAATATTTATCTGATCGACCACCTGCGCCCGGCAAACTCCCAAAGACCAGCAGACCGCCTGTTTGCGAATTTGATCAGCAAGCACATCACGCGCGGCTTCACTGAGTTTTTTAGAGTCAGTAAGCCCCGGCAGATCATAATCAGCGGGAAGAATTACAGCCCCCGCCACAACAGGACCAGCCAGACATCCTCTGCCCGCCTCATCAATTCCTGCGATAAGTCCGGCTTCATCTGCCAGTCCCGGCAATATTCCGTGCAATAATCCTTGCGACATCCTGATTGCTCCGTCGTAAATCCAACAAAAAAACCGTCTGCTCCTGAACCTTGCGATCCGGGAGAGACGGTTTTCAACTCGTAGTTGCGTACTCGGCCGGACAGATTGCCCGGATGAGTGAACCGCGAAGATTTAAATCTTCGGGTGCTACCAAGCGTTCTTTGATTTGATACGTGCTGCTTTACCTTTAAGGTCACGAAGATAGTAAATGCGGCTACGACGAACTTTACCCTCAGTAACAACTTCAATACGTTCGATGTATGGAGAGTGTACTGCAAATACGCGTTCTACGCCGATACCGTCGGAGATCTTACGTACTGTGAAAGTTGAATCGGTTGTACCGTTACGGAAACGAAGAACAGCACCCTGGAAAACCTGAATACGTTCTTTTTCACCTTCGATAATACGAAGATGTACTTTTACGGTGTCCCCTGCTTTAAATGCAGGCATATCAAGACGCATGTGTTCGCGTTCGATCTTTGTAATTACATTCATGTTGCTACTCCTTATATAAATTCAATTTGCGGTATCAAAAAACGAAATCTACCAAGCGTCTCCCAAAAGCCTGTCAACCGTTATCGCTACCGCACTTCTTACTGATAAGTGATTGTATCCATCCATGAAACGAAGAGGTCTAAGACAGCCCGTTGCCATTTCAAGAATTTCGGGAGCCAACCCATGCCCTGTTCCGAAGACCAGTAACACAGGATTGTCATAAAGCATTTCACGGACCTGACGGGGAGTCACATTACCCGCGCCCCGAGCACTGGTTGTCACCAGTATCGGTTTTTTACCCGTTCCCGACTCAATATGCTCCACCACATCGATCAGGGAGTCCATCACACTGACCTTTGCCAGAGCGGCGGCTCTGTCCGGGTTAGTTTTGCTACCCGGTCCCGAGGTCCAATGAGAAATTATTCTGTCAGCCAACTTCTTCTGGTCCTCGATAGGAGTCACCGCATACATCCCTGCCAATGAGTAAGAGCGGGAAACGCGGGACATATCGTGAATATCGAGGTTTGTCAAAGAAACAGCTGCTTTTTCACCAAATTTATTTAGCACTGGATAGTGTACTAAAGCCATTGAAAGATGTTTTCCTAAACGTTTACGGGGTATTGACCGTAAATAATGAACATCTTCCTTTTTTAAGCCGTCAGCTTCGGAAAGCAATTCCGGGCGGGAATCCAAAGTCTCATCAAGAGACCTTTTTTTCCTCCATTCTTCAATCAAAGCATGATTCCCAGAAGAGAGAATCTCCGGCACTTTCAGTCCTTCATATTCAGCAGGACGAGTGTAGTGCGGATACTCCAAAAGTCCCGAAGAAAAACTTTCCTCGGTACTTGATTCAGAATGGCCCATGAAATCCGGCAGCAATCGGGCAACAGCTTCAATAAGACACAGTGCTCCGGCTTCGCCTCCGTTAAGAACAAAATCTCCGACAGAGACAGTCTCAACAGGAAATATCTCTTCAAAACGAGCATCAATTCCTTCATACCGTCCACAGACAAGAGTCAGTTCCTCTTCCCCAGCAAGTTCAGTAGCAAGTTTCTGAGTAAGCGGACGTCCTTTCGGCGACAGCATCAGCAACCTTTTACCCTTACCACAGCCTCCCTGAACGACAGGCTTGATACCCACAGAATCCAGACTGCGAGCTATCGGATCAAGAAACATTACCATACCCGGCCCGCCCCCGTAAGGACGATCATCCACGCTCTTATGCTTATCAACAGCATAATCGCGGGGATTGACAGTATTGAATGAAACGATTCCTTTTTCGACAGCCTTACTCATAAGACCATGCGAAAGCGGGGAATCGAAAAATTCCGGAAAAAGCGTAATCAAATTGAAATTCACAGACTAATTAACCGGCTTTTTTAAAAGACATAGGGTCGTCCCATTATTTAACAGGCGCGTTCAGATACAGATCAAGCAGCCCTTCAGGCGGATCGATCACAACCTTTCCCGCATCTACATCCACAGACAATACAAACTCAGCAACAGCAGGAAAAAGAATTTCTTTTCCGTCTGAAGACGAGATCACCCAAGTCTCTTGACCCGGCGCAAAAAGAAAATCCGAAATGGTCCCAACCGCTGTTCCGTCTTTAAGTTCGACGGCAGCATTCTTCAACTGGTACATGTAGACTTCATCATCCCTGAGTTCAGGGAGATCTTCCTTCTGCACCAAGACATCCATGCCGCGTAAGGTATCAGCCTTATCCCGGTCATTGATGCCTTTAAAGATTACTAAAGCGCGGCCTTTGTGCCTCCGAAAGGATTGCACAACAAATCGACGGGGTTTCTGTCCTTTACTTTGTAAATAAAGGGTAGACACCTCATCGAAGGAAAAAGGGGAGTCCGCATGGGAATCGATGCAAACTTCCCCCCTAAGACCGTGTGATTTGACCACTTCGGCAACTAGTAGCAAGTCCATAGCAGCCTACTGGTTATGGTCCGGGTTGAAGCCGTCTACTCTAGAATTTCTAGAACAGAACGTTTTCTCACCTTGGTTGATGCAGCACCAAGCAAAGTTCTCATCGCTCTTGCGGTGCGGCCCTGCTTGCCGATAACTTTACCCAAGTCTTCTTTCGCGACTTTGAGTTCGATTACAGATGTCTGCTCCCCTTCAATCTCGGTGACGACTACATCATCGGGATTATCAACAAGAGATTTCGCAATGAATTCTACTAAATCCTTCAACATGCCAACAACCTCCGCTTCAGATGTCGAGAGTAAACCTTGAGTGAAGAAAAAATCGAACCGTTGTGAGAACTAACTTTAAGAATTTTTCTTAATAAGTGCTTTAACAGTATCGCTTGGTTTTGCGCCTTTATCCATCCAAGCCTGAACTTTTTCCATGTTGATCTTAAGTTCAACAGGTTCAACCATAGGATTATAGTAACCTATGAATTCTAAAGGACGACCATCGCGTCTTGTGCTGCTGTTAATAGCTACAATACGATAAAAAGGGCGTTTTTTGGACCCCATACGTGTCAATCTTAGTTTTAAAGCCATTGTGTACTTCCCCCATATAAACTTAATTTAAGAGATTCATTAATAAAATGCAAGTAAGGCCAAAAAAGATTATTTTTTGTTCTTCTTGCGACTTTGCTTCTTGAGCTTTTTCTTTTTACGGGCGAGCAGGGTTTTCTTGCTTTTCTCTTTTGAAGGCTGACCAGCTCCTTCCATGCCTTCCATCCCTTCCATACCGGGTAATCCCGGCATACCGCCACCGCCTAATCCGGGCATTCCGGGCATATTCGGCATCTGAGGCATTCCGCCTTTTCCGCCTTTTCCGCCCATCATTTTTTTCATCATCTTGCTCATCTGATCAAAATTCTTGAGCATCTGATTAACTTCCAAAACCTCAACACCCGAACCTTTAGCAATTCTCTGCCTGCGGCTGGGGTTGATAAGCTTGGGAGTTTTGCGTTCCTCCGGAGTCATGGAGGAGATGATTGCTTCTATCCTGTTCAGTTCCTTGTCCGGCATATCAAGATCGCCAAGCTGTTTGGTCAATCCGCCAAGTCCCGGAATGAGCTTCATAATGCTGCCCATAGAACCGATCTTCTTCATTCTACGCATCTGGGTGCGAAAATCCTCAAGGTCAAATTTTGCCTTGCGAAACTTTTCAGTAAGCTTTTCAGCTTCCCCTTCTTCCATAACGGACTGAGCTTTCTCGATCAGGGAAAGGACGTCCCCCATTCCGAGAATTCTAGAGGCAGCCCTGTCTGGATAGAAGTGTTCAAGCTCGGAAAGCTTCTCACCCACGCCGACAAACTTGACGCACTTGCCGGTAACAGACTTGATAGAAAGAGCAGCACCGCCTCGGGCGTCTCCATCCATTTTAGTCAGTACCACACCGGTAACATCAAGCTTTTCATCAAACGTTGCAGCAACATTGACAGCGTCCTGTCCTGTCATTGCGTCTGCTACGAAAAGTATTTCGTCAGGCGAACATGCTTCCTTGATGGCAGCAAGTTCATCCATGAGCACTTCATCGATATGCAGCCGTCCGGCTGTATCGAGAAGCATTACGTCACATCCTGCCTCTTCCGCTTTGACAATAGCATCGCGGCAGATATCCACCGGATTCATGTCAGTCGTTGAAGGATAAACGGGAAGATCCAGCTGCTTAGCCAGCACAGTAAGCTGTTCAATAGCAGCAGGACGGTAAACGTCTGCGGGAACGAGATAGGGCTTATACTTCTTGCGTCTAAGATACAAGGCTATCTTTGCCGCGGAAGTAGTTTTACCCGCCCCCTGCAACCCGACCATCATAATTTTGGCAGGTTTACCTTTAAGAATCAGTCCTTCCTGTTCTCCACCAAGCAACTCGGTCAGTTCGTCATTGACGATCTTTATGACCTGCTGTCCGGCAGAGAGGCTTTTCTGGACTTCCTGTCCTAGGGCCCGTTCCTTTACCTTCTCTACAAATTCTTTAACGACTTTGAAGTTAACGTCCGCTTCTAAAAGAGCGAGCCTAACCTCACGCATTCCGGCCTGGATGTTTTTTTCATCCAGTCGGCCCTGCCCTTTGAAATTTTTGAAGGCTTCGGAAAGTCTATCTGATAGGCTATCGAACAATTATCTTACTCCGCCGGCTTGAGCATTTTTACGCACAAGAATCACTAAAAATCCACCTCTTCAGTGACCAATAAAGATTGCGTAAAGAAAGGGGTTGAGTGTTAAGGTTTTTGCTTCTCCAAGTCAAGCTCGAAGACCAATATCAACTTTTTTAAAAACAAAAAACTGTTATCAGCAGCCCAAAATACAAAAATTTACATTATTTCTTGCCTTTTTCCGCAAGGGCTTAGTAAATTAATTAACATGTCATCCGACACGCTAACGAGCGATACAGGGAGAAACACGAATGAGCAACATAGTTAAAGCAGAAGAATTCCATCTGGTAGACCCGATGGGCCGTGTCAGATCAAAAATTTATATCTCGGATGACGGGAAGCCGACAGCGGACATCTTTGACTCGACAGGCCAACTCGTAAACAGAGTCGATCTTCAAAAAACACAGAAGCTTGGCCCCACTGCTCATCAACCAACGCTCCCTCATCAAAAGGAAACCCTCAGCTCATGGCATGCACGGATAGCAAATGAAGTCATTACTAGCCAGCCAAAACTTCGTGTAGGTTCATATAAGCTCTATATCGACTTTGTCGAAAACAATACGGTTGCAAGTGGTAAGTATTTAAATGAAGTCATTGAAATTACCGGCGAAGTCGTTGATGTTTCCGCTAAAAACTTTGGAGATTTACACATCGGTCTAAAAGGAATATCCAATTATACCGCTGAAGTAATCTGCCATTTTACAGAAGATCAGACCGCAATTGTCAGCAACATGAAACCCGGAGTAAAAGTTCACCTCAAAGGAAAATGCACCGAATATGTCAACAAACGTGTTAAAATCTGGGGCTGTCAGGTTGTCTAATATAAAAATTACAGCTGAAAAATGTATCGGCGGCGGAAAATGTGTTTCCGAATGTCTTTTTTTGCAGAAATATGGATCACCTGACAAGATAGCCGAAGCATGTCTTGCGTCCGCACAAAATTATGACGAAGCGGCGATAAACGCATACAACTGTTCTGCATGTTCGCTGTGTGATTCCGTCTGCCCGGCAAATGCTCAACCTTCCAAAATGTTTGAAATGCTCCGTAATCATGCTCAGAAAAACTCTTTATTCGGCCTTGACTCCTACTCGCCCCTTCTAAGCTACGAACGAATAGGGGGCAAATTCCCGTTCAAAGACAACCTTCTACCCGATGGATGCAAAACCGCTTTCTTTCCGGGATGCACATTGCCTGCTCTGTTTCCCGAGGCAACCCGCGCGGCCTACTCAGCCTTAAAACAACGTGATCCTTCTTTGGGATTAATTCTTAACTGCTGCTCTAAGCCTTCAAAAATGCTGGGACTTTCCGATTCTCATGCCGAGGCTATTTCAGAGTTGTCTAAATTTATTGAATCTCAAGGAATCACTAAAATCCTGACCGCATGTCCTAACTGCCACATAACTTTCAAAGAATTTTCCCCTTCATTTAAGATTGTATCTATTTACGAAGAATTACTTGATTCAAACATTCCCCTCAATAAACCCTGGCTTCAAAAAGCAACGGTACATGATCCATGCGTCACCCGCTTTGAATCAGATTTACAGGAAAGCGTCAGAAAGCTCTTAACTCAAAACGGGGTAAGCCTGATCGAAATGGATCACAGCAGAGATAAAACAATCTGCTGCGGAGAAGGGGGAGGCGTAGGATTTCACAACGAATCTTTCGCACAGACTTGGAATGACAAACGAAAAGCTGAAGCCGCGCAAACTGGAGCTCCTATGGTCACCTATTGCGCAGGATGCACAAATCATCTTTCCGGCACCGAACCTGTAGCACATATACTTGATTTGCTCTTTGTAAAAAGAAATGAAACCCCCATCCTTCCACGATTTCCATTCAATTATTTCAACAGATTAAAACTCAGAATTTCAGCACGATTTGCTTAACCATTTATTTTTTATTTTTTTTAGGGCTTCTCATACTAAAAAGATCAAGGTAACAGCCTTTTACAAATGAATTCCAATAACAAAGCCGTTTCAGCCTCTGAATTCCCCATCGCCCTTTTCAGCTTAGGTCTGCCTATTTTACTGGCAGCCTACGGTATGAACGGTTCCGCTGCGCCCCAAAACCTTGCAGAAATACTTGTCGCGGGGCTTGCGGTACTTGGACTTCTGGTCGAACCTTACAGAAACAAACAAGCCCCTATTTTTCCGCTCTGGCTTAAAGCAGGTATTCCCTGTGTCCTTCTTTTTTGGGCCTTTTCTAAACTCTTTACGCCACTGCTGTTTCCGCTGGCGCCCTCACTGCCCTTTCTCATGGAAATACGCCCTTTGTTATACGGGCTTGTGATTGTACTCTGGATAACTAATTTTTCTATACCCAAGCCGGAACACTTCTACTTCTGGGCATCATGGCTTGCTGTTCTTGTCATCTGCAACTTTCTATATCTCTTTTTAGTGACAGGACTTACAGCCCCTCCTAATCTTTTTGGAAACGCTGAACTGACCGGACCTATTCTGCTGGCCGGATTATGCTCAACACTGCATGAACCTTCAAAACTTAAGATCACAAGACTCCTGATATTTACAGGAATTATGTGCACTCTGAGCAGGGATGCCGGCTTTGCGGCGGTTCTGGTTCTTTTATTTTTCGGCCCAAAAGGAGCTATCAAGAAAACCATTCTCGTGCTGGCTCTTGTGCTTTTTAATTTTCTAGCACTTGCTTCACATGAAATGACCTTTTTCAATCCAAACGACCTTCCAGCCTATTGGCTCTGGTTTTCTATTTTAGACCTATTTGAAAAAACTCCATCCCGGCTTCTGATAGGCCATCCTCTCGCAGCGCCTTTACCGCTGAACATTCCGGCTTCTATATGGGAACTATGGCATAAACAAAATTTTGCATGGACCGGTTCAGGAACATACATATTCCATGTAACTCCTATATGGCTTCACATTCTGACCGCATGGGGGATTGCAGGAATAGCCGGAGCGTCGGCAATTGCAACCACACTTTCCATAAAATATTCTTCGGACACCATGGCCTCTCTTGTTACTGCTGTCATTATCACAGGATTCTTTTCCCCCCTCTTCTACAGTCCAGCCACTGGCATCGTTTTGATCATGGCTTTTATATGCGCAACCCAACCAGCAGTGCGCTCTTTCAAGTTCGAATAAACTCCTCATCCTCTATCCATTCTTACTTCTCTCGGTAAAATCTTCTCGCATTCACGAGCAGATATCTTTGGATCTTGGCTTTTAAAACAAAGATATGTCTTGAATACTCACGCCTACTTAAAAAAGACTTAGTTCTTTTCAGATATCTAAAATAACTAACTTTACCCCACTTACAAAACTCACCAGCTACCTTACTAATACTAGACACTAGCAATCAAATTACAAATTGTAACTCTTTATACTTACTATTTAATAGATTTATTGACGCTGTTTTGTATTACTTTTGAACTACTTTTATTTATCAAAAAATCATTAATAAAAACTTTATTTAGCACTACGAAACAATATTTATTTATTTTCAATTTGTATGACAAATGTATTGACAATTCTACCCAATCTGGCAAAAGTCTTATCAACGAAGCAAAAACATGAGTAAAAAAGTAAAATCCGTAAGGATACCTATAGAGCTGGAGGCGATGAACCTCTCCAAGCTAATCCGGGAATGTGAGAATTATCTCAGAGACTTGGAGTCTGCTACGTTGCTCAAATCCGGGGGAAACCGGGACGCAGCCGAAGCTCTGCTGAGCACAAGACAGCTCGATTTAGGTAAACGAATTGCTAAAATGATATGGGAAGCGCGGGTAGAATATGGTAAGATCCGGTAATTTTGTAATATAAAAATATCACTTCAAAAGAGACTCAGGATCAGGAACAGCTCAATGAAAGAAAAAAAAGTCAGTGAAAGCAGAGCATACACAACCTACAGGGTGCTCCCGCAGGATACGAATCCAGCTGGCAACCTTCATGGTGGGGTTCTTCTGAAACAGCTGGATCTCATTGCTGCCACCTGCGCCATGCGTCATGCCCGTAAACCTGTGGTCACAGCCTCTATTGACAGGATGAACTTTCTTAGACCCGCATATGTCGGCGAGCTTATCAACCTTCATGCGAACGTGAATATGGTAGGCAGAACTTCAATGGAAATCGGAGTGCGGGTCGAAGCTGAAAATCTTCTTACAGGAGAACTGCGGCATACAAATTCAGCATATCTGACATTTGTTGCCATAGGCGAAGACGGAAAACCTTCCCTTGTACCTCAGTTAGTCCTTGAGACAGGTGTGGATCACAGAAGAAACAAAGAAGCAGTTGAGCGGCGAGCCGTGCGTAAGCAAGAGCTGGTGCGTGAACGGGCCCCTTCAACTGATTAATATATTTAACAGCTCGAACAAATGTAGAACTCGTCCAAAGTCATCGTTCTGCATGTTGCCCCTAATTTCATGAGGCAAGCTACTCCGAGACTGGTTTCATGCCGGGAGCTCCACCCTCCCGGCAAAAATTTCGGCATCCAGCTCCTATGGTGTCCGGTCGGATTAACCCGGTCCCGGCCGGGCACCAAGCTTTTCAACACCCGTCAGGTCTGAAAATCCCTATTCTTTTACACTAAGAGAATAGGGATTTTCCCTTTTGTTTCAGGCGTAAAGAGAACTTCTCAACCAAACATTTGTTCACTCTTCATGCAAATCCTCAATTACTATTCCAATTACGCATTCAGAGTGCTACAAGGAAGGCTGATAAAGAACCAACCGTTTACACAAATAAAAAGGAGTTCTGCCATGAAAAAAAAGAAAATGACGACAGCCTTCGGGAAACCTGTAGGTGACGACCTAAACTCCCAAACAGCCGGAGAAAAAGGCCCGGTCCTAGTTCAGGATATGCACCTTCTAGAGAAACTGGCCCACTTCGACCGCGAGCGCATCCCTGAACGCGTGGTTCATGCCAAAGGAGCCGGTGCATACGGCTATTTTGAAGTAACTGCTGATGTTACTAAATACACAAAAGCGGCCTTCCTCTCTGAGGTTGGCAAAAAAACTGATCTATTTGTGCGCTTTTCAACAGTCGGAGGAGAAAAAGGCTCTGCTGATGCCGAACGTGATCCGCGTGGTTTCGCCATCAAGTTTTACACTGAAGAAGGCAACTACGACATGGTCGGCAATAATACCCCGGTCTTCTTTATTCGCGACCCAATGAAATTTCCTGATTTCATACATACCCAAAAACGTAATCCTGCAACCAATTTAAAAGATCCCGACATGTTCTGGGATTTCTTATCCCTCACACCTGAATCAATTCATCAGGTAACTATTCTTTTCTCGGACAGAGGAACCCCTATAACCTTCCGCCATATGAATGGTTACTCGAGCCACACCTACAAATGGTACAATGAAAAAGGTGAATACGTCTGGGTCCAATATCACTTTAAAACAGACCAAGGCTCAAAAACCATGACTGCGGCCGAAGCAGGTGCGATGTGTGCCAAAGATCCTGATCATGCCACCCGGGATCTGCATGAATCCATTAAAAATGGGGACTTCCCGTCATGGACGCTGGAGATGCAGATACTGACTCCCCGGCAAGCCAAAGATTTCAAATGGGATATCTTTGATATTACCAAAGTATGGCCTCATTCCGAAGTACCACCCATCACTGTAGGGAAGATGGTCTTGAATCGAAATCCGGAAAATTATTTTGCCGAAGTAGAACAAGCGGCATTCACCCCCGGCAATCTTGTACCCGGCATCGGAGCCTCACCTGACAAGATGCTCCAAGGGCGCATGTTTTCGTACCACGACACCCATCTCCACAGACTTGGAACAAATTACCAGCTCATCCCCGTAAATATGCCCAAAAACGCTCCTGAGCTTAATTACCAACGCGACGGAGCTATGCGTGTAGATGATGGCGGAGGCGGTGGACCTAATTACTGGCCGAACAGCTTCGGAACCGCTGGACCGGATGAAACAGCCCTTGAACCTCCACTGCCGATCGAAGGCAATGCAGCGCAACATAGTTATAAACTTGTAGACGATGACTTTGTTCAGGCCGGCAATCTGTATCGCAATGTTATGAGTGAACAGGACCGGGTAAATCTGACGAGAAATATTATCGGACATTTGAGCGGAGCACAGAAACGCATCCAGCTCAGACAGGCTGCAATCTTCTATAAAACAGATAAAGACTATGGCACCCGCATCGCAAAAGGGCTTGAGCTTGATCTTGCTAAAGTTGAAAAGCTGGCAAATATGAATCAAGCCGACAGAGTAAAGGCTACAGCTTCTTAACCGCCCTACAAACTGAAAAAACAAAAGTCCGGAAAATTTCATAAAATTTTCCGGACTTTTTAATTGTTTTATATCAGCTTATTATACTCACATTAAAATTTCATTTTCTCACCGATTGAAATTCCTTTTTCACTGAGTTCTGCCTGATACGGCCAGCATTCAACTCCCTCCGCAAGAGCCTGCTCAAACAATTTTGCATATTTGGGGTCGATAAAATCAGCAGGACCGAAACATTTTCCATCATTACGCTGAACAAAAAAGAACATCGCGACCCTATACCCTTCGGCGGCAAGAGCCATCAATTCAACAAGGTGTTTCTGTCCCCGTTCAGTGGGCGCATCAGGAAAGCAGGCCACATCCTCTTCTACAAGAGTGACATTTTTACACTCAACCCATAAATCCGGCAGACGCCCTGACTCATCGGTAAATTTTGCATCAATACGACTTTTACCGACTACAGCCTCACGCTTGATTGCGGTGTACCCTTTCAATTCAGGCAAAACCGCAACCTCAAAGGCTCTCTGTATCATTTTGTTTGGAACAGAAGTGTTCACGCCAACCCACGAACCTGACAGATTAACCATCTCGAGAGTCCATTTAAGCTTACGCGCCGGATTCAATGCCGGAGAAATAAATATCTCCTGCCCTTCCCGCAGCAAGCCAAGCATAGAACCGGTATTATTTGTATGAATAGATATAATCTGACCATCAAGCAAAGCTTCGACGGTAAATCTTTTATATCTTTTTATAAAAACAGCTTTCCGGCAGCCTTCCGGATAAATAATCAATGATTCAGACATCTGCCCCTCATGTATATATCCTACACCTCAAAAAAAATACCCCGGGTCATTTAACTAATAATATTATTTTATTCTCAAAAAAAAATATCCGTAAATTTTGAATGCACGAAAACTCCTGACAAAAAAAGAATTAATTATCTCGCAAACGTGATAAGCCCTACCTAAAACGGGCAGTTTCCTTATTGGTATGGTTCCTTATTCGGAGATTAAAATCCTTGTTACACAAAGAGTTTCATACCTCTAAGGGGGTCATTATATCTGGAAAATACCTTGACGAATCACTAGGTATCTGGAATATCGTGCTGTTAGTCACAGCGTGACAGAATTCACATTTCCAGCCTCATTGTCAGGCCGGAAAATCTTTATAAGACCTAAGCAAGAGCTTGAGGATCCTTATTTCTGTCGTAGACAATTAATTCAGGAACTTACAATGAACCTTGAAGAAAGATTGTTAGAAAAAAGAAATGTTCTGACTAAAAAATGGTTTGATTTGGTCCTGTCTTCCTATCCTGAAACAACTCAGAAGATATGGAAGAGCAACAGCGATCAGTTCACAAATCCTGTCGGAATTACCACTCAAAGGGTCACGAGAGAACTTTTTGACCTTATTATTGAATGGAAAGATGTAGACGCAATTGCAAAATCTCTGGAAGACCTAATTAAAATAAGGGCTGTTCAGGAATTTGCACCATCAAGAGCTTTAAGTTTTGTTTTTCTTTTTAAGAAACTGCTGAGAGATGAGTTTATGCAGGATCTTAAAAAGGAAGGTAGACTTGACGAGTTGCTCGCGTTTGAGACCAGGGTTGATAACCTAGGTCTGATCGCGTTCGACATCTATACCAAGAATAGGGATTTGATCACGCAGATGAGAATTGGTGAAGTTAAACGCTCTCACCACATGCTCTTAAGGCGGGTCAACGAAATCGAGGATGCTTCGGCCAAAGGGGCCGGACAGGTGTAGTGGCCGGCTTCCCCGGGAAGCCAAACGTTATAAGCGAGGTGAAGGTAGATGAACGCTTTGTACTCACTCGTTTTAGTTTTTGCCCTAGTGCTGCTGGCTCTTTTTGGAGTAGAAACAGCGCATATGGCAAAACTCTTCGGCATCGGCTTACCTTTGGTAGCTGTTGCCGTATTTCTGGTAGGTTTCGCTTACCGGATGATTAAATGGGCGAAAAGCCCGGTTCCTTTTTGTATTCCGACCACGGCCGGACAGCAGAAGTCTTTGGACTTCATCCATCACAACAAGTTCGACAACCCCGTGACTCCGTGTCAAACTTTTATCCGTATGTTTCTTGAGGTCTGCTGCTTCCGCTCTTTGTTCCGGAACACAAAAGTAGGTCTCAAAGACGGCAAAGTGACATATGCTTCCGCCAAATGGCTGTGGCTGTTTTCACTTATGTTTCACTACTCATTCCTGCTTATTGTAATCAGGCACATGAGACTTTTCTTTGAGCCGATTCCCGCCTGTATCGGCTGGGTTGAAATGCTTGACGGGATCTTCCAGATCGGAACACCCAGAATGTACATGAGTGATATCCTTATCATTGTCGGTGTGGCTTTCTTGCTCGCACGCAGACTTTGGGATGCAAAACTCCGTTACATTTCTCTGGTTACTGACTATTTCCCACTGTTACTCATTATCGCCATCGGCCTTTCCGGTATCTACATGCGCTTTATCGCAAAAGTAGATGTTATGGCTATTAAACAGCTTACTATGGGACTTGTAACCTTCAACCCAGTAATTCCCGCAAATGTGGATGTATCTTTCTATGTACACCTATTATTAGTCTGTACACTGCTCATTTACTTCCCATTCAGCAAGCTTATGCATGCAGGTGGTATCTTCCTTTCTCCTACAAGGAATATGCCTAACAACACCCGCATCAAGCATCACGAGAACCCTTGGAATGATCCGAACATCAAGCCACATAGCTATGCGGCTTATGAAGACGACTTCAGGGAACCTATGATTGAAGCGGGTCTCCCTGTGGACAAAGAGGCATAATAAAGTCCAGCGGACTTTATGTGTTGGTTGGACCTTATAATACCTTTTGTTGAGGAGTTGACATGGCTGACCTCCCAAAAGCTGATGAGCTTTTTAAAAGCATTAACTATACACCACCTTCCACAGGTTGGATGGATACCCCGGTTGACTGTTCTCCCGGGAACTGGTGTTACCCTGCTAAGGCAGATAAACTCGAATACTTAGGTTTCCCGAACCCACGCCAATGGTCTCCTGCTGACGTGGACTGGAAACTCCCTGAAAACTGGCAGGACATTGTCCATCAGGGATTCAAAGAGAGACTGGATAAATACCGTTCTCTTAAAGTATTCATGGACGTCTGTGTGCGTTGCGGCGCTTGCGCTGACAAATGCCACTTTTTCATCGGTTCCGGCGATCCTAAAAACATGCCGGTCCTTCGTGCAGAACTTATGCGTTCTGTTTACCGTAAGGACTTCACCATGGCCGGAAAAATTCTGACAACCCTCACCGGTTCCAGAGTTATGACCGAAGACGTTCTTAAAGAGTGGTTCATTTACTTTTACCAGTGTACTGAGTGTCGCCGTTGCTCACTGTTCTGCCCTTACGGCATCGATACAGCTGAAGTAACAATGATGGCACGTGAACTGCTTCACCTTTGCGGCGTGAATATTAACTGGATCATGGAACCGGTTGCTAACTGTAACCGTACAGGTAACCATCTCGGTATCCAGCCACACGCTTTCAAAGATATCGTTGAATTCATGGTTGACGACATCGAAGAGATCACAGGCAAAAAACTTAACGTTCCAATTAATGAAAAGGGACATGAAGTTATCTTCATCACTCCTTCCGGGGACGTTTTTGCTGACCCGGGCATCTACACCTTTATGGGTTACCTGATGCTCTTCGATCATATCGGTCTGGACTATACTCTTTCCACTTATGCCTCTGAAGGCGGTAACTTCGGCCTGTTCACATCTGCGGACATGATGAAGAAACTCAACGGGAAGATGTACGCTGAAGCAAAACGCCTAGGAGTCAAATGGATTCTCGGCGGCGAATGCGGTCACATGTGGCGCGTAATTAACCAGTACATGGATACAATGAACGGCCCAGCGAACTTCCTCGAAGTTCCTAAAAGTCCGATCACCGGTACTGTTTTCCATAACGCTGCTCAGACTAAAATGGTTCACATCGCCGAGTTCACAGCTGACCTTATGAAGCATAATAAGCTGAAACTCGATCCGACCAGAAATGATCATATTCGCGCAACCTTCCACGATTCCTGTAACCCTGCTCGGGCCATGGGTCTTTTGGATGAGCCTCGCTACGTTCTCAATAACGTTGTTAAAAACTTCCATGAAATGCCAGAACAGACCATTCGTGAGCAGACATTCTGCTGCGCAGGCGGAGCAGGTCTGAACACTGACGAAATCATGGAAATACGCATGCGCGGTGGCTTGCCTCGCGGCAACGCATTGAAATCAGTACAGGAAGAACATGATGTAAACATGATGGCCTGTATCTGTGCAATTGACCGTGCAACGCTTATTCCGCTTGCCGACTACTGGGCTCCGGGCGTTGACATCTGCGGTGTTCACGAACTTGTCGGTAATGCTCTTATTCTCGACGGCGAGAAAGAAAGAGAAACTGACCTTCGTTTGAACCCTCTGCCTAAGAAGGAGGAATAACAGATGCAATACGGTGGAAAAATAATTACTGGTCTGGTTCTTTTCCTTGGGCTCATCTCTCTCCCTTTCTGGTTCAATATGGGAGGAACGTACGAGCAGCCTAAGGTTGAACTGCCTAAAAATGCGAAAGAATGTGTCGCTCCCAAAGAAGAAATGCGTACATCACATATGCAGCTTCTTAACGAGTGGAGAGACATGGCTCTTCGTGATGGCAAACGGACATATATCAGTGCAAACGGCAAGGAATACACTATCAGTCTCCAGAATACCTGTATGGAATGCCATACCAGCAAAGTGGAATTCTGCGACAAGTGTCATACTGACGCTGGTGTAACCCCGTACTGCTGGGATTGCCACGTACCTCCAAAGGAGGCAAAATAATGAAACAGAGTAGAAGAAACTTCCTCAAGTTTGCAGGCCTCTCGGCAGCAGGACTTTGTCTTGCTCCCACAGCTGCAGCTCTGGCATCAGGCGGAGGCGGATATGGCAAAGCACATGCTGTTGTCAACGCTAACTCCAAACATGCCAAACGCTGGGCTATGGTTATCGACACCCGCAAGCTCAACACTGATGAAGCAATAAACGCTCTGGCTGAAGTTTGTCACCACATCCACAACGTTCCAACGATTCCTGGTAAACAGGACGTCAAATGGTTGTGGGAAGGTACTTATTCCGAAACATTCCCATATCAAACAAATAACTTCCCTTCGGAAGAGCTTGAAAAACGCAAATTCCCGTTGCTTTGCAACCACTGCGAAAGCCCTTCCTGTGTACGCGTCTGCCCCACAAAGGCGACCTTCCAGCGTGCTGACGGAATCGTAGCAATGGATTACCATCGCTGCATCGGCTGTCGTTACTGTATGGCTGCTTGCCCCTTTGGTGCTCGTAGCTTCAACTTCATGGATCCAAGACTCCATCTCGATATGGAAAAGATCAATGTGAAGTTCCCCACCCGCATGCGCGGTGTTGTTGAAAAATGCAACTTCTGCGTAGAGCGTCTCGCCGTTGGCGAAATGCCCGCTTGTGTGGAAAAATCCAGTGGCGCGATGACCTTTGGTGATCTTCAGGACCCTGATTCAAACGTCAGAAAGGTTCTTAGGGAGAACTTCACCATCCGTAGGAACCCCGCTGCCGGCACCGAGCCCGGCGTGTACTACATCATTTAGGGGGAAACTGATATGCTCGAAAAAGCACTCAAAGGTGGCCCGAAATATTGGAGCTGGATTTTCTTCCTGCTTCTTATTATCGGCGCAGGCTTCACTGTATATCTGAATCAATTACAGGAAGGACTTACCGTCACGGGCCTTAGCCGTGATGTTTCCTGGGGATTCTATATTGCCCAGTTTACCTATTTGGTCGGTCTCGCCGCTTCCGGTGTTATGATCGTTCTGCCTTACTACTTCCATCACTATAAGAAGTTTAAAGGCATGGTAATCATGGGTGAATTCATGGCTATTGCAGCTGTCATAATGTGTCTCGGTTTCATTATCGTAGACATCGGGCAGCCACAGCGTATGATGAACATGATTTTCCATCCGACTCCTAACTCAATCCTGTTCTGGGACATGATCGTTCTTAACGGTTACCTGCTCCTGAACGTAGTTATCGGGTGGACATGTTTAGAATCTGAACGCCAGCGTGTGAAACCGCCAAAATGGATCAGGCCTTTGGCTTACACATCCATCGTATGGGCGTTCTCTATTCATACGGTTACCGCGTTCTTGTATGCAGGACTTCCAGGCCGTCATTACTGGCTTACCGCCATTCTGGCTGCCCGCTTCCTAGCTTCTGCATTCTGTGCTGGACCTGCTATTCTTCTTCTGGTTGTATTCATTACCCGCAAGGTTACTGATTACGATCCAGGAAAAGCTGCAATCAACACACTTACAAAGATCATTACTTATGCAATGCTCGTGAACGTATTCTTCTTCTTGCTTGAAGTGTTCACCGCATTCTACTCCAATATCCCAGGTCATACTCATTCCCTCGCATACCTATTCGTAGGTAGCCATGGACACACTGAACTGGTTCCTTGGATGTGGACAGCAACAGTATTTGCATTCATCAGTTTAGCTCTGCTTGTTCCGCCTAAATTGCGCGACAATCAGAAACTGCTGCCATGGGCACTTATCCTCCTCGTTATTGCAACATGGATCGATAAGGGTCTAGCACTGCTGATTGGTGGTCTTACTCCAAACCCATTCAACGAAATCACCACTTACTGGCCTACCGGCAAAGAATTGATGGTTTCCTTGATGGTCTACGCTATTGGTGCTCTTGTCCTGACAATCCTTTATAAGGTTGCCACAGACATCAAACGCGACCTTGGCGAGCTAGTTGAACCTGAGTAATCAGGCCAGCTCACCTCTTAGGTAATTAAAAAGCCCGTTCCTTTATTGGAACGGGCTTTTTTTGTATTTAATGATCAGCACTTTTTTTACATAAAAAAACCGAACACCCATCTGGATATTCGGTTTTTTGCGTAATTTTAATCACGCTTACGGAGACGCTCAAAGAACTGTCAGGTTCTCCGGTGTTCAGTCGAAGCTCGACTAAACGTAATCCCCGCGGTTAAATTTGATTTGTTCGGTCATCGCCATTACTTCGAGTTCGTTAACAATACTGTTCAATTCAGGATTCTCACTGGCTACGCCCGGCCAATCCTTCTTAAGGGATTCAACACCACCTTGAACACCTTCAAGAGTCTTGTAAGCATTCTTCAGTCCACCAGAATCAGGGGAACCGAGATGCTTGGCATAGTTTTCCAGCTCTCCGAAAAGATTTTCAATCTTGCCGACAAACTCGCCTTCATTCACTGTTGCAGCCTGCACGGATGCGACCTGCTGCATCTGAAGAAGGGGATTAATGGACTGAAGACCCGGAACCGGAGGAAGATTTGAAGTCTGTTGCCCCTCTACTTGCTGGGCTTCCTGATTCAAAACTTCCCCAAATGCCGTCCCGTTTACCTTCTTAGTCTTATTAGCTTGCTGCTGTTGTTGCTGCAAAGCCTCAATCTGATCAGGACGAATCTTCATCTTTTTACTCCTCAGCCTTTGGTTTCACACTAATTTTGCAATCATCATGCCAAAGTCTAGACTTTAGTCAACCAGCTGAATTGATGACCTTTTATATAAATACAGACCGGAAATTATTTCCTAGATCATAAACAAATCGTAACCATACCTGTTTTCTCTGATACAATGATAAAACATAAGAAAAAGCTTGTCCATGTCATGAAGAATCAGTTATTATTTAATTAAAGAAAGATTTTTCCATATACTTAACTCATTTGCACAACTAAATAATCCGGAGGGATATTTATGATTACCATCAAAAAGATACTCTGCGCAGTGGACTTTTCGGAACACAGCCCGGTAGTAGCTGATTATGCAAACACTCTTGCCAAAACTATGGGATCTAAAATCATTTGCCTGTATGTTGCTCCTTCACTCGATCAATATGTAGGATTCCATGTTCCGCCAAGTTCCATTGAAAATTTTGTCGGCGAAATAGTTACCGGAGCAGACACAACCATGGAAACCTTCATCGAAGAAAACTTTAAAGATGCAAAGGTTAACGGAAAAGTAATGACCGGTTACGCAGCTGAAGAAATTTTAACTCTCGCTAAAGCTGAAGAAGTAGACATGATTATCATGGGAACCCACGGCAGAAGAGGAATTGATCGTATTCTATTCGGTTCCGTTGCAGAAAAGGTCGTTAAAGCTGCAAAATGCCCTGTGCTTACCGTCAGACCTGAATAACTAGTCGTTTAAAGTTAAAGCCGATACGATACCGACAACTATCAAGGCATAAACCTGCAAGCGGTCCTCTTATCCAAACGGATAAGAGGGCTTTTTTTTGACAAAAAACATGTTCCAAACTACTAGAGAACTTCGCCCCGTATTAATAATCAAAAGAAAAAGGATATCAGCATGTCCCCTATCAAAGTCCGCCCTGACGTGATGGAGACCAAACCCTACGCTCCTGGACTTACCATCGAAGAGATCAAAGAGAAGTACGGTCTGGATAATGTTATTAAACTCGCGAGCAATGAAAATCCGCTCGGAGCCTCTCCACTCGCTCAAAAAGCAATAATACGTCATGCCCCTAATATTTTTCGTTACCCGCATAACGGCAACCCCCGCCTGAATAAAGCTATTGCAAAACGGTACGGATTTGCTGAAGAAAACATCATATGCGGAAACGGTTCTGACGAAGTTATCGACCTGCTGATTAGAGTTAAAGCCGAACCCGGTCGTGACGAAGTGCTGACCTATGAATCATGTTTCAGCATGTACAGCCTTATGTCTCGTCTTTGCGGTATAAATTTCCGACAGCTTCCCCGCGAAGCTGATCATAAACAGCCTCTTAAAGCTATGGCCGCTGCGGTTACAGACAAAACTGCCATAGTTTTTGTAACGACTCCTGACAATCCGACAGGGCTTGCAGTCACGGCAAGAGATGTCCGCGAAATGGTCATGGCTATTCCCGAACAAACTATCCTTGCCATAGACGAGGCATACATTGATTTCGCAACCCCTGCGGAAGAATATGACATGCGTCCGCTGTTAAATGAATTTCCGAATATCGTCCTGCTCAGAACATTCTCTAAAGCCTTCGGACTGGCTGGAATGCGGGTCGGATTCGGCATAATGAGTACAGAGCTTGCCGGTTACATCAACCGCGCACGTGCTCCTTTCACCGTCAGCCTCCTTGCAGAAGAAGCAGCCCTTGCTGCACTCGACGACGACGCGTTCTATAATGAGACTCTGGACGTTGTTCTGCGCGGCAGAAAACTCTTCACAGACGAAATTACAGCTATGGGATGTGAAGTTCTGCCTTCGCAATCCAACTTTATTATGTTCAAACCCACCCGCGATGCCGGAGAAGTTTTTGAAGAACTTCTAAAACGCGGTCTCATTGTGCGCCCGCTTAAAAGCTTCGGCCTCGGCGAATATATTCGTGTGAATATGGGCACAGATCGTGAAAATAAAATATTCTTACAAAACCTCAAGGAGCTTCTGTAATGGCGGTCCCTTTCATCATAACTATCGACGGCCCTGCCGGTGTAGGTAAATCAACACTTGCTCAACGTCTCGCAGATCATTTTAAAATTGCCTATCTGGATACCGGAGCAATGTTCAGAGCGACCGCTTGGAAACTGGGCGAAGATTCATGGGACTGGGACAGCTCTAAAATTGAGACTGCTCTTAAATCCTTCTCGTTCACTCTGTCCGGTTCTGGAAGCAACTCTGTGCTCAGCCTTAACGGAACAGCGTTAACAAACGACATTCGCACAGAAACAGTGGGTATGTGGGCCTCTAACGTTGCTAAAATTCCAGCCGTCCGCGTTTTCCAAAAGATAGCACAGCGCGAGATTGGAAACACGACCTCTCTTATTGCAGAAGGCAGAGACATGGGCACGGTTATTTTCCCGCAAGCTCCCTGTAAATTCTTCCTTGATGCTGACTTAGAAGAACGAGCCCGCAGACGTTTTTCTCAGCTTGAAGAAATGGGCAAACCTGCAAATCTCACCGAACTGATTGAACAAATCGGAGCAAGAGACGATCAGGACCGCAACCGCAAAGAAGCTCCTCTGAAAGCCGCAGATGATGCCATCATTGTTGACACAACAAAGCTTGATATCGACGGAGTTTTTAAAAAACTTGTCGCAGAAGTTAAAAAAATATCAGCTTAATTATATTTTACAAACTCAATATATCAGGCCGCTTGAATCACTATATTCAAGCGGCCTGATTCTTTTGTAACAGCAACAGAACTTGACTTTGACGGACGCGCCATTACTCAATTAGCTGAACTTTCAAACGACCTTTAAGAATAATAAATCGGAGAATTCCTTGAACCTTTCCTGCAAATTAAAAGAACTGTTTCCAAATATTTCAAATATAGTAAACCAGCCTCTAACAGAAGATCTTGCCGGTTCATTTTTCCCCGCAAACTCGACACGCTTTGCTCATATGAAACAAGCTGCCCGGACAGCTGAAAGAATCGCCAGACAGACAGGACTGGACGAAGAGCAGGCGGAAAAATTGATTACTGCGGCACTTTTCCATGACGTCGGTTACTCTGAGAAGCTGGGACAGACCGGATTCCACCCTTTAGACGGCGCAGCCTTCCTTGCACATGCCGGAGCGCAAGATGAAGTCATAGAAGCTGTTTTATGGCACTCCAGCACACAACGAGACATCCACTTCTATCCTGAAATTGAAAATATATATAAAAATTTTCCTGATCCTTCTGAAAACAACCACACACTGAAAGGTGTCAGCTATTGTGATTTCCGAACTTCGCCAGTGGGACAATCTTTTTCTTTCGGACAAAGAATAAGTGAATTTAAAAAAAGACCCGGAGCCAGTAGTTACGCTCAGGAAACAGCCAAGTGGACACTTCCAAAAGCGCGGGCAACACAAGCTGCTTATGTTAAGGCTATCTCCAACCAACAGCAAACGTCCCTGCCATGGATTTTCTGCGATATTGACAGCACGCTCATATATCCGGGTCAAACGATCAATACAGCCACAACCGAGGCCTTGTACAGATATGTTGAAGCAGGTGGAAAGATGTCCCTTATTACGGGAAAGCACCTTATCAGCATCCGTGATTTTCTACGGGAATCAGGCATGGAAGGCCCGCATTCAGGGGTAAACGGCTCGATGATCATTAAAGATGATCACCTTACTTCTTACGGACCTACGGTCGAAAATTACAAAGCTATTGAAGACATTCTTATTGCAGAAGGAATCCACTACGCAACCTATGTTGCTGGTGGAATATGGACCAGATCGCCATTAACAGAGGCTGAAATCGAATCTTATAAGTTTGTCGGAGAAATTCTTCCACAACCGGGCACAACTCCGGACAAAGGCGGAATATTCAAAGTTCTTACCTTCTCCCATAAAAATGACAGAAAACGATGCGCTTTCGTTCGAGATCTTGCTGCCAAACAAGGACTTGCTTGTGTGCGCACTGCTGATGGATTTCTAGAAATATGCCCCAATGGACACGGAAAACATGCCGCAGCCATGCATATTATGAACGAAGCAGGCTGGTCTGATTTGAACAGTATCTCAATCGGCGACAGCGAAAACGATCTCAGCATGTTCGGCGTTACGGGTCTAAGCGCGGCGGTTGCCAATGCAACTGAAGATGTCCTCCCAGCCGCCGACCTGAATATTCCTTCCTGCATCGACAACGGAGTCGCACAGTTGTTGGATGCTCTTGTTGAATCCGCAAAAGGTGGAAGTTGGGAAATTCCAAGTAAATGGCTGGCACAATATTAGTAAACAGCAACACTGACGGACCAGAAAAAAGAGTTCGTTTATTTAATAAAAAACTCGTTATCAGCCCCCGTAATACAAGGCTTAATTTAGACTAAAAAAACCCTCTCCTGAAATATTTCAGGAGAGGGTTTTTAGTTCAATCTCAAGCGCCGCCAGCACAGCCTTATCCATATCGTAATATTTATACTGCCCGAGTCTTCCAGTGAAATGAACTCTCGGTAGTTTTTGCGCTTCAGCCTGATACAATTCCAAGATCTTGCGGTCCTCTGCGGTGTTGACGGGATAATATGGTTCTTCACCCTGCTTCCACTTCATGGAGAACTCGCGGGAGATGACGGTTTTGCCGCTCTTGTTTTCCCTTTCTGGATGGAGGTGCTGATATTCATGAATGCGAGTATAGGGCACATCAATATCGGCATAATTCATAACCGATGTTCCCTGATAATCTACCACATCTTCTGTCCCATAT
Organism: Maridesulfovibrio ferrireducens; assembly: GCF_900101105.1. Classification (NCBI taxonomy): domain Bacteria; kingdom Pseudomonadati; phylum Thermodesulfobacteriota; class Desulfovibrionia; order Desulfovibrionales; family Desulfovibrionaceae; genus Maridesulfovibrio; species Maridesulfovibrio ferrireducens. The sequence goes on from NZ_FNGA01000001.1 coordinate 404,353, forward strand.
TCAAATCTCAGCGAACGCCAAGTCAGCTCCCCGTGGCAGTAATCAAAAAAGCGATCGACCGGACCGGAATAGTAGACCGTGCAATCTTCCGGCAACTCATTACGGATATCAAAAAAATCTGTTTCAAGCTGAACGGTGATCAACTCATGATCCAGCATATTCTCAAACATCTTGCCATACCCTTGATACGGCAACCCCTGATAGCGGCAGGTGAAATAATCACATTCGTAAGTGTGGCGAAACGGCAATCGACTGATTATATCGGCGGAAAGTTCACGCGGATCACATTCCCATTGCTTAAGCGTATACCCTTTGACAAAGGCTTCATAAAGATCACGACCGATAAGACTGATGGCCTTTTCTTCTAAATTTTGAGGATCGGTGATGTTCTCTTTTTCGCTTTGCTTCTGAATGAATCCGGCAACTTCATGCGGGCGTAAACTCAGATTAAAAAAAGAATTAATCGTCTGTAAATTTACAGGCATATGGTAGGTGCGGTTCTTATAGGTAGTCAGAACTTTATGGCGATAGCTGTTGAATTCCGTGAAGCGGTTCAGATAGTCCCAAACTCTACGCTCGGAAGTATGAAAAATATGAGTTCCGTAGCGATGAACTTCAATCCCGGTTTCAGGATCAAACCGACTGTAACAATTGCCTCCGATGTGGTTACGGCTGTCAAGAACCAGCACCTTCTCTCCACGCTCTTCAGCAATGCGGCGCGCTATGACTGAACCCGTTATCCCTGCTCCAACGACTACGTATTTATGCGACACAATTCGGACTCCCATATAAAAAAAGGTTCCTCAAGAAACATATTTTCTTAGAGAAACCACTGATTATAACTTTACGAAGCAATCAACATTTTGAGCAGCTAAATATGGGAGGAGTCTTTTAGAACTCCCCCCACATTATTTATAATAATCTAGACTACTTCATGTATTTCAAGAATGGATTATCCTGTGAAAGAATGATCCGTGTGTTTTCCTTGAAACCTTTTTCATATGCTTCCAGAGACTTCTTGAATTCGTAGAATCCAGGAGCCTTTCCGAAACTGTCAGCGTATGTTTTAGTAGCGATTCCGTCACCCTCACCTCGAAGAATTTCTGCTTTGAGGTTGGCGTCAGCCAGAGTGATTGCTCTTTCTTTATCAGCTTGCGCAGTGATGCGGGCTGATGCTTCACTACCCTGAGAGCGGTACTGTTTTGCCATACGTTCTCGTTCCGCCCTCATACGTCCGTAAATAGCACGGGCGTTCTCAGGAGGCAGATCAGTACGTTTAATACGTACATCAATGATTTCGATTCCGTAATCTGCAACCAGTTCATTAGATTTCAGAGTAACCTCTGTCATAATGGCAGTACGGTCACTGGAGATAATCTCAATCAAGGTATATCCACCAAGAGCGACTCGAAGCTCAGCATAGATGATGTCATCAAGACGAGCCTGAGCACGAGGAATAGAAGTAACAGTGCGATAAAACTGCAAGGGGTCAGTAATGCGCCACTTGGAGTAGTTATCCACAACCATGTTCTTCTTATCTTTAGTCAGAATTTCAGCAGGACGAGCGTCATACTCAAGCAAGCGCGAATCAAAATAAATCACGTTCTGAACGAACGGGAGTTTAAAATGAAGTCCCGGTCCAAGTGGTCCGGCTTTAGGCTTACCAAGCTGCAATACGATTGCTTTCTCAGTCTGCTTTACAATAAATGCACTTTGCGCAACTCCCAAAACTAAAAATATAAGTAATATTGCCAGGGGTGCGGAGCTTTTTTTAAGTAAACTCATTACTTTACCCCCTTCTTATTAGTTATAGCTTTAACAGGGAACGACCCTCCGTCCAAAGACAGAAACGGCAGCGCTCTTTTAGCAGCACTATCTGAAAGAATAACCTTGGTCACATCAGGATTGGAAAGGATGTTTTCCATTGTTTCCAGATACAAACGTTTAACTGTAACGTCCTTAGCTTTTGTGTATTCGCGATAAACAGCCATGAATCTCTTAGCCTGACCTTCTGCTTTACGTACTTTAGTTTCCTTGTACGCTTCAGCTCTGTTCAGGATAACAGCGGCCTGTCCACGAGCTTTCGGCAGAATATCATTACGATATGCTTCAGCTTCGTTGATGTAACGGCTTTTATCTTCACGAGCACTTGCAACGTCTTTAAAGGCGTCAACGACTTCAGCCGGTGGATGCACATTCTGCAACTGCACGGCAAGCACATTAACACCAAGCTCATACGAATCCACAATGGACTGCAATAAAGCTCTGGTTTCAGTCTGAATCTGTAACTTACCTGTAGTAAGTGCCAATTCAATTTTGGTCTTACCGATAATTTCACGCATGGCGGCTTCGGCTGCGTCCTGAAGAGTCTTATCCTGATTGGTTACCTTGAAAAGGTACTCAACAGGATCTTTAATCTGATATTGAACGATGAATTGAACATCAACGATGTTTTCATCACCTGTCAGCATCAGAGATTCTTCGGGAACGTTCCGGGACTGCCCCTGTGTGAATGAGCGGGAAGATCCAAAGGAACGGAAACCGACTTCCACTCGCCTGATGCGTGTGACCTGCGGTTTCATTACCGATTCAATAGGAACCGGTAGGTGGTAGTGCGGTCCGGGGTTAGTGGTGGCAACGTATTTACCAAACCGGGTTACCACTCCGACTTCATCAGGTTCTACAATGTAGACTCCTGAAAGAAACCAAAGCACGATAATTCCGATTATGACATACTTTCCGCCCGGCAATCCGGTTCCGCGAAATTTTTTGATCGTGGAATTTATTTCATCCACACCCGGCGTTTTAGAGCCAGTGTTCCTCTGCCGTTGTTCCGATAGTTTATCCCAGTCCCAGTTCATGTTATTTTGATATGCGACACAATGGAGCAGGTCAAGGAAGATCGGACATTAGGCGGTAAGATTATCAAAAAACAGCAGTAACAATTTCTCTGAAGACCCCTTATAATCACAACTTTTGAAGGAACATACAAATAATACAGCGAACTACCCTAAAAACAGGCCACAGTTGACATATTCGCGATTAATGTTTTTACCTGTATTAACATTACGAATACCGTCTACTAAGCAAAATCAACAATTCATATCTTTTTGGAGACTTCAATACATGAAAGCCATCAACAGAGAAATTTTCAGAGCATACGATATACGCGGAGTTGTAGACGTTGATTTTGACGAAGAATGGGTCGAAAATCTTGGACGTGCCTGCGGAACATGGTTCAGACGCAAAGGCTGGAACCGCGCTGTTGTCGGACATGATTGCAGACACAGTTCTTCTGCCTATCAGGCAGCAATTCTACGCGGACTCAACATGTCCGGAGTTGATGTCCTTTTTCTGGATATGGTGCCAAGTCCGGCTTTCTATTTTGCGGCAAAAAAACTGAACTACAAGGCCGGAGTAATGATCACCGCCAGCCACAATCCTCCTGAATTTAACGGCTTCAAGGTATGGGGAGAGGATACAACCATCCACAGCGGTGACATTCAAGAAATTTATAAGCTTATGGAAAATAAAGACTTTATTGACGGGACCGGAATGGGATCATTCCATAATATCATCCCATATTACATTGAAGATCTGCTTTCAGGTATAAAACTGAAACGGCCTGTAAAAGTCGTGCTGGACGGTGGCAACGGCGCGGGCGGACACATTGCGCTTGAACTGCTCAGACAAGCTGGCGCAGAAGTCATTCCCTTATACTGTGAGCCTGACGGAGACTTCCCCAACCATCATCCCGACCCTGTGGTTGAAGCCTACATGGGCGATCTGCTGAAAGCTGTTGTGGAACATGGAGCAGAAGCAGGGATCGGCCTTGACGGTGACGCGGACAGGATAGGAGCCGTTGATGAGACTGGCAAATTAATGCCCGGAGATCGTCTTCTCGCCATCTATGCGAGGGACATGTTAAGCAAAATACCCGGAGAAATGGTCGTTGCGGATGTTAAATGCAGTCACTTGCTGTTCGAAGATATCAGCAAGCATGGCGGCAAACCTCTCATGGCGAAAACAGGCCATTCAATTATGAAAGCTAAAATGGCTGAAACCGGCGCGGGACTCGGCGGAGAGATGAGCGGACATATATTCTTTGCCGATCGTTTCTACGGGTTCGACGACGGTTTATACGCAGCACTGCGGTTAATTGAAATTCTTTCACAGGAAGAAAAACCACTTTCACGGATGCTTGAAGACTGGCCTGAAACATTTTTCACACCAGAACTGCGCATTGACTGCCCCGAAAAAATTAAATTTGAACTTGTCGAACTGGCAACCACTCAATTTAAAACAGAATACGATGTTATAGACATAGATGGAGCAAGGATTCTTTTCGAAGACGGCTGGGCGCTTATCAGAGCATCAAATACACAGGCGGCATTAACTCTGCGCTTTGAAGCTTCTTCACCTGAGCGTCTGACACAAGTCAGAACTATAGTTGAATCACTTTTAGCCCGTTTGACAGATGAATTAAGTTCTTAGTTCGTGCTGACTTTTACAGTACAGTTAATACTTGCTATTATACGTGCATACAGTTTTATTAAACATGGTGCAGAAGCAATTTATCAACTATCGAAAAGGTATACAAAATGGCTCTAAATATAGTCCCCAAAGGCAACTCGCGCAAAGAAAAAGTTCTGAGACTACTTGGAATGATTGTAATTTTTGCAATCGTAGGATGGGCTTTCTGGCAAAACAATGAGCGCACCCTTGAAAAACTTCAAGGAAGAAACTCCATTTGGGATCAAACCAAAAGCTTAAGCAAAACTGACCGGGATTTCATAAATGGATTTATAAGAAGTATGCGCTCTGAATTCGGAGTAAAGACAAAAGTGCATATCATGACAGGTAAAATTCCCGAAATAACACCTGACTCTAAAGAACTGTTTATAGGACTTTCTCCAGAATACGAACAGGTTGTTTTTTATTTTCCAGGACTCGTGCGTCACGCGCTGGGTGCAAATTTTATTAATGACCTCAAGCATAATCATTTTACAGGCAACTTCAAAAACGATAAGTGGCCTGTGACGTTGCAAACAGCTCTTGCCATGATTTGGGAAAAATTAATCAGCGTGGACAGTTCTCCGCCTCAAACTACTCAGCAACAGGAAGATTACAACAGCGATCTGCACGATCCTGAATCCTCTCCAGTAAAAGAATAACTACTTAATTAATAAGGTTTTTTGATGTCAAATAAGAAAATTACCATATACACCGACGGTTCCTGTCTCGGAAACCCTGGTCGGGGTGGATATGGCGCGGTTCTACTTTTCAATGAGCACCGCAATGAACTCTCTCAGGGATACAAACATACGACCAACAACCGTATGGAAATGCGCGCAGTGATTGCAGCCCTTACAGAACTTAAAGAGCCATGCGACGTCATACTTTATACAGATTCACAGTATGTAAAAAATGCTTTCACAAAAAAATGGCTGGATAACTGGCTTAAAAACGGCTGGAAAACAGCGGCAAAAAAACCTGTGAAAAATAAAGATCTCTGGCAGCAGTTCATTCCGCTGATGGACAAGCACAACGTGACTTTCCGCTGGGTCAAAGGCCATTCAGGCGACCCGGAAAATGAACGCTGTGATGACCTTGCGCGCAACGCCGCCGGTTCATTAGATTTGATTCAGGACGAGGAAGAATAGGCTAATCAAACGCAAGAGACTGCAATATAGAGTTGGAGACCAGCATTCCGTTCTTGGTAAGTCTTAGGAAGCCAGCACTTATGCGGACAAGTCCGTTTTGATGCAGTGCGGTTATGATCGAATTCTTCTCTTTCATCAGATCTCTGCCAGTCATATCCTTGTAGTCTGAGAGCTTAAGGCCGCGTGTAGTTCTCAGACTCAGCATTACCAGTTCCTGAGCTTTTATCACGTCTGTAATTTCTTCAAAATCTTCACCGAGAAATCCGCCGCGCACGGCGGCATCATATTCATCCATATAAATTGGATTGGTAAATCTGCGATTGCCTATCGTGGATACGGCAGAAGGCCCAAGCCCCAGATAATCCAGCCTGTCCCAATAGCCCTGATTGTGGCGGGAAGTGAAACCCATCCTAGCGAAATTTGATATTTCGTATTGAATATATCCCATTCCTTCAAGAAATTCCGCTCCGTATATAAACATACGGGCCTGTTCACTATCCGGCGGAAGCTCCGGCTCAACGGATTCCCTGTTATTCCCGAAAACAGTATTAGGCTCAATACTAAGCCCATAAGACGAAATATGTTCAGGCTTAAGCTTTACCACGGCTTTAAGCTCATTGTTCCAGTCCTTCATTTTCTGCCGGGGTAAGCCCCACATGAGATCTATGCTGATGTTGCCGAAACCAGCTTTACGCGCCATGTAATAAGTTTCTGCGGCCTGTCTGGCAGAATGAGGCCTGCCGAGCACCACAAGATTCCGGTCATCAAGACTCTGAAACCCTATGCTTAAGCGGTTGAATCCCATGGAAAGCAGGTTCTTAAAATAAGATTCATCATTGGCAGAATCGGGGTTAACCTCAATGGTTATTTCCATCCCCCGGACAAAAGTGAAATGCTTACGAAGCGCATCCATTATCAGCTCAAGCTGAAAAGGAGGGATAAGGCTTGGAGTTCCGCCCCCTAAATAGACTGTTCCTATTTTCGGGTTTTTAAGTCTGCGTCCCCAAAGCTCAATCTCAGCCAAAAGAGTTTTAAGGTACCATGCAAAAGTTACCTGATTAAAAATCTGAGAATGAAATGCGCAATAATTACACTTGCGCACGCAAAACGGCACATGAATATAAACAAGAAGATTCTTCGCCTCTTTTCCATCGCCTTGCAGCAGAGGGGCGTTAAAAAATGCAGGAATGAGAGACATTAAAATTTTACCCTTCCGTATATGATGACTATTACTTGCTGATCCAAAGAGTGGCACCCTCAAGCTTTCGTAGAAGTTTCACACTGACAGATTCAGGGAGCATCTTCTCTTTAGCGGTTTTGTCATGAAAATCGCGGCCGATAGCAACCACGGCATAATGCCCTTTTGCAGCTTCAGCCAGTATAGCCTTTGTCACATTGGCCCCTTCAACTACACAATCCGTAATACGGGAATCTTCAATTCCGTTGGCCTCAAGGTGCTCGCGAGCAACTGCAAACAATTTTTTTGAATTTTCAGCTTTCGCCTCTTTAGACTTCTGCACATGCAAAAGAGTTATATCGTGGACCGAATCATCACTAAGAAGATACCCGACATGATCCGTAATTCTCTGTGAAGGTTCACCGTCACCAAGACACAGCAACACATTCTTTTTAGGGATTTCCTGTGGACATTTGCAGAACCACAACGGGAAGGTTACGTCCTCCCATATCATTCTGTGCGCAACGCTGTAATCAAATAACTCTTCAAACATAAAAGTAGCCTGCCGCCCGAAGATAACGGCATCATACATCCCTTTATGTCCTTCCTGAACTATTTCTCTGGCAACGCCGCCTCTGGAACTGATGCTTTTTATATCTATCTTGTTTTCTTTACAAAAACTGTTGGCTATAAAATCGTCTTTAACTTTTTCAAGTAATTTTCGACCCTTTTGGGCAGAATTATGAACACCCCATGATCCCCCGTGCGGCGCTACATGAAAAAGAGTTAAACGCACATCACACGGAGAGTTAAAAAAATCTCTTATAAATCTGACTGAATACGATACGGTTCCATCATCACACACACAAACCAGAAGATGCTTTTCCATGCTCGTCCTTCCTGTTGCCTTGTTTTTAAATGTCGCGCTTTCGTCCTTTCACAATATCTTAAGAAACTGCCACAACTCTTCATAAATAGCGAGAGTTCAACATAATATTTGATTAGGAATTTTTCAGATCCTTAGCATAACGCTCATTTTCACTGAAAAGACACCCGCAATACTGCTGTCGATAAATATCCCATTCTTTAGAACGTTCTATGCCCTCTTTCCAGCCTTCGCGAAAATCATAATAATAAAATTCACAACTGCCGCCCCCTGCCATATCCCGGCCAAGCGCTGCAATGCGGTCATGTTTTTGAAATTTACTGTAAAGGAGAGTCGTTGTAAAAAAATCAAAACGCCCTCTTCTTGCAAGAGACAGCGTGCGTTCAAGCCTGTCTGCATAGCAATGGAAACAACGGTTTTCCTCACGAAATGATACATTCCTAAACCACTTCTGGGAATCATACTCTGTAGTGCTGCCGATAACCTTAAGATCCATTTTATCAGCAACTTCCAAAAAAGTATCCCTGCGCCGGACATATTCTTTAAGTGGATGAATATTAGGATTGTAAAAAAAAGCGGACACTTCAAAACCCTGCTCTCGTAAAATTTCAATCGTTGTAATTGAGCAAGGACCGCAACAAGCGTGAAGTAATATTTTTTTGGAAGCCATTACATTGAACTCCGCAGTTCGGTTAAAATAAAAAAGGGCAGTGTTCCTGCTCTGGAGCAAAAACACTGCCTTATTAAAAACATATTACATTTATTATTCAGCCCACTGAATCTCTATATTGATCTTGGTGCCGAACGCTTTCTCGTAATTAACAATTGCGGGCCGTTTATGATTCAAAAGATACAAGGCAAGTTCTTCTTCCGCTTCATAATTAAGAGGAGAGGTACTGCCCGGCCTTCTGAGCATTCTATAAATATCTTTCAGAGCCTGCATAGACTGCCATTCCATATTGCGCCGCATACCTGTTCCCTGACAACAAGGGCAGGGTTCGGTGCTGACTGCGATGGCGGAAGAACCTAAACGCTGACGAACAAGTTCCATCAGTCCGAAGCGCGAAATACGGCCAACATCCGTCCGTGCGCGATCAGTCTTAAGAGCCGAGCGCATGGTTTTTTCAACTTCACGGCAATGCTTGGGATCTTTCATTTCAATAAAGTCGATAACCACCTGACCGCCGAGATCACGAAGCTTAAGCTGACAGGCAATCATTTCAGCACTCTCTTTATTCGTCTTGAGCGCCATCTCTTTAAAATTACGTTCTCCGCCGATCTTACCGGAGTTGATATCAATCGCGGTAAGAGCTTCTGTCTGGTCAAAAACAAGCCTGCCGCCGGAAGGAAGATTTACTTCGCGTCCGTAGATCTGCTCGATCTGTTTAACCAGATTAAACCGTTCCCAAAGAGATTTATCTGTATCAGAATGAAGTTTAACCAGATTATTGCGTCTCGGGAAAGACAATGTGGCAAGCTGTTGCACCTGATCTGCCGTGTCTTTATCATCCACCCAGATTTCAGTGACATCGGAAGAAAGGTAATCACGAACAGAGCGTGATGCCAGTCCCATTTCTTCATACACGAGCGCAGGAGGCTGAAGATCCTGCCCCTTTGTTCTGATGTCATTCCAAAGTCTGGTAAGGAATTTAAAATCTCTGGTCAGCGCAGATTTGCTCTGGCCCATACTTGCAGTACGGACAATAACGCCTACACCGTCACCGGGACTAACTGAATCGATAATTTCTTTAAGTCTGGTACGTTCTTTTTCGTCTTCGATCTTACGAGAAATACCAATCTGCTCTCTTCCGGGAGTAAGCACAAAATAGCGACCCGGAATAGACAGATACGATGATAAAAACGCACCTTTCTTACCGGTAGGTTCTTTAACAACCTGAACAAAAATTTCCTGTCCGGGTTTTAAAACCTTTTGCAATAAAGGATACCTGTGCCCTTTTTTGAGCGTGTAGGTTCCTTGATAGTATTCGGGGTGAATTTCATCAACCTGGAGAAAACCGTTACGTTCGGCTCCGTAGTTGATAAACGCCGCTTGAAGCGCGGCATCAATGTTATGGATATACCCTTTGTAAATATTACCTTTGGTCTTGGCCTGATGGAGCATTTCAACATAATACTCGATGACCTGACCTTCCTGAGTCAGCGCAACCTCTACCTGTTCTTCAGGTAGGACGCTTATAAACATTTTTTCTTTTCTTTTCTTGTTTGTCATTTTCTAATTCCGGGAAAAGTTTAAATATTCCGCGGATTCAGAAGCTTAAATCACGTATCAACCATCCGGCTTAAACTTGTAATAAATTTCATCACCTGCCTGCCTTACGGTCAACTTGCCGCTGTTCTCCAACTTTTCAATCACCTGCATCACTCCATCAAAGGAGATTTCAAGGGCTTTTGAAAGTTGTTGCGCTGTCTGCGGTCTACGCATGAGAGAAGCCTGAATCCGGTCAAATGCTGCGGAGTCTCCATCCTGCACATGGACGGATGTATCCGAGCCGTTCCTTCCCTTTGCGCCTTCATCGGAACCGCAATCCCTGTCAGTGCAGGGCGCGGCATCAAGAGCCTTTTTCCAAAGATCTAAAGTCCCGGGATCAACCGGTAAAGCAACCTCTAGAGTTCCGGGGCGCGAAAGTGTGACCACATCAATGCGGTCCGGGGAAAGTTCAGAACAAAAAGCTTTCATTTTAGAAAGATTTTCAGCCGAATCATTGTATCCCCTTGAAAGGAGCACTTCCAGAAAAATCTTACCTTTGAACTCCTTACGGAATTCGATCAGGGCCTTGGCTACGTCTTCAGGATCAATTCCTTTACACGGCCTGTTTACGGCCCGAAATTCCGAAGCAACAAGAGAATCCATCGACGGAAGCACAATATCTGCTTCCAGCAGTTCTCTGCGAACTTCGGGGTCCGTCATCGGGGTGGCGTTTGTTAATACAGCCACGGGCAAAGACGGGAAAAGTTTTTTAACTCCACCGATAATCTCGGGCAAATCGGAATTGAGAACCGGCTCCCCAAGACCTCCGAGAGTAATCACATCGGGCAAAAGATGTCCTTCCTGTTTCCAGCTTGCAAGCTCTTCAAGAATTGCAGCAGCGGAAACATAGGGCCTGCGCTCACTCACCAGAAACTCTGTCGCTCCGACTTCGCAATAAACGCAATCCATGGAACAGATCCGTTTTCCAAGCAGATCCAAACCAAGCGAACGACCTATTCTACCGGAAAAAACCGGCCCGAAGATATACTTATAACCCATATTCTATCCGTCAAGAAGCAAAAAATTCAATTTTATGGAAATTATCTTCCAATATTGTCGATCAAAACCTCTAAAAAGACTCAAAAGGACTGTATTTACAGACTGATCGCCAAATCTTAAATAAAAAATAATCACATGCTAAAAAACACAACTTTCATTGAACACATTACCACTAGTCCTATTGCATTAAAAACTCAAGATTTTATATATGCCGCAACAATTTGCTGATTAATGTTTTTATCAACAATTCCGGCAATTCAAAAAAAATAAAATTTAAATTAGGCAGGGTAATAAATCGGTATTGAATATATAAGGCAGAGCATTTAAGTGCTCCCCGACCAACATTCCAACCCAATATTATAAAAGTCAGGGATTGACTTACGTGCGTTTCAACCGTAATCCGGCGGAATATTCATTCAGGAGGAAGTCAATGCTTAATGCTGGACAAGTGGTACTGCTCATAAACCCCAAGGGCAAGCGTTATTTACGCGTAGTAAAGGATGGGGATGATATTCATACCCACGATGGCAAGATTCTTATGGAAGACGTCATCGCTGCAGGATATGGAAGAATGGTTAAGACCCACTTGGGGCGCAAGTACCAGATTCTTAAGCCGACAGTCCATGATTTGATCAAAGGCGTAAAACGCCAGACTCAGATTATGTATCCGAAAGAAATCGGATATCTTCTGCTTAAACTGGGAATCGGTCCAGGGTGCAGAGTTATTGAATCAGGCTCAGGATCAGGCGGCCTGACAACCGCTTTAGCCTACTATGTAGGTGACACCGGTAAAGTTTATACCCATGAACGCCGTCCTGAATTCTTTAAACTTGTCAGCAAAAATCTTGAATGGTCAGGACTGTCACATCGTGTTGAACAGTTTAATCTTGATATTGAAGAAGGCTTTCAGGCAACTGACTGTGATGCTCTTTTCCTCGACGTCCGCACTCCATGGGACTACCTGCACCACATTCCTAAAGCAGTTATCCCCGGATCAATGCTCGGGTTCCTGCTGCCTACAACAAATCAGGTCAGCGAGCTTATTGCCGCTCTTGATAAAGGCCCTTTCACTGACATTGAAGTTGTTGAAATTCTTCTTCGCCGCTGGAAACCTGTCGCAGAAAGACTGCGCCCTGATGACCGCATGGTCGCTCACACAGGCTTCCTTGTTTTCGCCCGCTCCCTTGATAGTTCAGTAATGTCAGGTGACGATCAGAAAGCAGAAGAAAAAAAAGAAGCTACTCCTGAGATCGCAGAAACTACAGTTGAAGCTCAGACAGAAACAGCTCAGCCAGAAACTGCCCCGACAGAAGAAACTCCGGTCACCGAAGCTCCGGCTGTCGAAGCAACTGAAGCCGCAACTCCGGAAGCCGCTCCAGAAGTAAAAGCTGACGAGACTACAGAAGAAACTACTGACAAAGCTTAAATCGCTTTCAGTTAATATAGAATTTGAAAAGGGCTTGGAGTGTAATAACTCCAAGCCCTTTTTTATGAGCTAAAATCGACAGCTTAATTCAGGACGACACAATATAATGGAAAAGAGCCAGCCTCAAAAAAAGTCTCACAGAGATAAATTTAATTTTCTTTTAAAGTATATAAAACAGATTTTAAACCATAATTCGTTATCGATATATAAATAAGACCTAACCCCGACACGAATCTATAACTACTACTAATCGGCCCATCATGTAATTTTCCGTAAGACTCGACATAAAGACTACTACGTTTTTTGCCTCTGATAAATTCCTCTTTAGTCTCTACAATACGGCTCTCCATCTTAATATCTCCCTCGGAGGAGCTTAAGTATTCAATCCCTTCTCTGCTTTCTAAATCCAGCATTATAGAGACTTTTCCGTATCTGGAGAGAATAATTCTGCTCCCCTTAACCTGTAACGTATAGTTATCAACAAGGTCCTCTTCACCTCGCATGATACGCACAACCTTTTCAGAGAACTTATGTTTTATAATGTCCTCTTGCGTAACTTCGCACTTCGGGGTTCTCATTCTATCTTCAATCGAGTAAATTCCTGACTCGGAAATAGCGATGGTAGTCCGTTTAATATCCATTCCATCGCCACCATCTAGAATAATCGTTTCACCTAGTGGTGGACCAAAAAAAATGGACGCATCAACAGTTTTAGCTTGAACATTTTGGCAGGTAAAAAGAGTGATGAGACAAATAAATAAAAGGCTCGTGCTCAGAAATCCAAACAACCGCGTCTGAGTCTTAAATCTGTCATGTGTCAGGATATTCTGTTTTGGAGTCGCCATCATATTACTGAGTCTCTTTTTCAAATCTGGCTATGTTCAGATCATTTTGTTTAATAACGGCTATTATGAACATTTTTATCACAAACAAATATACACCAAAATGTACGATGGATAATATCCTGGTACCAATACCAATTTGCAGTCGGTAACTTAATTCATTCAGAGCTTCTGGATCTATAACGATATATTGACTAAGGAAAAAGAATTTAGAGCTTTCTATAAAAATATAATAGGGGGCGCAAATCAGCAGAGTAAACAAAAAAAGACACCCGAAATGAGTTTCTCTATAATCAGAATGCAGCTGTTTTTTCAAAGCAAATATTGCAGATAACGACAAACAAAATATAAACAACAGACCTCTTACCAAGTAAGAAAAATCGACAGCAGAACCTCTCAAGGAATGAGACATTGTTCCAATTATATCACTCATTAAAAACGCTAAAAATCCAAAGGCAAAGCAATTCGTGACTTTATTATCAAATAAAAGAATAAAATAATTATTACTTTTTGGAACGACCTTTTTATAGACATAGATAGTAGTATACAAGAAAGGCGCCATCACAAAACAAAATAATATAACAAATAAATTTAACTTCCAAACAAGCTCAAAAGGAAGAAATACAAGAAGGAAAGGTAGATAGGTATATGCTAAATACAATTTAATTATCTGCCATTTAGTAAACAAATTTTCGCAGAATGTATCCCGCACTACATCCTTGCAATATGAAATAAATAAGTCTCTAAATGACATTATCCCTCTCCCTTTATAACACAAAAGAGCCAGCCTCTTTTGTGGCTGACTCTCGGACATAAAATCAATTTTCTTTTAAAGTAAACAAAACCAAAGGATCATCAGGATCAACAACTTCATAATGAATTATCCCTAGGCCAGATGCTACTGTGTAAACGCTCTTAACAGCATACCCACCGGCATTGCAAAACGTTTCCACATATATAACCTTGCGCTTTTTACCATGAATCAGCTTTTCTTTTTCACCTACAAGGCTACACTGAATTTCAAAATAATTACCGGATAAATCATCCCCACGATGCGTCCACTTTCTGTTGAGCAAATCAACCACTGTTTCAGCTTCATTACATCTGGTAATAACAATTTTGCCCTCCACAGCCTGAAGCGTATAATTATCAACGATATCTTCCTCGCCTCTCATAATACGCGCGTTTCTACCCTTAAATAAACCTTCCTTTATTTCTTTCACAGGCAGTCTAGTTCTTTCTTCAATAGAATAAACTCCGGTATCCGAAACAGCTGTGGTAGTTCGTTTTGTCACTGTTCCATCGCAACCATCTAGAATAATTGTTTCACCTAGTGGCGGGCCTAGAAAAATGGACGGATCAACAGTTTTAGCTTGAGCATTTTGGCAGATAAAAAGAGTAAAGATGCAAACGAAGAAAAAGCTAGTGCTCAGAAATCTAAGCAGGCGCGGCGGTGGTATAAACGAATCTTTTAGCGACATGAATTAATCTCCATCGAAAAATCATTAAGAGCGAACCCCCAACACTATCTCCGTTTTATGCGTCTTTGAATTATGGATTAGCAAACTTTCACTTAATATAGAATTTGAAAAGGGCTTGAAGTTTTACACTCCATGCCCTTTTCACCTGAATTCAAAAACTAGGGAGATATCCTCAGCCTACCATTCTTTGTTACTTCACTCGGTTTGCAATTTGTTTTGAAGTCATCGCAATTCCTGCCTTCTGCAAGCCTTTTGCTGCATCGAGAAAGAATTTTCTCATACTCCTCACAAGAAACCAACTCCCCTTTACACTCTTGTCCGGTCTTCATATCGATCCCTAAAGCATCAAACACGTCATAGGTATAATACGTTCTAGGCTTGATTTTAGAACAAGCGTTATCGACGACTTCTAAAGCGGCTTTTTTAGCCAACTTACTGATACTTATACTCTTCTCATTAAATAAACTACCCTCAATATAATCCGAAGTAACAACCCCATCTTTAGTATGTAACGAAGCTCGCACAATGTCATATATGGTTCCATTAACGTCCACTTTATCAGGTTTTGTCGCTTCTCTTATTGCGGAAAACCGCGCGCCTGCTTCCGGCTTTAAGCTAAATTCAACAGCATAAATATATTGCTTAACGCTCGAGTCAACGAACGGAGGCTCTCTCATAATTTGCACAATATCTATACCTTCAATATCTTCACACGAAATAAAAACATCTGCTCCGGCAAAACAAAACTCGTTAAAAACCAGTAATAAAGTTAGCGCGCATATGATATTTTTGATCACTTTTAACCCTTCTTAGAACGAAAAGAGCCCGCCTCAAAAGAGACTGGCTTGCAAACATGAATCTAGTTTTCTTTTAATGTGTATAAAACAGAAGTTAAGCCAGAAACCGTTAACGACATATGAGTAAGACCTAAACCAGACACGAGCCTATAATTACTATTAACTGGCCCATCATCTAAATTCCCATAAGACTCGACGTAAATACTACTACGTTTTTTGCCTCTGATAAACTCTTCTTGCTCATCTACAATATGACTCTTCATTTTAACATCTCCATCGGAGGTGCTTAAATATAAAAAACCCTTCCTGCTTTCTAGATCAAGTATGATAACAACTTTACCATGCCTGCTAAGGATTATTTTGCCAGCCTTCGCTTGTAGAGTGATATTATTAACAAGGTCTTCTTCGCCCCGCACAATGCGTACGATCTTTTCAGAAAGATTATTTTTTATAATATCCTCTTTCGTTACTTTACCAGGCAAAAGCCTCCTTCTATCTTCAATCGAGTAAACTTCTGATTCAGATACAGCTGTCGTCGTCCGTTTTATATCCACTCCATCGTCAACATCGAGAATAATCGTTTCACCAAGTGGTGGACCAAGAAAAATGGATGCATCAACTGCGCGGGCAACAGTCACATTTGAAAACATCAAAAAAAGAATAAAGAAACAAACAAAAAAACTACTACAATTATATCGGACGACTCTCGCCAGTCCATGGATTAATCGTTGAAAATAATTCTTTATAAGGCTCATCACCTTCCATCCTTGGCTTTTAACATGACGGCACTTCTACATTATTCATAACATCAGAACCGTGACCATATACCTATCTTAATCTTCCGTGTAAATCCGATCCGAAGGATTCAATCCTTCCCTTCTCTTCTTATGCAAAATAAAATCACGCTGTTTATTCATAAAAAAATCCCATCATTAGGGTTAACAAACAAATTCTCTCAAAATCATTGATTCTGAGAGAATTCACCATTTCCACTAATAATAGGATAATAAATACATGCGACAAAATCTGACAGGTTATGTCGTGATCTCAATCAACACATATCAAATTTTTAGTTCAGCAACATATCCAGTATTTGATCGTCCTTAGATTTTTTAGGCTTAGCTGGTCTGGGGGCCGGAGTCGGAGCAGATTGACTCTGCGGAGGTTTGTTACTTTGCACAGTACTCGGTTGCGATTGAGTCTGAGCCGCCGCGCTTTTACCTGAGAAATAGAAATCGCCCACCAGTGATGAAGATTCCCACGGAGTCTGTTTACGGCTTGTATCTTTTATGACCCCGATACGGACTGTTTTAAAAAACTTCTCGATAGTTAGATTCTTTTTGCCCATATTTTTCACCATGTGTGAAACGTACGGGCTATTCGAACCTTTACCGTCAAGAGCGACCGTTCCCGGTGCGGTGGCAAAAGCTATGAAAGATCCGGTTGGAGCATCCATCTGGGCCAGACCATTTTGGGCAGACCTGAAACTGCGCTTAAATGGATTGTTCCGGCAAGCGTCAAGAATCACGATATTCATTCTGTTGCCAGCATCTTCCATTTTAGCCAGTACCCTTCCGGCATCGATGGCTTCATACTGAACATCAGCTTCGCCCTGAACTTTCATGCCGATGGGAACAAGATAGTTGCGCCCTTTAACCTGCAACCCATGTCCTGAAAAATAGAACAAGCCTACATCTTTTTTTGTAAGTTTACGGCCGAATTCATCTATAGCTCTCCCGATTTGAGCACGATTTCCGTTTTTCAACACCATCACTTCAAACCCGGATTTTTTGAGAGCATTGGACATTGCATTAATATCATTAATGGGATTTCTGAGCGGGCCGTTCTTGTAAGCAGCATTCCCCACAAGGAGGGCCAGTCTTGATTGAGCGTGTGAGGTTTGAGCTGAACCGAAGAACAGACAACAACCGGTTAGAAACACGAAGAAATAAAAATTAACTTTCGATAACAATAATTTTTTCATATATCTCCCCTCACAGAGCTAAAAATAAATACTACCCCTAACTTACATTATCACCTGTTGAAATGACATCATAAACGCTCCGCCGAACAATAACGAAACAACAAATATCCATGCCGGTTGCAGGAAAAAACAAAGAATTCCCACGATTTTAACCCAGCCATGCACCCCGCCAGTCTCTTCTAAAATCATGCGGGTATTCTGCCCCGGATATGTAGACATTACCGCATAAGCCTTAGCAGTGCTATCCCTGTAATATAAAAAGTACGCACTAAGCCCATATCCGAATTGAGCGATTAAATTACCGAAAGGCAAAAATCCTAATAAAAATGTGACAAATGCCCAAAAATACATTTTACGGTATAAGAACCACCAGAAACCGAACAAAAACGCCGGCCAGTGCCAAGTGGCTGTAAATCCGTCACGCAGGGATTGGAATTTGGCAAAATTAAATAAATATTTTCCTGCATTAGGCCCAATAAAACTTGCATAATCATCAGTAGTTATCATGTTCATAATATATTCTCCGGTAATTTTCAGGACAGTCTAAATTTTTAATCTATATTTTAACATCATCCGGTTAATGCCGCACGCAGAAAAAATTGGCAACACCAGTATACATAAAAATCCCGCAGAGCCTGCTTTTTTTGACATTCGCACCATATTGGACTAACGAGATTTGGTTCCACGCCCCGAACCGGGATCGGGCCGGTTTTATTCCCAATTACCCCGAAAATCCGCAAAGAGAAGAATTATGGCAAAAATACAAAAAATTAAAGGTGTTGCAGACCTTTTCCCTGAAGAAAGCGCAAAATATGCCTTCATGGAAAAAACAGCCAGAGACGTTTTTTCAAGTTACGGTTTCGGAGAACTGAGAACTCCAATTCTCGAAAAAACCGAGCTGTTCTGCCGCTCCATCGGTGAAGAAACCGATGTTGTGCAAAAAGAAATGTATACTTTTCCTGACCGCAAAGGCCGTTCGCTCACCATGCGTCCTGAAGCCACCGCAGGTGTTGTCCGCGCATATGTTGAAAATAAAATTTATCAGCCGGGCAAAGTAAGCAAATTATTCACTGTCGGCCCCATGTTCCGATATGAAAGGCCTCAGGCTGGACGCATGCGCCAGTTTCATCAGATAAATGCAGAAGTTTTCGGAGCCAGCCAACCTCAGGCTGATGCGGAAGTCCTTCTCATGCTCTCAACTTTTCTCAGCAGAATCGGCCTTAGCAAACTTTCTTTCGAGCTGAACTCACTTGGCTGCCCTGAATGCAGACCCGTTTTCAGAAAAGCCCTTGATGATTATTTCAGCGGAGTGGATCAGGATAAATTATGTGAAGACTGCACCCGTCGCGTCAAAACCAATCCACTCAGAGTTCTGGACTGCAAAAGCAAAGGTTGCAAAGAGCTTACAAAAGACGCTCCATCCATCCCGGATCACCTTTGCGGAGATTGCCGTGATCACTTTGATGCGGTAATTGCTCTTATTAATGAAGCGGGACTGGATTACACTCTGAATCCACGACTCGTTCGCGGTCTCGACTATTACCAGAGAACAACTTTTGAAGTAACTTCCGGCGACATCGGCGCACAGACTGCGGTTGCTGGCGGCGGAAGATATGACGGACTGGTCCACAGTCTCGGCGGAGCACAGGTTCCGGGAATAGGATTTGCCTGCGGAATGGAAAGACTGGCTATGCTGCTGGACGGAGAATTTCAGGAAAAACTTGATTTCTACATAGCTCTCGTTGATCAGAGAGCGGCCGGAGATGCCTTGATTTTTGCAGAAAAACTGCGCAAATCAGGACTCAAAGGAGAAGCGGCATTTGTCGCCACCAGTATGAAAAGTCAATTACGTCAGGCAAACAAGCTTGCTGTAAAGAAATGTTTTATATTCGGAACGGACGAAGTTGAGAACGGAACGGTCACAGTCAAAGACATGATCGAAGGCGGACAGGAATCCCTGCCGCGTGATGAATATTTCAAATAAAATCCCGGGAGAGACTACCATGTCTGAACAAAATGAAGAACGCAGTTACGACGAATACCGAGTGATTGAAGACCTTGGCGGCTGGAAAAGAACTCACAATTGTAATGAAGTAACCGCAAAAAACCTCGGCGAAGAAGTCCTGCTCATGGGCTGGGTTCAATTTCGCCGCGATCACGGCGGCCTTATTTTCATCGACTTGCGTGACCGTGAAGGTCTCACACAGGTTGTTTTCAGCCCCGAGCACAACACTGATGTTCACGAACGCGCTCACGCTATCCGTTCAGAATACGTTGTTGCTATCAAGGGTAAGGTCAGAGCCCGTCCCGACGGCATGATCAACAAAGGTCTGACAACAGGTGAAATTGAAATCATCGTTGACGAATGGAAGCTTCTTAATACTTCTGAAACTCCTCCTTTCGCCATTGAGGACCGTACAGACGCGGCTGAACAGCTTCGTCTCAAATATCGCTTTCTGGACTTGCGCCGCCCTATCCTTGCCAAGAACTTTATCTTGCGCAACAAAGCCGCACAGTCAGTTCGCCGCTTCCTTGACGGACTTGGATTCCTCGAAGTTGAGACTCCTGTTCTCACCAAGAGTACTCCTGAAGGAGCACGTGACTTTCTAGTCCCGAGCCGCATGAACAACGGTGATTTTTACGCTCTGCCACAGTCTCCACAGCTCTTTAAACAGATGCTCATGGTTTCCGGCCTCGACCGTTATTTCCAGATCGTTAAATGTTTCAGAGATGAAGATCTCCGCGCAGACCGTCAGCCTGAATTCACTCAGATTGATATTGAAATGAGCTTCACTGACGAAGAAACAATCATGGGCATGGCTGAAAACATGATCCGCACAGTTTTCACCGAAACCATTGAAAAAGAGCTCCCTTCTGCTTTCCCACGTATGACCTATGCTGACGCAATGCGCGATTACGGTGTGGACAAACCTGATGTACGTTTTGAACTGAAACACCTCGAAGCTACTCAGATTTTTAAAGGATCTGATTTCAAAGTTTTTGCTAAATCTGAACTGATCAAAGTTCTGCGTGTTCCAAACGGGGCACAGCTCAGCCGTAAAGAAATCGACGAATACACTAAGTTTGTTGAAATCTACGGTTCCAAAGGACTTGCATGGATTAAAGTTAAAGAAAATGGCGAATGGCAGTCTCCGATTGTTAAATTTTTCAACGAAGAAGAAATTGCAAAGCTTTCTGAACTTACCAAAGCAGAAGCCGGAGATATTCTTTTCTTCCAGGCCGGATCAACTGATATCGTAAATGCTGCGCTTGGAGCACTTAGAATTAAGATCGGTGAAAGATTGGAGCTTATTGATGAGAGCGCATATGCTCCATTATGGATTACCGACTTCCCGCTGCTTGAGTACAACCCTGATGAAAAACGCTACGTTGCTAGACATCATCCTTTCACCTCTCCGCAGGTTGGACAGATGGATACCATCAGCGAAAACCCAGGAGAAGCTCTTGCCCGTGCATATGACCTCGTAATTAACGGTTACGAAATAGGTGGCGGTTCCATCCGTATCCATACCCCTGAAATGCAGCAGAAAATGTTTTCAGCTCTCGGTATTGGCGAAGAAGAAGCCCGTTCCAAATTCGGATTCCTCATGGACGCCCTTAAATTCGGAGCACCGCCTCACGGAGGCATTGCCTTTGGTCTGGATAGACTTATTATGATACTATGCGGAGCCAAATCCATCAGAGACGTTATAGCCTTCCCTAAAACTCAGAAGGCTACCTGTCTGATGACTGAAGCTCCTTCAGCCGTTGCAAGCACTCAGCTTCGCGACCTTGGAATCAGACTCCGCGAAAAGAAAGAAGCTTAAACCAAGAGCCTCTTTACAAGTCAAACGATAAAAAGATAACATTCCGGTCTGCATAGAGCAGGCCGGAATGACTACGTCGCGATAAAAGCGACTGTAAGACTTTAATAATTACGGAAATCCTAAACACCTTGTGTACAGAATTTCCAAGGAAAATCTCAAGTACTATGAAACTCGGTATTCTCAAATATCCTGATCCTAATCTTGCAGATCCATGCGCCGTTGTAGAAAAGATTACTCCTGAGCTTAAAGTGCTCATCGATAACATGGTTGAAACCATGTACGAAGATGACGGAGTCGGTCTCGCAGCGCCGCAGATCGGAGAAAAGCTCCGCCTGATAGTAATTGACCCTTCAGGCCCTAAAAACAGGGAAGATCTGCAGATAATTATCAACCCTCAAATCATTGACAGCGAAGGAAAAGTAGATTCCGAAGAAAGCTGTCTGTCCTGTCCTTCTTTCAGTTGCGTCATCAAACGCAGCGAAAAAGTTACTGTGACCGGAATGGATGAAAACGGGAAAGATATCAGAATTGAAGCAGACGACTTTCTGGCAATCGTTCTTCAGCACGAATTAGATCACCTTGACGGAACTCTCATAGTAAACAGAGTGGGCCGTCTTAAAAAAGCAATGTACGATAAGAAGATCAAAAAATGGCAGCAACAAGAGAAGAACCACGCTGGAAAATAGTTTTCATGGGCACTCCGGACTTCGCGTCCACCATTCTTGAATACCTTCAGGAGTGGGACGATTGCGAAGTAATCGGAGCTTATACCCAGCCTGACCGCCCTTGCGGAAGAGGCCACAAACTTAAGCCTTCCCCTGTGAAAGAAGTAGCTCTGAAACATGACATCCCTGTGTTTCAACCGCTCAATTTCAAGGACAAGACTGATATTGAACAGCTGCGTTCACTAAAGCCGGACTTCCTTGTTGTGGCTGCGTATGGCCTGATTCTTCCTCAGGAAGTTTTGGATATACCTACGGTATTGCCCATCAATGTACACGGCTCTCTGCTTCCCAAATACCGTGGAGCCGCTCCTATTCAGCGCAGCATCCAGAACGGTGACGTCGCAACAGGCATCACCATCATGAAAATGGAAGCAGGGCTTGATACCGGCCCCATGCTGCTCCAGCAAGCGTTAGGAATTGCGTGGAACGACCACGCCGGAAAAATCCATGACGAACTGGCTGCAATGGGCGGACCGCTGATAATGGAAACGATTCTTCGTTATCATAGCGGCAAATTAGCTATAATAAAACAGGATGATGAAATCGCCACTTACGCCGCCAAGCTTACAAAAGAAGACGGATTGATAGACTGGAATAAAAGTGCAAAGGATGTGCATAATCAGATCCGCGCAATGCACCCGTCACCCGGTGCTTATTTCTTCTGGCAGGCCGAAAGCGACAAAGAACCGGTTCGTCTGGTCATCACTCCCGGCAAAATAAGCGATAAAGAAACCGTAGACACTACTCCGGGAACAATCCTCGGTGAAGATGACGGTTTTCTGGAAATAGCCTGTAAAGATAAAATATACCTTGCAGAAAAGGTAAAACCGGCTGGCAAAAAAGCCATGGACGGACGTGCTTTCATGTGTGGATATATGAGCAAATTACATACACAACCAACTAGTACGGATGGACAGACATCCGGTTCGGATTGCTAAAAGTGAGTGTCGAGAAAGATTCTAAAAAACGCTTGTTCATCGGCCTGATTACCGGCACATGCATTCTGCTCTGCCTGTTTTTAGCTTCGTTGTGGTATGTGCCGTATGTCGGCATTTCCGCCTTCGGTTCATGGGCTTCATGGATATTAGGTGTAATCGTTACAATTCTCATATTGCTCGTCGGATGGGCCTATCTGGCTCTACTCGCGAATGTGGTTCTTGGAAAAACTTTCCCTTTTTCCACTAAAGCACGGGGCCTTACGATTAAACTTTTTCTGCCGCTTATGACCATACTGGGTAGAGTCTTCGGCCTCTCCAAGCGTAAAATAAGAGCATCCTTTATCAAGGTTAACAACGAACTGGTTCAGTCAAAAGCCGGAACCTGCGACCCTGATAAAATATTAATGCTAACTCCGCACTGCCTGCAAAACAGCCGTTGCGACATGCGCCTTACTTATGATGTGGACAACTGCAAGCGTTGCGGACTTTGCACCATCAAAGGGCTTCTTGAACTTCGCGATAAATACGGTGCCCATTTCGCTGTAGCAACCGGCGGAACCATCGCAAGGCGTATAGTTGTCCAGAAAAGACCGAAACTGATTATAGCGATTGCCTGTGAACGGGATCTTGCCAGCGGAATTCAGGACACTTATCCGCTGCCGGTGTTCGGAGTTCTTAATGAACGTCCACACGGGCCTTGCCTTGACACACAAGTATCTCTTATAGCAGTTGAAAATGCACTGCGAAAATTTATTAAAGCTGAAAAATTACCTGTCGACGCAGAAAAAAATGTCGGCATGACACCCCTTAGCGGCCTCTAAAAAACGGAATCTATCAGATGAAAAATTTATCCCTGCCGGGGCCCAGAGGGCTGGCTTTTGATTGTGTATCCAAAACTCTTGATAGTGGATTGGATGCTCAGGCCATACTGGACTCTGCCCTTTCATCAAACGATCTGGCTCGACGAGACCGCGGTTTTATTACCGAAGTTCTATACGGCTATCTACGAATGAGAATCCGTCTGCAACACGTGCTGGGCTGTTTTCTTTCGAGACCGGAAGGACTTCCTGCACCTGTTCTTCAAGTCTTAGGAATTGCTTCATATGAAATTCTGCACATGGATGTTCCCGCTTACGCATCAGTAGACTGGGGCGTTGATTCAGTAAAAAGGCTGACCCGCGGTAAACTCGGAGGTCTCGCCAATGCTGTGCTTCGTAAAGTTGCAAGACTTGCTGAAGACGGTGTGGATATCGAATTTTTCCGCAGAAATCTCCACAATGAAATGAAAGCTCTTTCCGCTTACTACGCATGCCCGCAATGGATTGTTGAGCTATGGATTGACAGTTACGGCAGAGAAACGGCGATTCAATACCTCGAGGCTCAAATTTGTCCTCCTGCTGCCGGATTTGCAATTGATACTTCAAATGATGCGGGACAGGACGCTGCTGCGGCACTGCTTTTAGAAAAAGAATTTATTGCTTCTGACGGAGAAGCTTTTGCCTTTCATTCAGGGGTTCGCCCTGCGGCGCTGGAAGGACTGCCGGATAAAGTTCTTTTCAGACAAAGTTACGCGGCAAGAGTTGCTCTTTCCATACTTGAACCTTCAAGCTGGCCTACTCCTGTATGGGATGCATGCTCCGGTCGCGGCGGCAAATCACGATATTTGATGCACAATGACATTAAGCCGGTTCTCGCCAGTGATCCACACCTCGGAAGGCTCACTGCTCTGAAAAATGAATTTCCTTCCATTTCAGCGTTCAGAGGCTCTGCAATCAATCCACCGATTGCTGCTGGAACCGTCGGCACAGCCCTGCTCGACGTACCTTGCTCAGGTCTCGGCGTTCTTTCAAGAAGACCGGATACTAAGTTCAAACGCTCATTTGAAGATACAGAATCTTTAGTTCTTTTGCAGTCTAAAATACTTGATAATGGCTGGAAAACTGTTCGCAAAGGTGGATTTTTAGCATACATAACCTGCACACTTAATCCTGCGGAAAACCACGGGCAAATCGCTAATTTTTTAAAAAAGAACAAAGATGCCCGTCTGAAAAAGGAATGGACAACATCTCCGGATTCACAGCTTAAAGAGTTTTTCTATTCTGCCCTGCTTGAAAAAATATAAAAGCAGTCTAAGCAAAAGAGCTACTAATTATTCTGTGTACTCTTGATATAATCCAGAAATTTTTGAGCTTCAGGATGATCAGGATTAAGACTGAGAGCTTTCTCCAGATGTTCAACACTTTTGTCAAAAAGACCTTTTTCAAAATAAGCTCGAGCCATATTGTAATGCAGGTTCTCGTCATTTGAGGTCATTTCCAGTGCCCGATTATAATAATCTATGGCCTGATCCTGCATTCCGGTCTTCCTCAGATTAATACCGAACTCGTTAAAAAGATGCTTATGCTCGGTTTCAAATGCGGCATCAAGACCAACGAGCCTTTCAAAGATATCATTAGCTTTGCTGGATTCTCCGCGCTCCATGTAGGTAAGTCCCAAGCCGAAATTTGCGCGGACATTGTCTTCATCCACACCTAATGCATTTTGAAATTCAAACTCGGCACTGTACGTTGCTCCGGCCTGTCTAGCTTTTTCACCACGCTGAACAGTTCCGCTAAGCTCTTTCATTTTAGGATAAACTGTAGAAACATAAAACTCCGGCTCAGGAGAATACTTTGAAAGAAATTCTTCCATAGTCGCCGTTGTTTTAGGACCGGAAGGAATATAACTGGTATTAAGAGCCTGAACTTCTACATTTCCATCATCCATTTCTGTCGCCATCCAATACATCTTACTGATTGTACGACGCACAGTTGTCCCGGTTCCAATCTTTTGTACGTTCTGACTGGAAAAGACACCTTGGATTTTTTTTCTTCCCTTATTCTCATCTACAGCAGCCATTGATGTTTCCTTTATTTTTTCAAAATGTAGCGATAAACATAGATAATTTCTTTAAGGAAAGCCACTAACAAATGTAACCAAACAGTGTGAAAGAAGCTTTACTCCAACCAGTTATAAAAATATCTTATAAATTTGCAATTTATCTCTTCATTTTTACTTCGCTAAGTTTTACCCTGCGCCGAAGTGATCATATCATTATAATAATTTCCCGCTACGCTATGGACTAATGACAAAATTATATTGTTAATGTAAGTACTCATTGCTTAACGATTTACCATTATTTATGCACAATTCCGTAAAAAGCGGACATAGACCAGCAGAGGGCAGTATGACAAAAGCTAAAATAGGACATCGTATTAAAACTTTCAGAGAAAAACAGAGCATCAGCCTCGAAGAATTCTCGAAACGCACAGGGCTTGGAGTTGATTTTCTCGAAGCCGTCGAAGAAAAAGACAAATACCCCTCACTCGGACCACTGCTTAAAATTGCAAGAGCTCTCGGTGTAAGGCTCGGTACTTTTCTTGATGACCATGTCAGCAAAGACCCCCTAATCGTCCGTTTAGATGAGCGCCAGGAAGAACTGACCATGCATTCAGAGAAAAAAGAAGCCGCTTCCATGAAATACTTTTCCCTTGGTAAAGGAAAAAGTGACCGTCACATGGAACCTTTTTTTATCCAAATTGAACCAAGCAACGAAGAACACCGGCTCACTTCTCACGAAGGAGAAGAGTTTATCATTGTTGTTTCCGGTCAGCTTGAAATTGTCTACGGCAAGAAAACAAGCGTCATAGAAGCAGGCGACAGCACATATTTCAATTCTGTAGTTCCTCACAGCGTTGCTGCTTACGGCGACAAAAAATGTGAAATCTACGCAGTTCTGTATTTCCCTGAATAAGATAATAAGGTGGAGAATCTCATGGAAAAATCACACCTCAGGGAAATAACTCTCGGGGCATTGCTTGATGAAGCGGTTGAAAAATGGCCGGATAATGAAGCAGTTGTTTACGTTGATCGCGACTTCAGACTCACTTACAGCGAATTCGGCGAACTGGTAGACGAGCTCGCTATGGGGCTCATGGCTCTCGGTATCAAAAAAGGTGAAAAAGTTGCTATCTGGGCAACCAACGTTCCTTACTGGGTGGCATTGCAGTTTGCCACAGCCAAAATCGGCGCCATTCTGCTTACAGTTAATACTTTTTATCGCACGACTGAGCTGGAATACCTGCTCAAGCAGTCCGAATGCGAAAACCTCGTCATAATCGATGGATTCAGAGACATAGACTACATCCATACGACTTATGACCTTATTCCTGAACTGCGCACGAATGAAAGAGGTTACCTTCAGAGCGAAAAATTCCCCGACCTCAAAAGGGTATTCTTTCTCGGACAGGAAAAACATCGCGGTATGTACTCAATGCCCGAAGTTATCAACCTCGCTGTTGTGACTTCAGACGAAGAATACGAAGAAAGACAAGCGACTCTCGACCCGCATGATGTTATCAACATGCAATACACCTCCGGGACCACAGGCTTCCCCAAAGGCGTACAGCTTACGCACTACAATATAGGCAACAACGGATACTGGATCGGAGAAAATCAAGGATTTACTTCGAACGACAGGCTTTGTCTGCCGGTTCCCCTGTTCCACTGTTTCGGCTGTGTGCTCGGAGTTCTTGCCGCGATCAATCACGGCACGACTCTCGTCATTCTCGAAGGGTTTGATCCACTGTTAGTCATGGCTTCTGTTGATCAGGAAAAATGCACCGCCCTTTACGGCGTGCCTACCATGTTTATTGCCATCCTTGATCACAAGCTTTTCAATAAATTTGATTATTCATCTCTGCGTACCGGAATTATGGCCGGTTCTCCCTGCCCTGTTGAAGTGATGAAAAAAGTCATGGACAAAATGAACATGAACGACATCACCATCTGTTATGGATTAACCGAAGCCTCTCCGGTTATGACACAGACCCGCATGGACGATGACATTGATCGCAGAACAGCGTCAGTAGGCCGCGCAATGCCGGAAATAGAAGTAGCTCTATTCAACCCCGAAACAGGTAATCAATGCGCTGTCGGTGATACAGGTGAAATCTGCTGCCGCGGCTATAATGTGATGAAAGGGTACTATAAAAACCCCGAAGCCACTGCTGCAAACATTGATGTTGACGGCTGGCTGCATTCAGGCGACCTCGGAGTTATGGACGAGCAGGGTTATCTTGCTGTTACCGGACGACTCAAAGATATGATCATCCGCGGCGGTGAAAACATCTACCCCCGTGAAATCGAAGAATTCCTCTACACAATGGATGGAATACTCGATATTCAGGTTGCCGGAGTTCCAAGCAAAAAATTCGGGGAACAGGTCGGAGCATTCATCATTCTTAAAGACGGAGTCGATATGACTCCTGAAGATGTTGTAGATTATTGCAGGGGCAAGATTTCAAGATATAAAATTCCTAAATTCATTACATTCATTGAAGCTTACCCCATGACAGCAAGCGGAAAAATACAAAAATACAAGCTCAGAGAGCTTGCCGAAGAGATGTTCCCCGACGCTTAACGGCTGCAAAGGAATATTTTTATATAAATATTACGGGGAATTTTGCTTAAATCCGGCAAAACCCCCGGTTCTTTTAATCGGATTCACCCATATCAGGGAGACTGTATGAGTAATGATCAGGCATACAAAGAAATTGCTCCGCGACTCAGAGGCATTAGAGATGCCGTGGACATGACTGTGGCGGAACTGGCTGAAAAAGTCGGTGTAGAAGCAGCTCTGGCTGAAAAATATGAGTCAGGTGAAATTGAAATCCCTGTAAGCTATCTCATGGATGTAGCACACGTATGCGGAGTAGGACTGACTGTCCTGATTTCCGGCAATGAAGCCCATCTCAAAAACTATGCTCTGGTTCGCAAGGGTAAAGGTTTCAGCGTCGACAGGCGTAAAGACTACGACTACAAAAACCTCGCTTCAACCTTTGTCGGCAGACGCATGGAACCTTTCATGATTAACGTTCCTGCTAAAGACCCTGCTGATATGAATTTTACCACTCACCGCGGACAGGAATTCATCTATGTACTTGAAGGCCGGCTCGAACTGAGACTGGACGACAATGTACTTGAACTTGAAGCCGGCGATTCTCTATATTTCGATTCAAATACTCCTCATGCTTTGCGCGGCTTAGATGGCGAACCTGCCCGCATGCTGGACGTAATTTTATAACTCGATCAGGAGCATAACATGCAGAAAGAAAAATTCAGCTCCTATCCGGAGTTCTGTGAGAAATACAAAATAGAAGTTCCCGATAATTTCAACTTCGCTTTTGATTTTGTTGATAAAACCGCAGCGGAAGACCCTACACGTTTGGCAATGATTCACATTGACCCTGATGGTGTCCGCGCTGAAAAAGATTTCGAATTCTTCTCCAAAGCATCTTCAAGACTCGCCAACGGTCTTGCAAAAGCAGGAATAGGCAAAGGCGACAGAGTCATGGTTATTCTGTATCGCCGCATAGACTGGTGGGTTTCAATGCTTGCCTGTCACAAAGTAGGTGCAGTTCCTGTTCCTTCGCCCAACCTGCTGACAGTTAAGGACATTGAATTTCGTGTTAATTTTGCGAAAATCAAAAGTATTATTGCGGAAGATTCTGTTGCAGACAGAGTTGAAGAAGCAAACGCAAGCTGTCCGTCCTTAAAGGTTCTTATTCAGGCTGGAAAAGGCAAACTTGCAAAAGGCTGGCTCGACATAGACGGTCTCTGCGCTGAAAACTCAGATTCCTTTCCACGTCCCGCAGACTGTGCAGGCGGTGACGACGCTCTACTGATTTTCTTTTCATCCGGAACCACCGGGCAGCCTAAAATGGTGGAACACACTCACACCTATCCGCTTGGACATTATACCACAGGCGCATACTGGCACGACCTAGAACCCGGCAACATTCATCTGACCCTTGCCGACACAGGATGGGGAAAAGCTGTCTGGGGCAAATTCTACGGACAGTGGATGGCCGGCGCGACTGTCTTCACATGGGATTTCCGGGGTAAGTTTAACCCTGCGGAGCTGTTGCAGATTATTGCCGACCACAAAGTAACATCTTTTTGCGCACCGCCCACAGTATACCGATTCATGATCCGTGAAGATCTCACTAAATATGACCTTTCAGCCCTGACTCACTGCACCACCGCAGGAGAGCTTCTCAATGCTTCTGTCTTTGAAGCGTGGCAAGAAGCAACAGGTAAGCCTCTTTACGAAGGATACGGTCAGACTGAGTCCACACTACAGATTGCAACTTTCCCCCACATGACTCCGAAACCGGGGTCTATAGGTAAACCCTGCCCCGGCTGGGACATCGCTCTGATTGATGTGGAAGGTAACAAATGTGCTGCCGGTGAAGAAGGCCAGATCTGCGTAAGAATTGATCCTGCTAAACCGGTTGGACTGTTCAACGGATATCTGGACGAGCCTGAAAAAACCGCAAGCGTTATGGTAAACGGTTACTATCAGACCGGCGACAAGGCTTGGATGGATGAAGACGGTTACTACTGGTTCCTCGGCAGGACTGATGACCTTATCAAAAGTTCCGGTTACCGCATCGGACCTTTTGAAGTAGAAAGTGCGCTCCTCACCCACGCTGCCGTCATTGAATCCGCAGTAACTGGCGTTCCCGACCCAGTACGTGGTCAGGCTGTTAAGGCAACAATTGTTCTCGCCGATGGTTTTGTCGGATCTGCGGAACTCACCAAGGAACTACAGAACCATGTAAAAAAGGTCACAGCTCCTTACAAATACCCCAGAGTTATCGAATACGTGGATGAACTGCCCAAAACTATCAGCGGCAAAATTAAACGGGCTGAAATCAGAGCTAAAGACGAAGAAAAATATAAATAACGACGTTCAATAACAATTTAAACCCCTCCATTGCATTTGCTTTGGAGGGGTTTTTTGTTGTATTAAAGAATATGAACACAGACAAAATTTTAGTTTTCATACAAAAGCTACCCACCACGCTTGCTGCAATTTTATTGATAACTTGGAGCAAACCCTATTCAAGTGATCTACCTTTACCACACTTGTGGGGCTACACTTTCAGCATGCCTGTCCGCTTAGGCCTTACGGCTGTAGGCGGAGCTTTTTTATATTATAGTCTTTTTTATATAAAACCTAAAAAAATCAAAAAAATAGAAACATACAATGACAAGATATGCCCTAAATGCAGTGAAGTTTTTATAGCTGGCTACATTCCAGAAGATGATCTTTGTTCAAAATGTAAAATCCCTTTAGAGCCTCTTAAAGATTTTTATAAACGCCACCCGGAATTAAAAGACCTTGAAGAAACGCCTCCTGAAATAATGAACGACATAAAGTAATTTAATCAGCCTCGACTTCGGTCGAGGCTTTTTTTTATTTTCCCGCTTGACCTGTCTATAGCTTTACAGTGCAACATGGTTTTCAACATCAGCTGATAAACACGAATGAGGCTCTGCATGAAAACAAAAAAAATAACTGAAACGAACTCGAAAAACCGGACAGTAGGAAGACTTGCCAAGAAATTCGGACTGTCCCGCAGCACCCTTCTCTACTATGACTCAATCGGACTGCTTTCCCCTTCTTCACATTTGAAAGGTGAGTATCGTACTTATTCAAATGAAGAAGAGGAACGGCTTTCTCAAATCTGTCATTATCGAAAGGCCGGAATTCCGTTAAAAGACATCAAAAAGATTCTTGATGCTCCGGGTAATGAAATTTCGTCAATTCTTGAGAGCAGACTTAAAGAATTAAACGATGAGATCGGCTCCCTGCACGAGCAACGGCAGTTCATTTCAGGCATTTTAAAAAACACTCCTAACGTGAATATCTCAGGACAACTAAGTAAAGAGCTTTGGACAGAATTACTTCGAAGCTCTGGATTCAGTGAAGACGATATGCACGAATGGCATAAGGCTTTTGAAAAATCACACCCGGATAAGCATCAGCAATTTCTGGAATATCTTCAAATTCCTGAGGATGAAATCGCGCTTATCCGTAAATGGTCAGTTGGACCGCAACTAATTCTCAAAATTAAAGACGCAAGTGAGAGATATATGAACTTATTTTTTAAATTCTTTGACCAAATGCCAAAGCTTGGGCCGGGCAGCACCGAATCAACCTTAAAAGCCCTTTCGCTCCTCGGGCCGCTGAAAAAAGATATAAACATTCTGGATATCGGCTGCGGAACAGGCACTCATACTATTGACCTTTGTCAAAATACTACGAGTCATATTACAGCAGTGGACAACCGCGAAGCTGTGCTCGAAACACTCAAAAACAACGCGCGTGAAGCTGGGTGTGAAGATAGAATAACAACCACTATCGGAGATATGAACGATCTCGGATTCGCTCCCGAAAGCTTTGACATCATCTGGTCCGAAGGGTCGCTCTTTATCATGGGATTCGAAAACGGACTGTCTAAAATGAAAGATTTTTTTAAACCTGAAGGGTTTCTGGCAGTATCAGAACTGGTCTGGACAAGCGAAAACAAGCCGGAAGAAGCCTTTAAATTTTGGACAGAAAGCTATCCTGAAATGAAAACCATTGAGCAAAATATCGAACTTTTTGAAAAACATGGTTACGAAATAATAGCACATTTCATTCAGCCTGCATCTGACTGGTGGGACGAATATTATGCAGGAATAGCTAAAAAACTTCCTGAATTTATCGAAGAACATAAAGATATTTCAGAGGTGAATATACTTTCTGAAAATCTTAATAAAGAAATGGATATGATGCGCAAATACCCAGACTCGCAGGGATACGCTTTTTATTTGGCTCGAAAAAAATAACAAACGTAAACGCTGATCATTCCAACAAACCTGATCTTATATTTAATCAAGAGGATAATGACATGAGTATCAATAAATCTGAAAATTTTACTAAAGAACAGTGGACCGGAATATTCCGGGAAGCCGGATTCGGTGATGAGGACATGCACCGCTGGCACATTGCATTTGAAAAACTTCATCCCGTTGTTCATCAGCAGTTTTTAGAACACTTACATGTTCCGGAAAATGAAATAAAACAAATTCGAGAATGGTCTAAATCATAACGTTATCTTGAATAATGCTCGCGGATTATAAAAAAGAAAGGCGGAAAGTTTTAACTTTCCGCCTTTCAATACTTTGAAACAATAAATTCAAGTCAGTTAGCTGCAATCACAAAGAACATTTATTTTGAAGCAATCTTTCACCGGCTTCAACAGATCTCGTAATCCAAACATTACCGCCGATAACGGAACCTTGACCGATAGTGACCCGGCCCAGAATAGTTGCGCC
This sequence comes from Maridesulfovibrio ferrireducens, assembly GCF_900101105.1. Taxonomy (NCBI): domain Bacteria; kingdom Pseudomonadati; phylum Thermodesulfobacteriota; class Desulfovibrionia; order Desulfovibrionales; family Desulfovibrionaceae; genus Maridesulfovibrio; species Maridesulfovibrio ferrireducens. The sequence goes on from NZ_FNGA01000001.1 coordinate 437,576, forward strand.
TGAATAAACAATCACGTCGTCTTCGACTATAGGATGACGGGCAATGCCCTTAATGAGTGTACCGGAATCATCCTGCGGAAAGCTTTTTGCTCCAAGGGTCACACCCTGATAGAGACGAACATTACGCCCGATAATACAGGTTTCCCCGATAACAGTACCCGTTCCATGATCAATGAAAAAATGTTCCCCGATCTGTGCGCCTGGATGGATATCAATACCGGTCTTAGAATGAGCCATTTCACCGATAATACGGGGAATCAAGTCCACCTTAAGTTTATAAAGCTCGTGCGCAATGCGGTGATGAGTCAGAGTCGTAATGCTTGGATAACAGAAAATGGTTTCGCCCGGACTTTTGGAAGCAGGATCACCAACGTAAGCAGCCTGCACGTCAGTTGCCAGAAGTTTACGGATCTGCGGAAGCTTCGACATAAATTCACCGGCAACACGCTTGGCCTCTACTTCGCAATCAATGCAGGTACGGTCGTCTGTGCTGCAAAAGAAACAATGGCCGCGTGAAATCTGCTCCACAAGCAACCTGTATGCAATATCAAGACTACCGCCGATGTGATAGCGCATAGTCTCAGGACGGATCTCTGAATCTCCGAAATATCCGGGGAAAATCACCGCCCGAAGGCGTTCCACGAGTTCACCCAAAGCTTCAAGCGAAGGCATCGGGCGATCATGTTCAGGCATATGATAAACAGCCTGATAAGATTCTTCCTCACAAAGAGCATCCACTACATCCGACAACATTGGAGCACCGAGCTTAGTTACCATTTTATTGACCTTAATCCTGAAAAAGCGCGGTACTTAAATAACGTTCTCCAGTATCGGGAACGATGAAAACGACCAGCTTATCTTTGTTTTCTTCACGTTTTGCGATTTCAACAGCAGCATGAGCCGCTGCCCCGGCAGAAATGCCACATAAAATGCCTTCTTCCTGCATAAGCCTGCGTCCCATCCCCAGAGCATCAGCATCGTCAACTTTGAATATCTCGTCAATAACATCTGTCTGGAGCACTTCAGGCACAAACCCGGCCCCGATACCCTGAATTCCGTGAGGAGCAGGAGCACCGCCAGAAAGAACTGGAGATTTAGAAGGCTCAACAGCTATGATCTTTATAGCAGGATTATATTTTTTAAGAACTGAACCGACTCCAGTAATCGTTCCGCCAGTACCGACTCCGCACACAAAAATATCTATCTTACCATCGGTATCCCGCCATATTTCTTCTGCGGTTCCGGCACGGTGTGCTTTGGGATTGTCGGGATTAGCAAACTGCATGGGCAAAAATGAACCGGGATTTTCCTCGGCAATTTCGCGGGCTTTATTGATAGCTCCGGTCATGCCCTGAGGAGCCGGGGTTAAAACAAGCTCCGCTCCGAAACCTTTAAGCAGGTCTTTGCGTTCCTGGCTCATACTTTCCGGCATAGTCAAAATCAGCTTATAGCCTTTTACGGCGCAGACAAAAGCAAGACCGACCCCAGTATTTCCGCTGGTAGGCTCAACAACTACAGAACCCTTTTTAAGGTCACCGCGTTTCTCGGCCTCTTCAATCATGGAAACACCGATCCGGTCTTTAATGGACGAACACGGATTAAAGAACTCAAGCTTGGCAGCAACTGTGGCAGCGCAGCCTTCTGCCGTACTGTTAAGTTTAACCAGTGGAGTATCGCCTACTAGAGAAATCATTGATTCATGTATGTTCATTTGTCCCTCGTTTAATTTTAGTGCTTATATAGCAGACTGTTCCGTCTGACATATATAGGTAGCAACTTATTTTGCCGAGTCAACTCCTGCTCCAAAAAACACGGACGAGAAACTTGTTCAAAATGTTTCCCGTCCGCGCAAATAAACTTTTTTGAACATCCATTTTAATGATCTTCTACCCAGTCCAACCCTTCATCACCGCGTCTGAACGGTGAAAACTCACGCAACCGACTGATAATCGGAGGAAGCTCCTTAAGTACCAGATCAATATCTTCATCAGTATTGTACACCGACAAGGAGAATCTGAGTGATCCGTGAGCATAAGTAAACGGAACGCCCATTGCGCGCAAAACGTGCGAAGGCTCGAGGCTTCCCGAGGTACAAGCTGAACCGGAACTGGCACAGATACCGAATTGGTCGAGCAGGAGGAGCATTGCTTCGCCTTCAATATACTTAAACGCAATACTCAAAGTGTTAGGCAGTCTTGAGGCTTCAAAACCGTTCACCATAGCATCAGGAATAGTTGCCATAAGGCCCTTTTCAAGCCTGTCGCGCATTGCCCGAACTCTGGTATTCTCTTCTTCAATATGATTAACGGCAAGATCCATAGCCACACCGAGTCCTACAATACCCGGAATATTCTCAGTGCCGCCCCTACGCCCAAGCTCCTGATGTCCACCCAGCATAAAGGGTCTGAACGGAGTATTACGACGCAAAAAGAGAACACCTACTCCCTTCGGAGCGTGAATCTTATGGCCTGACAAAACCAGATAATCTACCGGCAGCGTCTTCAAATCAATAGGAATCTTGCCTACTGCCTGAACGGCATCGGTATGAAACAGAACGCCGCGTTCCTTTGTGATCTCGACCATTTCTTCAATGGGAGAAATAACGCCGGACTCATTATTCGCGTACATAACAGAAACAAGAGCAGTATCTGGTCTAATCGAATCGCGAAGCTGATCAAGGTCCATACGCCCTTCAGAATCAACGCCGAGCAGAGTTATATCATACCCTTTGCGCTCAAGGTGCTTGGCAACATTCAAAACAGCCGGATGCTCTACACGGGTAGTGATAATATGCTTCTTGTCAGGCTGCGACTCAATCGCAGAATGAATCGCAGTATTATCACCCTCTGTTCCACAAGAGGTGAATATAATCTCCGACGGACTGCAACCCAACCCGGCAGCTATCTTTTCCCGCGCCTCAGACAACAACTTTCCAGACCTGCCGCCGAGACCGTGCATGCTGGACGGATTTCCGTATTCATCCTCGAGCAAAGGAAGAATTGCTTCCCTGACTTCAGGAGCGACCATTGTTGTGGCATTGTTATCAAGATATACTGGTCGCATCTTACGCCTCCCGGACAATTATAGCGTCTTCCACGGTTTCCTTCAGTCTGCGCTCAACAAAATCCTTAAGCGTCACACCACTGGAGGGGCAGCCTACACAGGCTCCACGTAAAGAAACAATTACTACCGTTCCTTCAATATCAATAAGTTCTATATCTCCGCCATCCTTATGAAGGGCCGGACGGATTTCTTCGTCAATTGTCTGAGTAACAAGCTGAAAACGCTTGATGTTCGTGAGCTTAGCCGGCTTTTCAATAACAGGCTTTAATTCTGTTACGCCAAAACGGATTTCATCTATGAGTTCCTTAATCCTGCCGTGACAGTCTTCGCAGCCCCCGCCGGCCTTGGTGAAGTTGGTAACTTCTTCCACGGTGGTAAGCTTATTTTCAACAACCGCGTGCCTGATCTGCACATCGGTCACTCCAAAACACTTACAGATGATTTCACCTTCCGGTGCCGGAACAGCGTCCAGCCCTCTATAGCTTCTTATTGCATCCTCAAGAGCTTCCTCTCCCATAACAGAACAGTGCATCTTTTCCTTAGGCAATCCGCCAAGGGCCTCAGCAATATCCTTATTGGTGACCTTCTCAGCTTCTTCGACGGTCATTCCCTTTATCATCTCAGTCAGCACCGAGCTTGAGGCAATGGCACTGGCACAGCCGAATGTCTGAAACTTCGCATCTTCAATACGGCCTTCGTCATCTATCTTAAGGAAAAGACGTAATGCGTCTCCGCAGGAAAGACTTCCTACTTCACCGACAGCATCCGCATCATCAATGGTACCGCTATTCTTCGGATTCAAAAAATGTTCTCGAACCTTATCAGTATATTCCCACATGATATTCTCCGGGTCCCGATTGCAGGGATGAATATTTTTAAGCCACATTCCGGAACAGGCCGGACGGCTTTGTTATACTTAAAATATACGCATTTCTCAGCTATTGTGAAGACAAAAAAGCATCTTAATCTTTGCTTCAACATTAGCAGGGTTAAACGGCATATTCTTATTTCCCACCATTTTGGTATGATTTATACTACTCTCAAACTTTTCGGTACGCAAGAATAATATCCTTACTTTGTTTTTTCCGAAGAAACGGCAGCAAAATATTCAGCAGGAACAAGTTCATTGCGAAGAACAGCCAGCCCTCCGCGACCCATAACTTCCATTTCTTCCAATCCGGTTATAACATGCACATTCGCAATGGAACCGACCATATCTTCAACAGCATTAACAAGCCGAAGACTTTTGGCTCCTCCACCTGTAAGAATTATCGCAGTCACAGGTTTTTTAGCCGAGTCTTCCTTCATCAAAACCGGAACAAATGAGCTTATGTATTTTGAAAGATTATAAGCCAGTGCTTCAAAAACAAGCTTTGCTTCTTCATCTCCCGCAACAATACGGGCTTCAACTTCACGCAGATCATTGGTTCCAAGCAACCCGAGAAGTCCCGAACCGGAAGTAACCTTTTTACGCAATTCATCATAAGAAAATTTTCCTGAAGCAAGAAGTTCAAGCACGGGCAAAACAGGCAAACTACCAGATCTCTCGGGGCTGAAAGGGCCTTCTCCGTCAAGAGCATTTACCACATCGACAACGCGTCCGTTTCTATGAGCTCCGATAGAAACTCCGCCCCCTAAATGGGCCACAATAAATTTCCCTTTTTCATATTCAATGCCGAGTTTTGCGGCAACAGTCCGGGCCACACCTCTTTGACTGAGGGCATGGAAAACGCTTCTGCGGGTAATTTCCGGAAAACCCGTAATTTTAGCTACCGGGTCCATCTCGTCTGTAACAACCGGGTCCATTATCATAGCAGGCACGCCCCATTTTGCTGCCAAATCGCGGGCAATCATTGCACCGAGATTGCAGGGGTGAGCACCGTATTTTGCACTTTCAAGATCAGCAATCATTTCATCATTTATTAAGTAAGGTCCACCAGGAATAGCTCTAAGCAAACCGCCTCTACCGACGACGATATCAGGCTGTCCTTCTTTTAAGGACTCATCAATAAGAGATAAAACCTGCTCAGTGCGGAAACTTTTCTGGTCCATTACTGTTGAATATTTATCTATAATCTCTCGAGGATGCCGCACTTCAGCATCAAAACAAACTTCATTGTCACAAAAAATAGCAACCTTTGTAGAGGTGGAGCCTGGATTTATAACAAGAATTTTTTGCGCCATTACTTTTCCCCGTAAGAATAATTCAAATTTTGATATCGTTACTATGCGAGAAAAAACAAAAAGTTTAAAGTTTATTTTTTTTGGCTGCAATAACGCTGATGGCTTTTTCTGCGCTGCGTGCTAACTTACATAAACTTATAATGAAATATCCTTGACTAAGGTCAAACAAATAATACGTTTCAAAAAAAGACCATTTCTTTCACGTCATAATTTAAACTCTGCAGGCGGACTCAAATGCCCTTTAAACTTGTTCCTATCAATACACTCACCGCTACACGCAAAAAAATTCTTCATGCAACATACAAATGTCTGGCGCAAACAGGATTCAACAATCTCACTGCCGATGAAATCGCTTTGAGATCAGGCATTTCGAGAAAAGTTATTTTCCATTACTATAAAGGGATTGAAAATATTTTAAGCGACCTTGCCGAATCAAGTTTTTATTGGCCCAGCACAGAAGAACTTTTAGCGAATACCCCTGATGAATTCCCTGACATATGCCCGGAAAAGCAGGTGGGAGCCTTTTTTCTTTCACTTCGCAAAGAACTTGAAGAAAGACCTGAAACCCTAAGAATACTGGCTTGGGAAATGCTTGAACGCTCTGCCTTATCAGAAGAGCTTGAAGATGTAAGGGTTAGAACTGCATTGGAGTTCTTTGAGCATTTAGGGCCGGACGTACCTGATGAAGTTGATCTCGCGGCAGCCGTCGCCCTGCTCGGCGGCGGAATTTCGTATCTTGCCATTCGCTCGCTTAATACCAAGACATACGGCGGCGTAAGCCTTCAGGACGAAATTGGCTGGGAAAGACTTGAGCATGCGATGCATTGCATGCTCAAGGGGTTACTTTTCCCGTAAAAATTTCAATTGGTAAAAAAGATTTTACCAGCCATTTTTCTACCTGCTTAACCGATAAAACATAACAAGCGGTGAAGAAAGCAGCATAATAATCATTGCGAAGTTTGGAGGAAGCAACTGCTGCACTCCAATCAACACCCCCAGAAGAATAAGTATCCACGGGATACAGCCCTTAACATAAACCTGCCCCAACGGACCGAACAACAAACAAAGCAGCATGCCTATCCAGAGAATTCGCGGTTTGATTTTTCTTAACCTGAGACCTAACCATATCGGAATAATTGTGGCCCCTATAATCAACAACAAAATCGGTATATCACTTACATTGAACCCAGACATAGCAATTCCTCCGTATTTTTAAGAACAAACAGATCCAGTATAACAAAAAACCGGATTCAATTGACATTTAATTTCAAAAGACAACAGGCAACTCTTTCTTTATCAGTTAAAAAAGCTACAACAGTTCAATCTCATTAAGCAAACCTAATCATGTACATGCTTATTTTGTATCAAGATATTACACAGATAATTTGACCGGAAAACGAAAGAATACTATTGAACACATCGAATCGCTGAAAAGACCTTCAACCTCAACTTTGCCAGAGAGAGTCTATGAAAGGTAAAAATAAAAAAGATGCTATCCTTTACGCTGCTCAGGAAACCTTTGGGCGTTACGGATATGCAGGAACTACCGTTAAAATGATTTCTGAGCGGGCTGGCGTGGCATTCGGCCTTGTCTCGCACTACTTCGGATCAAAAGAAGAACTATTTCTTACCGCCGGTATTGCCATGGTAGAAGACCTCATGGAATATTTGAATGCAGAAATCAGTGAAACTACCTCAGGAATTGACGGTGTTGCAGCCTTCATGAAAAGTTACCTGTACTACACTTTGAAACATCGCAACACATTTCCGATCCTGCTTCGCTGCTCCCCTTTCAGTGATGTGCAAATAGACATGGACCGGACAAGAATCGCGCTTAAATTCCAGCAACTTCTTAACATTATCCGCGAATGTGTAGACCGGGGAATCGAAGACGGCTCCATCAGGGAACTCTCCATCGACGATACCACCACTATCATTTATTCCAACATTGTCGGTACGGTCAGAACCAGATTTCTGTCCCCTTACGACCTGCCGAACTTGTACGAAGAAACAACTGAATTTGTTACCAGAAGTATCAGATCACGCTAATCGTTTTATAAAAAAGACAGCCGGAAAGAAAGGTCTCTGTACATATGCGGCAGAGACCTTTTCTATTTAGAGCAGCCGTCTTAAACTTGACACAATCAATATCCTCTACCATTGTCGCCGCATGAGAATTGACCCACCGCAACTGTTTAAAAAAAAAAGCCTTACTCTTTTATTGTTTTTTTTAGTTGCGACAGCACAATTAATTCCGCTTGCCCCGACACAAGCTTACGCACATCCGCATGTTTTTGTGGACTGCTCTTTAATTTTTGAATTCGACTCAAAGGGATTGAAAGGGGTCAGGCAAAAATGGAGTTTTGATGAAATGTTCGCGGTCATGATCCTTGGTGATTTTGATACGGACCGTAATAACATCCTCTCTCAGGACGAGGCAGAAGCAATTGAAAACGGGGCTTTCGTAAATCTTAAAAATTTCAATTACTTCACAACTATAATAATTGATGGACAGCCGTACACAATCAATGAAGTGACCGAATTCACTCCATCAATTGAAAAAAATACTCTTGTTTATGAGTTTTTCATCCCGTGCCGCGTGGAAGAAAAAGGAACAAAACACACCGTCATAGCCGCCATATATGATGACAGCCTCTACACCGCCATTCAACTAGATTATAAAAATCAGATTAAATATCTGCCAAACACAACTTCTGCTCAGTTAGACGTTGATTTAGCAAGTGAATTAACCTCGACATATACCCAAATGGCACCTGAAGCTGCCTTTCTTACCTTTAGCCCAAAATGAAATATAAAATAATTTTCTTTCTCTTACTGCCCCTGATGCTCATCACTGCGACAACTTCGTTTACCCCTGCTGCTGTTGCTGCGACCAACCCTTTTCTTTCTCAAAAAAAAGAATCAGTTCAGTCGCCAAGCTCAAAGACAGAAACGGCAAAGAAGTTTTCCGATTCCACCAAGATCAAAAACAATCATTCAAAAAGTTTTTACGACTCTGCCATAACAAAAGTAATCCTTTTGCAAAAGGACATACGGGCAAAACTGACTGTCTTTTCCCGTGACATTAAAAAGAACTCCTTCGGAAAATCATTCTGGTTTTTTCTACTTTTTTCCTTTGCATACGGAGTTGTCCATGCAGTCGGCCCCGGACATGGTAAATCTGTGGTCTGCGCTTACTTTCTTTCACGCCGCGGGACAATATACACAGCAGTGTTCATGTCCTGGGTCATCACCCTCGTGCATGTGGGATCTGCAACTGTGGCTGTCTGCCTTGCATATTTACTTCTCAGCAGCGGAATGTCCGGTTTTGAAAATTTCAACTATCACTTGCAGACTGCAAGCTTTGCGCTGGTTTTACTCATCGGACTATGGATGTTGTTTGGCGTAATCGAATCCTTCTTCAAAAGAAATCAGGAAAACCGCTCCGAACCGACAAAATGCGCTTCACTAAAAGAAATCACTGCTGTTGCGTTTGTAACAGGACTTGTTCCGTGCCCCGGAGCTGCAATTATTCTTGTTTATACTCTATCCTCCGGGATTTTATGGGCCGGATTGACTGCCATGCTTTTCCTTGCAACGGGAATGGCTTTGACTACCTCAATTTTTGCACTTACCGCCGCTAAAGCAAGATCCTTTATGGACCGTGCCGCAAGAGGGAAGAAGGCTCAAATATTCTACACAGCTATATCCCTTTCCGGCTCACTGATAATTATTTCCTTCGGTGCCCTCATGCTGAGTTCTCACCTCTAAAACAAATACGCCAGATTCGTCCGCAAGATTCCCACTCTTTTCATGACAGCCTACTCCATTAATGATACAAAATAATTTGATTCCTTTATATTCAAGATAAAAATCTAATGCGGTCACCTAACAACGGGGAGCTGTTTTTTATGATTGATCTCGTCGGCTATGAAAAAGTCAGTCCCCTTTTTAAAGAAGAGGAACTTTCCTTATGCAGAGCTGTGAGAGATTACGACGGGTCTACTGTCCTTATCAAATATCCGACTTCAAAATTCCCCTCACCCAAACTGCTATCTGAAATAAAAAATGAATATGCTACTTCACTGGAAATAGGAAAACAGGGAGCAATATATCCTATAGCTCTCCACCAGACAGATAATTCCCTAGCCCTCATCCTTGAAGACAAGGGCTACTCTTTACTTAATAATTTTATTATAAACACAGACATTGACCTTAAACTAAAAATCCTTCTCGCAATAAAAGCTCTGACAGCTTTAAACTGCGTCCACTCGAAAGGATTCCTGCATAGAAACGTTAAACCTGACAGTTTTGCGGTATCCCGTGACATGCATGAAGTGGTCATGACCGGCTTACAACGTTGCTCACGCTTCCCGGACAGCGCATCACGGATAAATATAGGATTAATTCCTGATAATTTTCTTCCGTATATTTCTCCGGAACAAAGCGGCAGAATAAGTGAAGACTCTGATCACAGATCGGACTTTTACTCTTTTGGAGTTTCTCTTTTTGAACTTTTCACAGGCTCACTTCCTTTTTCAGCAGAAGATGCATCGGAACTCATACATTGCCATCTTGCACAGGAACCGCCTATTCCTGACATGATAAACCCAGAAATACCGGAACAGCTTTCCGCGGTAATATTAAAGCTTCTGGCTAAAAACCCGGAAGATAGATATCAATCCGCCCACGGAATAAAACAAGATTTAAAAATCTGCTTAAAAATATGTGATAAATCTTTTCTTCCTGAAGGATTCAAGGCTGGGGATAAAGACATTTCGGACACATTCACCCTTTCACGCAGACTGTTCGGAAGAAAAGGAGAAAAACACCTTCTTTTGAAAGCTTTCAAAAAATCAGCTCTGGGCAGTTGTGAAGTGGTCATGGTCAAGGGAGAGCCTGGATCTGGAAAAACATCTCTCATCAATCATATTCACAAACAAGTCGACGAAGCTCGTGGAGAGTTCATTTCAGGTAAATTTGATCAATTCAAACGTAACATTCCGTACAGCGCGCTGATTCAGGCTTTTCAGAAATTAATCCGTAAGAGATTAACAAATTCAACCCCCGTAATAAATGCGTGGGGGAAATGCATTATCAAAGTACTGGGCTCAAATGCGGGGCTCATTACCGAAGTCATTCCCGAGCTGGAATTGCTTATCGGGCCACAGCCGCCACCTGCAAAATTGCCCCTAACGGAGGCGCGCAGCCGATTTAACTTGGTTTTTAAAAATTTTATTAAAATTTTCCCAAATCTGGATCACCCTCTGGTTCTATTCATTGACGATCTGCAATGGGCGGATGCTTCAACAACCGGCCTGATCACAGAACTGATTGCAGACAAAGAAACTACACACCTTTTGTTTATCGGGGCATACAGAGACAGCCAATCGTTGAACAGCGATGTCCGTGATATGCTTACGGATCTTAAAGACCTATCCCCCAACATTATAACAATCCCTCTTAACAGGCTAAAACAACAACATGTTTTAGGCTTCATCAGCCGAACCTTTAGAACAGAACGGTCACGTGCCAGCGAACTTGCAAAACTGATATTCAACAGAACAGGAGGCAACCCTTTATTTGTACGCGAATATATTCGTAATCTTTACAGGGCTGAACTGATAAAATTCAACTACGAAAAGACCCGATGGGACTGGGATGTTAAAGCCATTCGCAAAATTTCCATGGATGGAAATATCGTTGAACTCATGGCCGAAAAAATCAAGAATCTCGCACCGGACGATCAGAAAATCTTAAAGACCGCTTCATGCATAGGCGGCAAATTCGACATGAATACATTAATTGCGGTCACCGATCTTCCTAAAGAGGAGATCGTCTCTTTTTTAAATATCGCGCTCCGCAATGGATTGCTCCTTTCAAGCGAAGAGTCCCCTGAAGGTGCAGACCTGATCAGTTCTGATCTCAAATGGACTCCTCAACTCTCCTTCATGCACGACAGAGTTCAGCAGGCTGCATATTCCATGCTCACGAAACAAGAAAAAACAGCCCTGCATTTAAAAATCGGTCGCAACATGCTGCGCATTTTCGATGATTCAAAAATAGAAGAAATCATTTTCGATGTTGCAATGCAGTTCAAAGAAAGCCTTTCAGAATTAACAGAAGAAGATGAACGGTATCAAGTTTCAGCCATTTTTCGACGTGCGGGCAAAAAGGCTAAAAGAAGTTCTGCATTTGATCTGGCTGCAAATTACTTTGCAACAGGAATTCAGTTGCTTAATCAGGACTGCTGGATAAAAAACTACGATCTGACTTTTGACATGCACCTTGACTGGCTGGAATGTGAATACCTGAACGGCGGGACAAAACATGCTGAAGAGATTTTTACAGACATACTTGAAAAGGCTGCAAACAAACACGACATTTCAAAAATTAAGCTCGCTAAAATAATGCGTTATACAAATCAGAGCAAGTATCAGGAAGCAGTCAAAATGACTCTTGAACTCCTGACATTGTTCGGCATGAACATTCCTGAACATCCGGCCAAGTTTGCCCAGACCTCTGAACTGCTCAAAACAAAAACACTGCTTCATAACAAATCAGTCAAAGATCTTTATAATCTCCCCAAAATGAAAGATCCTGAACAACTGGAAATAATGAAGCTCTTAATGCACATAATTACTCCGGCATACATGTACAATAAACAGCTTGTTTTTTTCATTGTATTAAAAATGCTGAGACTTTCTTTAAAATACGGCAACGCACCTTCATCTGCGTTTGGATATATGTTTTATGCAATGTTTTTAGCGGCTAAAGATTTCTCCTTTGAAAAATCTAAAAATTATACACAACTCGCTGTCGACTTAAACAAACAGTTTGAAAACAAGGAGTTAGATACAAAAATAAACCTCCTTCGCGGATGTGCTCACGATCACTGGCACGTCCCGATAGCTCAGAATATCCGTACGCTCGAAACAGCCTTTCAATCCGGACAATTAAACGGTGATGCAACCTACGGAAGATATGCCAGCTACTTTGCAGTCTACTATAAATTCCTTCAAGGCTCCTCGCTGTCCGATGTAAAATCGGATGCTGATAAATACCTAAACTTTCTTCAGAACTCTCCCAACCAATTCACAACAGGGGTTCTCCAGTTAATTAAGCAAATGTCCAAAAGCTTTGAAGGCACAACCCATACTCCCGGTTTTTTAAACGACGAATCTTTCCATGAAAAAGAACTCATCGGAATGGCCAAAAATAGTGGCTCCGAAGTAATTGAATACTGGGCCAAAATATCTAAAATTATCACCCTCTCTTTTTTCGGATACAATCATCAAGCTCTTGAACAAATTGAAAACATACAAAAAAATATTGAAAAATATTTATTCGGAATGCTTAACGTTCCAATTTTTCATTTTTTCAGTGTCATCAATATGACCGCTCTCTACAACGATTCCTCAGTTTCCAAACAAAAAATATTCAAGAAACGCATAAAAAATTCACTGACTAAACTTAAAATATGGGAACAAAATTGCCCTGAAAACTTCAGCCACCTTTTTCTTCTTGCAAGTGCTGAGCATCATTCCTTAACAGGGCAATCAAGCTCAGCTCTGCGTCTTTACGAAGAGGCTATCCGCACAAGCATAGAGAACGGGTTTAATAATTTTGCAGCCCTTTCCTGTGAACTGGCCGCAAAATTTCACTTCACAATTGGCAGTAAGCGGACCGGGATATCTTTAATAGATGAAGCCTGCGAACACTATAAAAACTGGGGAGCCTCTGCAAAGGTTCACCAATTAATAACAGACTACCATTCACTGCCGGAAGAATTACCCGCTTCTCTCATGGAGACAAAGTCTGAGCAGGCCCGTTGCAATACCAAAAACTCATGTTCTTTAGATCTTTCCGCTGTAATGAAAGCCTCTCTTGCTATTTCAGGAGAAATAGTCCTTGAACGGTTGCTCGACAAATTAATGCGCATTGTCATTGAAAATGCCGGAGCACAAAAAGCATCTCTTCTTCTCAACAATAAAAAGAACACGCTGGAACTGGTCGCTCATGCTGAAGTTTCCAAACACGGAATATCGACACAAGTAAAATCTACCCCTAAAGCAAACTCATATTGCGAAAGTATTGTTAACTACGTTTTCCGATCAAAAGATAACATTGTTCTAAGGGACGCAAGTTCACAGGGCCCTTTCATCATCGACAGCTACATAATTAAACATTCTCCTAAATCTGTTTTGGCAATGCCGATCATTAATCAACAAGTTATGCGTGGAGTTTTGTATCTTGAGAACAATCTCAGCCCCGGAGTTTTCACCGAAGAACGGCTCGAAGTATTAAACCTGCTTTGTTCTCAAGCTTCCATATCAATCCAGAATGCAAGCCTGTACTCCGATCTCAGAGAATCCGAAACACAGTACCGCACACTGCTGGAGAGCATCAACGTAGGAGTATACCGGGCTGAAGCCAGTCTTGAAGGCAAACTTATCAGAGGCAACCGGGCCTTAGCTAAAATGTTCGGCTATTCAGACTGGGACAGCTTCCATATGACTCCGATAAAATCTTTATTTATTCATCAAGAAAACCACTATTCAATTCTCAACGAACTGCTCAGTGGAAAGAGCGTGCGCGACAAAGAAGTCCAGATGCAAAAAACAGATGGAACTCCGATATGGGTAAATATAACGGCATCATTATATCTGGACGAAAATTCAAAAACAAAATGGATGGAAGGGGTTATTGAGGACATTACCGAACAGAAAAAAACTCGAGAACTCGAGCGCGCGAAAGTTGCGGCAGACGCAGCAAACAAGGCTAAAAGTGATTTTCTCGCCAGCATGAGCCACGAAATACGGACTCCTATGAATGCCATTCTCGGAATGGCTGATCTGCTATGGGAGTCAAGACTTAGCAAAGCTCAAAAAAACTATGTAAAGATATTCAAAAATGCCGGTGAGAACCTTCTCCTGCTCATAAACGACATTCTAGACCTTTCAAAAATCGAAGCAGGACAGATAACACTTGAAAAAATAGACTTCGAACTGGAAGACATTTTCGAGGAAATAGGCTCTATCTTCGCACTGAGAGCACAAACCAAAGGTATTGACCTATCTTGGTATATTACACCCGAACTGCCTAAAACAATTAACGGAGACCCCACCAGAATAAGACAAGTTCTCGTAAACCTTATAGGAAATGCCCTTAAATTCACTGACCAAGGTTCAGTCACTTACGAAGCATCTATAACTGAAACAGGAATGCTCAAAATTATCATAAAGGATACGGGTATAGGCATCCCGGACTCAAAAATGAATCAGATATTTGATACTTTTTCTCAGGCAGACTCCTCCACAACCAGAACGTTTGGAGGAACAGGACTTGGTTTATCAATCTGCACGCAAATGGTTAAATGTATGGGCGGCGGACTATTCGTCAGCAGTCAGAAAGACCAAGGTTCTTCCTTTTCTTTTACAATGCAGCTTACCTTTCCACAGAATCAACATAAATCTCTCCCCTTGAACGGAATCTCAATTCTATTAATTGATAAAAATTATCCATCTAGAAAATATCTGAAAAACGCCCTAACCGATTTAGGAGCATCCGTTAGCATTGCCGAAACGATGAATCAGGCGACAACAACGGCTGCGGAGCTGTCTCTTGCAAAAAGCAGCCGTAAGGCTCTTATAATTGGAGAACCGGCATGGGATGCAAATAGTTTTGATGTCTTAAGAACTCTGAAAAAAGATTTATGCAAAGGCTGGTCACTGATCATGATCATGGAATCCAAACCTGTGCCCAGAGCAACGGTAAGAGCCAGACAGCTCGGGGCTTCGTATATTCATAAACCAATATCGCCTAGAACTATCGCAAATGAAATCAATGAATCAGATTCAGATAAAAAAACACTTGAAGACCTGAATGACTTTGATCTTAACTTTGAAAATGAAACAAACCGGGCAGACTCCTTCAGGGAAAAGGAGGCTTCCATTCTTCTGATTGAAGATTCCGAAGACAATCGGAGGGTCGTGGATCTGTATCTGAAAGAAAGCCCCTACCAGATTACTATGGCAGAGAACGGCAAGGAAGGACTGGAAAAATTTATACTCGGAAACTACGATTTAGTTCTTATGGATATCCAGATGCCCATAATGGATGGGTACGAAGCAACCAAAGCTATCAGGCAATTTGAACTGGATAACAAAAAAAAGATAACTCCAATTTTAGCATTAACCGCAAACGCTTTTCTGGAAGATGCCCAGAAATGTATAAATTGCGGATGTACAGATCACTTGGCAAAGCCGATAAAAAAGAAAAAATTAATTTCGACCCTCGAAGATTACCTCGAAAAATAACTACTGTTACCAGCGGCGAGTCAGAACTGTTTTCCAAACCTCCGGTATATATTTCTCATACGCATGCCCTATGGATTCCAAAGGAATCATACTTCCTGAAAGACTGATAGCATAAGGTTTCATAAGCCTGAGTGGATAATCGCCACTTTCCAACTGGAAACCGTTACCACTGTTCAAAACCGTAAGCATATCTGTTGAACTCCGCCCAACTAAAACAGAGTCCGGGAAGAAATTAGCATTCTTTATCTGAGAATAAAAACCATCATAAAGAGTTTTGCATATAAAAATAAAATCTTCTTTCCAAAGGCTTCTGTTAACGCTCGGCAGAGTTTCATTAGTCACATAATGAATTTTTTTATCTTCAAGAAATCCGTAAGTGTCGTTTTTTTTGGCATCAGCAACAATAATATTACCTAACCCCATTCTTCCCATAATTTCATTTGTTCTTTCAGCTACAATCTGGTTGCGCTCTATTCCGACCAAAGAAGTACTTGAAAAACCATTTCTTTTTGCAAAAACACTCATTGCAAGCATCAAAACACCAGTTCCAGAGCCGATATCAAGCCCCGTAAAAGTATCCCCGTCTAAAGTTGTAGCCCCTTCTGCAATAGCTTTAAAAATATGCGCACTCTTGGGTAAATCGGCCAGCATACACAAAGCAAACCCGTATGAAAGCAATGTCTTGCGAATATCTAAACATCCTTCAAGAACATCACTTCCAAGCCTGCGGTGCACAAACTGATCAAAAATCAATGATATCTCTTCAAGAGTAAGCACTCTTTCATGCGACCCCGGATAAACATAAGCATGAAAAAATTTCACGAGGATATTCAGCAGCAATGGCCCGTCTAATTCGGTGCCTGCGTCCCCCGCCTCTTCAATATCATTGAGGAGTGAAGTTTTCCTGTAAATATCACTTGAAAGAACCGTTGTCGGCATTGCCTGACGTTGCAACAAACGGAGACTGGCTTTTTGAATCATTGCTAAATACCCCGACTAAAATAATAAATGGATTCCTGCTTCTGACGATACTACTTAAGTATACCCTGATTTTAAATCCATTTCCACAAATCACATCATCTGGCAGGTCTTTTTCTCAAGAAACAGATTCAAACCGGATCACAGTTTGAATACAATGAAGTAATATTACAACCATTTTAAAACAATTACAGTTCAATAAAATACGAATTCAGTAAAATATTTCAGCTGCTAACAAATAAACCAAAGCAATCTAAAAAGCAAAAATTGAGCTATACTTTGCACCGACGGAGCAAAAACTTGCACTTGACCTTTGCGCTAATCCTGATACGGACTTTCAAGACCCTGAAAAAGACAAGGGTTTTATTAAAAAAAATAATCAAAAGTCACACTGGAAAAGCCCGGTAAAGGACATATTCTCATGCAGGAACAAGTAGATAAAATCATCAAAAAAGAAGTTGAGCGCAGACGCACTTTCGGCATCATCAGCCACCCTGACGCAGGTAAAACAACTTTAACTGAAAAACTGCTCCTTTATGGTGGAGCTATTCAGATGGCGGGAACAGTAAAATCCCGCAAAGCAAACCGCCACGCAACATCCGACTGGATGGCAATGGAGCAGGAACGCGGCATCTCCGTAACAACTTCTGTTATGAAATTTAATTATCGCGATTATGAGATCAATCTGCTTGATACTCCCGGCCATCAGGATTTCTCCGAAGATACATACCGTGTTTTAACAGCGGTAGACTCCGCTCTTATGGTTATCGACTGCGCAAAGGGTGTTGAGAATCAGACAAAAAAACTGATGGAAGTCTGCCGCATGCGCGATACTCCCATCATTACTTTCATTAATAAGATGGACCGCGAAGGAATAGATCCCTTTGACCTGCTTTCCGACATCGAAGAAACTTTAAAAATTGAGTGCGCTCCGTTGAGCTGGCCCATTGGTATGGGTTCAGATTTCAAAGGAACATACAATATGCATAAAGGCGAACTTCACCTTTTTTCTGCAACTCACGGCGGCTCTATTCAAAAAGGGGAAGTCATAACTGATCTGAATAGTCCGCGCCTTGATGAACTGCTTGGATCGCAGGCTGATCAACTACGCGAAGAACTGGATCTGCTGCAAGGCGCCGGTTACCCGTTTGATAAAGAACGCTATCTCGCAGGCAAGCAGACTCCTGTATTTTTCGGTAGTGCCATCAACAACTTCGGTGTTCAGGAAATGCTGAATTCCTTTGTTGAACTGGCTCCATGCCCCGGCCCCAGAGCGAGCACAACCCGCGAGGTTTCGCCATTTGAAAGCGATTTTTCAGCCTTTGCCTTTAAAATACAGGCCAACATGGACCCCGCGCACCGTGACCGCATAGCGTTCATGCGCATTTGTTCGGGTAAATTTACCCGAGGAATGAAGGTCCGCCATCATCGCATCGGTAAAGATTTTCAAATTGCCAATGCAACCATCTTCATGGCTCAGGACCGTACAGGAGTTGAAGAAGCATGGCCCGGCGATATCATAGGTGTTCACAACCACGGAACCATCAAAATCGGTGATACCTTTACTTCTTCGAAGGACGAATTGAAATTTACCGGAATACCTAACTTTGCCCCTGAACATTTTCGCAGAGTTCGTCTTAAAGATCCGCTGAAAAGCAAGCAGCTAAATAAAGGGTTGCATCAGCTCGCGGAAGAAGGCGCTGTTCAGCTCTTCAAACCCCTGGGCAACAACGATAATATTCTCGGAGCTGTCGGGCTACTCCAGTTCGAAGTAATCATGTCCCGCCTGAAAGGTGAGTACAGCGTTGAAGCACTTTACGAACCAGTAGAATTTCACACGGCAAGATGGCTTTCCAGTGACGACATTAAAGAACTGGAAGGAATTAAAAAGCGTTATCCACGCTTTGTAGCTCTTGACGGAGATGACAATCTGACCTTTCTTGCCCCCAGTCAGTGGAGATTACAACAGGCGGAAGAAGAATGGCCGAAGATCTCTTTCCAAAAAACGAGAGAGCATCAATAGCCTTCACAATCAACCCCGCATAAAAATATAAGCATCAAATTTGTTACACGGGGTTGACGAAGCCGTCATAGGCTAATATCCAACTAGGTGATTATTAAAAGCTCTAACTTCGTTATCCTCGTTAAATACAATTAAACTCGGATATCAGAGGCAGCGCAAAAAGCAAAAAAGAACAAAAAGTTACAGCAGACAAACAATCTGCGAAATATTTTTTGCTCGGTATTTAACACAACTTTGGCTGTATGCGACTTAAAATTAGCCGTTTTTTGTTACCATATCCTGCCGAACCGTGATCTTTCAGGTTCTTTAAGCCTGACAAATCACGGTCCGGCAGGAACTAATAAACCGACCGTCAGGAACAGACCCTTCAACCTTATGCAATTACCTGAAAAATATAAAAAAAAATTTACCAAAGAGGAAATCAACGAGCTTCCTTTGCGACAGTACGAAGGACCTATCAAGCTTATTGATTGTGAAGAAAATATTCCTGAAATTATCGCTGAAATAAGTGAATCAGGATTACTTGGATTTGACACAGAAACCAGACCCGTCTTCCGCAAAGGGCTTTCGTATCCTCCATCACTGATTCAGCTTGCGACAGCCAACTGTGTTTACCTTCTGCACCTGAATCACATTCCGCTATCAATCGAAATAAAAAAACTGCTTTCCTCCGCCAATATTATTAAAACCGGAGTTGCAGTTATAAATGATGTAAAAGAGCTGAAACAAGTTTCTCACTTTGAAGCAAAAGGATTTGTTGATCTGGGGGATCTTGCAAGATCTCTTGAAATGCAGACTAACGGACTTCGCAATCTTGCTGCCAATCTGCTCGGCTTCCGCATTTCCAAAGGAGTTCAATGCTCTAACTGGGGGCGCAAAGATCTCTCTCCGCAGCAAATCACGTATGCAGCGACCGACGCATGGGTAAGCAGAGAAATCTATTTAAAATTTCAGGAAATGGGAGCTCTTTAACCCCACTCTCTGTAGGACTTGCAACTCTCAAAAACGGGCATCAAAACACCCCGAAGTAAGGTCTCACATTACAATGAAAGGTAAATTTTCCGTCATTATAGCGTTTTTTATTTTGCTCACCGCAACCTCCGCATTTGCGCAGGACGGCTGTGACAATTTATTGAAAACGGAATTGACTAATATTCCCGGCGTTCAAACGACTATTCAGGAAAACGGCAAATTTCTCACAATACTGGCAACTTCAGATAAAGCTGAATCCATTAAAATTGCTTCACGCATTACAGCTCTTCATAGTCGCACTTCTTCTACAGGGTGTGATTTCAACTCATTCCCCATTGCCGTATTTAACAGCAACCTCCTTTCTGTAAAAACAAAAACTGCCGATAACCTGAGCAACGCTGATATTGAAAAGCTGTTGTATAAACATGTCTACGCACTCAGCCCTGTTCAGGTTGATGAAAACCTTAAAGGGTACACTAGACTGGCAGAATTGTTCCCGCTCAACAGTTATTACGCAGCCCGGGTGGAGCACTATAAAGAACGCAGTGACCTTCAAAAAACCAGAAATAACTTTATCAAAAAATGCCTTAGAGAAGCGGCTAAAGATAAAAATATTCGCGATCTGAAAATTAACCGCGATGTTTATCTTTTCATCACAGATGATGACACTCCTCAAAAAACATCTTTAGCTTTTCTTGATAAAGTTGAAAAAATTACTCCCAGACCTAAAAAAGAACTCTGTCTGTTTTTCTATGATTCTGAACTGAACCGCAAAGGAGATTCCTGCCCCGCAGAATATCAACAGAATCTGGGCAATACCGAAGAAACTCTTTTGATGAATTATGTTCAATCAATTCCAAGCTATCGTATTGAGCAGAATATAAATGGTTACAAAGCTCTCAAGAAACTGAATCCAGCCTCAACGTTGTATACGAGCAAGCTTGATTCATATGAATCCAAACTGCGTGGACTGAACAATTTTTTAAACATTCAGACATCGTCAGGTGAAAAACTGTTTCTAAAAAATATTCTAAGAGGATCAACTCTTTTTGTCACACTTGACGATAAAGCCATTGAAGGGAAATCCAGAAAGTCTTTAAAAAGCTTCTATAGCGCTCTCAACAGCTATTATGCTTATTCCGGCAGCCCTTATCAAAGATGCATGCTAAAATCTCAGACAGGCGCAACTCTGGGCAAAATTCAGTGTACCAAGAACGGACGTTGCAGATTCAAAGAGTAAACGGCACTTAGACTACTTCTTAAATAATAAAAGCCTATCCCTTGTAAAAAGAGATAGGCTTTTTCTTTTCCATTTCAGACAAAAATCTAACTTGTCACGTAAAAATAAACAGCCCCGACAACAAACAAGCTTGAAGCTCGCAATGCCTGATTGTAGATAATTAGCTTCAAAGCCATTCTGCCTTTGAAAATTCCCGCATAATATGGAAGCTGATGACGCAACGCCCGCATAGGAGTTGATAAAATATTACCGATCATCAACGCCAGAACAATATCACGAGGCCCCAGCGTACCTGCCCCGAGAAGAGAGCCCGCCGCGGCTAGTCCGGCCGTGAACTCAGCCGCCAGACTAAAGACTACTATTCCGAAAATTTCCGGATTAAGCCACGATAGAAAGCTCAGGTGTTCGCTTAAAAAAGTCTGAAAAGAAGCAAGCACGCCGTAATGGCGCAAGAAAAAAAATGCCGTATAAATAGGAACTGTAATAAAAATTACACGTGGCAACCTTTTGCGCAGTCTCTTTAATGCAGTAGACGCGACAGCAACTAAATCACGAGGTTCCTGACTTTTCAGTTTTGCTGAAATACTGCCGCAACATCCTTCCGGAGAAAGTGACATGCGGCCCCACAGGATAATCAGCCCGGTACGAAGAAATGCTGCGAGAAGCGTCAGCCCGACATAAATAAAAGCAACCCGCCCGATAAAAGGAGCGGCTATAAAAAAGACCGTGGGCATATGCAGAAAGTAAGTCGGTAAGCTGTTGAAAAGGTTAGAAACAACCAATTCCTTATCAGATATTTCACCTTTATCATAAGCTTCCGAAAGCATGGAGTTAGCGGCAACTCCTGAAAAGAAAGCCAAAGCAAAGCTGGCTCCGCTGATATCTTTAAGCCTTCCCATGCGGATAAGAGGAGTGGCAACTTTACCCATAGCCCTTGTCCAGCGAAGCCCTTCCAGAATATTCCCGACCAAAAGACCAATACTGATAAACATCACGAGCCGGACCAGAGGCCAGCCCAGCCCGTTCCATAAAATTTCAGGAGAAAAAGACAATTAAACCTACTTTGTTATCCATACATCAGAACTTAATATTTTGAATTCAGAATGAGCATCAGAAATAACATTCCGCGCGACAAGTTCCTTTACAGCACTATGAAAATCGCCTTCATCAGCATTCCACTTTTCAAGACAGTTCTTAGTGGTGACAACCTGACGGGGAGCTGTGCAATTCTGTGATGCATCTATCTTGCCGCCTTCAAGGCTTTCAATCATAAGAAAAAGAGAAACCGCTTCCACAGATAGTCCAATATCAAAAACTGCAATTGCCATAACAACCTCCATATTTAAGAAAAGTGCAAGAAACTACAGTTGCAACCGAACGCTTAATTCTTATTTTTTTCCATAAGCAAAGTTTTAAATATCTTCAATTCGTCAGCATTCATATTAGTAAAGTTTTCTTTTCCCGGGAACTCCCCTGCAAAAACCTCATCACAATAAGTCTTTATCGCGCCGATACTCTCACCGCGAAGCTGAGCAAATTTCTTAACAAACATAGGTACAAATCTATCAAAAAGGCCCAAAATATCGTGATAAACTAAAATCTGCCCGTCTGTATCAGGTCCTGCCCCGATGCCTATTGTGGGAATCGAAACACGATTCGTAATCTCCTGCGCAACTTCAGAGGGAATGGCTTCAAGCACAATGGAAAAACATCCGGCAGCTTCAAGCGCAAGAGCTTCATCAACAAGAGCCGCTGCCGAACGGGCAGTCTTGCCCTGAGCCTTAAATCCACCGAACCGGGCAACATGCTGAGGAGTCAGGCCGATGTGTCCCTGTACAGGCACGCCGGAACTGACAATTGCGCGAACATGCTCAAGAAAAGGAAACCCGCCTTCAAGCTTAACGGCACGCGCGCCCGTCTTGCTTAAAAATTTTCCGGCATTCTCAACCGCCATACTAACAGAGGGCTGGTAAGACATGAAAGGCATATCTCCGATAATAAGCGCCCTTGAAGCCCCGCGGGAAACAGCCGCCGTATGATGAAGCATATCTTCCATAGTCACGGACAGAGTGTCTTCGTAACCTAGAACAACCATCCCTAATGAATCTCCGACAAGAATCATATCCACTTCCGCAGCGTC
The DNA here is from genome assembly GCF_900101105.1 of Maridesulfovibrio ferrireducens. Classification (NCBI taxonomy): domain Bacteria; kingdom Pseudomonadati; phylum Thermodesulfobacteriota; class Desulfovibrionia; order Desulfovibrionales; family Desulfovibrionaceae; genus Maridesulfovibrio; species Maridesulfovibrio ferrireducens. Next base: position 460,495 of record NZ_FNGA01000001.1, read on the forward strand.
GGCAATTTGTCCCGAAGAATAGTCGTAAGCGGTTATTGCTGTGATTTTTCTCTTACCTTTCAAGTCTATGATTGCAGGAGCTGTAACTTTTTTCATACCATGACCTCATATATAAATTTAATGATCTCGCACAGGGGCGCACTTATAATCAAAAAGATTCCAAATTAACAGAAGCGAAGTCACTTGAGCAAGAGCAAGCCTAATCGTCAAGTTAAAGGAAAAAGTTCACAAAGCAAAAAAAAAGACCCGGAAAATCCGGGTCTTTTAAAAGATACTGATAAAATAGAACTAAACTTCCTGCATAACCCAGACAACACGTCCGACAACCAGCTTATTCTGATCCTGAACAGCTATGTACAGTTCGGGATGCTGAGGGTCTTCCGGGCGTAAAATAAAGCGTGAATTTTCAGGATCAAAAAAGACTCTGCGGATGACCACACCCTGATAAGGAACGTGGACAGCATAAATATCACCGGCCATAAGCCGCTTCTGAGTCTCGTCGACTCCCGCAAAAGCATTTCTTCTAATGGCTGGTTCCATTGAAGAACCTTCTACTTTGAGAACAACCATAGAAGGTCTGTAAAATGTCTCAGGGATATTCAATTCCCCGACCTGTTGCGGTGCCCATTGTTCAGAACCGGACTCTTCGCCGGCCATTGAAGAAACAGGAACAACCCTTCCTCTTGACGGAACCTGTCCGTACTGTGCGGTTGTTTCGCTCAGAATATTATCAGCTGAAATTTTGCCTTTACCCGGCTTCATATATACGGGCTCAACACCATCGGAAAGCCACTCAGGATTCAATCCATGAGTTTTGTATAATTTAATATACCATTCCGCAGGAATAGAACTGCGTCTTTTAGCATCGGAAATACTTGACTGCCTGATGTTTAAAATTTCAGCCAGCTGAACCTGAGTTCTTGTTCCGGTTGCTTTTTTAATTCTTTCTAATGTTTCGTCGAACCATTTAGACATATATATATCCTCCTACGGGTCAGGCTATTTATCTGGAGTTGGCTGTGTTTCCGAAAAAGATAATGCACAGGTACACTATAAAACCGATTAACCGCAACTCATATGTATGAAGTGATAATCTTTCTCACCCCGTACACAAACAAATAAAACCAACACAAACGCGATATTTTGAGAGAGCTTAAAAATGAACCTATATAGGCACCCATATGAAGGACAACTAAATATATTCTCCAACACCGAAAATCATGCAGCAACACCTACATTATACAATAAAACAAATTCAACAAACTTGTTTTCAAAATATTTTTTGGGAAAAAATAAATATAAATAAAAATCGGGCGCTGCAATTTTCAAGAAAAAAACTCAATATTCTGAATTTAACAATCTAAGAGCTTATAATCCTCTGCCAAAAAAATTATTCTACATGAGAACTTTCAACAGGTCTTAGTTGAAATGTATTATTCCGGTCCAAAAGGAAGAATAAAATAAAAATTATTCCCACGTTCACCGCTTTCATATCCTACTTTTCCCCCATGAAGCTCCACAACCTGCCTTACAAAAAACAAACCATGCCCGGAACCATATTCACTTCCTGTATTTTCACATCTAAATCCGGCTTGAAACAACTTTTCACTATCTTCTAAAGAAAGAGGAGGACCGGAAGTAAACACATTCAGCTTTAAACCATCCCATCCATTTTCAAAAAATTTCTTAAGATGATCCCACCCGTATGCGGTGAACTTGTCATGACTGCCATTGTGCAAAACGACTTCACGGGTATATTTAACCGCGTTTGAAAAAAGATTCGCATAAACCTGAGAGATCAACCCGACATCGGCAACAATGCGCACTTCACGATCAGGCACGCCTCCCATGCTCATATCAATCCTGATTCCCCGCTCCTCAAAGCGTGATTTATACCGCTCCAACTGCGGCTCGATTATCTGCTTAAGGAGGTTACACGGCCTCTTCTCAACTATGTAGCGCCCTTCTTCAAAATGTCTGCGTCTAAGTAAAGTTTCAAGAAATAAACTTGTCTGCTCATAATGACTGTGAATTTCATTAAACTGAGAAACCAAACCGGCATACAGCGTATTAAGTTCATTTTTAATTTCGCCGGAAGACTTGCTATCCAGTTCATCACTAAGCTTCTGAATGTTCTCAATACGGTCTCTAAGTCTATTATAAAACAATTTAAAATACATATTAGGAACAATAACGTTATGCCCTACGTCTTTAACAAGATTACGGACAAATTCGAGATGTTCCTGCCCTTTGCGACGCAAAAGCTTGCTATGCAACTGGAAACCGATACGGTTAACAAATTTTTCAAAAAAAAGTGACTGATGATCTGAAAGATCATTAAAATTATAAATTTCAAAACAACCGATAACATCTCCGGACGGCTTAAAATCAAGTTGGCCGATAAGGTCATGGTTTCCGCGGATGGGAATAAAAAGATGACCCCCCTTGAACTCTTTTTCAAGAGGCACAGAGGTACAAATCGGAGATTTAGCTTCTGTGCCGCCAACCGGAACAAACTCGTCCTTTCCAATTGCAATATAAAGCCTGCAATCAACACCGAAAAGGACTTTAGGAACCGAGGTACATACAGTGAAAAACTCTTCAAGCTTATCAAATTCCTGAGCTAAATCAAAAAATATCATCAAAGCACGCTTCTCTACCGTAGAAAAGCTGTAACCTTTGTAATCATCCATTTTCTCATGAACACGGCGCTGTATAATTAACAGTTCTTCCGGCCCAACCTCCGAAATCAGGTGTACACCGACACCAAGTGCATCTTTTGTCTTAATTGAATAAACATCAGCACTTTTTTTTGCATCATTCATAACTTATTCCTGCGGGTCTATAAGGAGGGACGTTAAACTACTCTGTGATACTATACGGCCCAGACAGAAAAGGAGCAAGCCGAACTACTCTTTTTTTATAGATGAAGTCTCATGTTATTTACGGCAGACTGATTTTATGAGAAAGTCCGCCATCCTGATCAACATGGAATGAACATGCCTGAAATTATCCTTATTCAAATATCCGGTGAAGACAAACCCGGCCTGACCTCGTCTCTGACAGAAGTTCTGGCGGGCTACAACATTGATATCCTTGATATCGGTCAGTCTGTAATCCACAACCAACTGGTACTCGGAGTTCTCATAAGACTGCCTCGCGAAGCAGAATCCGCTCCGGTACTCAAAGACCTTATGTTTAAAGGTTATGAGCTGGGTGTTAATGTTAAATTTAAGCCCATTGAAAGCGATAGATACAAAGAATGGGTCGACGCACAGGGCAAGCCCAGACATATCATTACTCTGGTCGGAAACAAAACGACTGGGCGTCTGATTTCAAAAGTATCTGACATTATAGCTGAAAACGGCCTCAATATAGATTTCATCCATCGACTGTCCGGCAGAATCCCCATGAACGGAGAACCTGCTCCAAGGCATGCATGTGTTGAATTTTCCGCCCGTGGCACTCCGCTTGATCCCGACTTAATGCGTGCAAGAATCCTGACCATGGCAACTGAGGAACAAGTTGATATTGCTTTGCAGGAAGACAACGCCTTCCGCCGCAACAGAAGACTTGTCGCTTTTGATATGGACTCGACACTTATTCAGGCTGAAGTGATCGACGAACTGGCAAAAGCCGCCGGTTCCGGTGAGGTTGTCAGCCGTATTACCGAAGCAGCCATGCGCGGCGAAATAGATTTTAAAGAAAGTCTGCGCCAGAGACTGGCAACGCTCAAAGGACTGGACGAAGCTGTGATGGAGGATATCGCTAAAACCCTGCCTATCACAGAGGGAGCCGAGCGCCTTATCTCAAACCTGAAAAAGTTTGGGTACAAAACAGCTATTATTTCTGGAGGATTCACCTATTTCGGGAAAAAACTCCAAAAACATCTGGGCGTTGATTACATATACGCAAACGAGCTTGAAATAATCGACGGCAAGCTGACCGGTAATGTCATCGGTGACATTGTAGACGGTCCCAAAAAAGCCGAACTGCTCACTGAAATTGCAAAAAAAGAAAAAATCAGTCTTCAGCAGGTAATTGCTGTGGGAGACGGAGCGAATGATCTGCCCATGCTCTCAATTGCGGGCCTCGGCATTGCTTTCCATGCCAAACCAAAAGTCAGGCAGGATGCGCGCCAGTCCATTTCACACTTCGGGCTTGATTCAATTCTATATTTAGTCGGCCTTCGCGATCGTGAAACGGATTAATATCTGTTCAACAAAATCTTAATAAAAAAAGCCTCTCAAAATTATTTGAGAGGCTTTTTTTTAACTGTCTTTTCTATCCGCTTTCAACTGCCCGCATGCGGCTTTAATATCCTGCCCCATTGATCTGCGGATGGTTGCGGTAATTTCTTTATCCCATAAATATTTTTCAAAGGCCAAAACCTGTGCCGGATCAGGAGCTTTATAAACAGGCTTATCACCCGGATTGTAAGCGATAAGGTTCACTTTGCATTTACGATGCCCTAAAAGACGCACAAGCTGCTTGGCATGCTCAATCGAGTCATTAACTCCGCCGAGAAGAAGATACTCATACGTAACCCGTTCACGAGGCTTAAGCGGATAACGATCCATTGCCGAAAGCAGTTCGTGTATATCTGTTTGCGCCGCTTTAGGCATAATTTTTGCGCGCAATTCCTGAGTCGGAGCGTGCAGGGATATTGCGGGAAGAGTCAAACCGGATTCACCCAGAATTTCAAGCGGCTTTATAAATCCCACCGAAGAAACCGTTATACGACGAGGCACAAAACTAAGCCCGTCAGGATTATTCAAAGTTTTGAGCGACTTGATAAGTACATCGAGATTCAGCAAAGGTTCGCCCATACCCATGAAAACTAAGTTCTTAAGCGGATTGAGATTCTTTTTATGTAAATACGCCCTGCCGACTAAGACCTGACCGAGAATTTCGGACATGGTCATATTACGCTCAAAACCCATAAGTCCGGTATTACAGAAGGTGCATCCCATAGCACAGCCAACCTGCGTTGAAAGACACTGAGTGTAACGACCTTCCATAGGAATAAGAACGGTTTCAACCAGTGCTCCATCAGTAAGACGCAACAAAATTTTAATTGTTCCGTCCTTACTTGTCTGGACAGTGTCAACTTCAGGATGATGCAATACAGCTTTGCTTTTTAAATTTTCACGAAGTCCCTTGGCAATATTCGTCATGTCATCAAAGCTACCCACGCCTTTCTGCCACAGCCATTGCCAAATCTGTTTAACTCTGAATTTAGGACCTTTAAGTTCTACCGAAATAAATTTTTCCAGCTCTTCGTAATCAAGACTCAGTATATCAATCATAATGTAATATCTTATTATTTAAATTTATTGTTTTGGAATAAACCGGACTATCCGAATCTGTGTATCTACCCACTTAACAGAAAGCATATTCATTTCTTCAACTACTACCATATCTTTAATCATTGGTGGAAGTGTCTCTAAAAACTTATAAAACTCAATATAATCATGAGAACTTAGCAGCATGACCGCGCTATCAAATTTTGTTTCTTTAAAATACTTATAGGCAGGATATTTTTCAGCATCCGGGTGCTCTTTTTTAAAGAGATCTGCCGCCTTCTCAGGCGTTGCAATTGCTTGCAGCATTTCAGCAGGATGAGCACTTGAGCCGAGCGAGTACATGCAGCCGGAACCGTTATCAAGCTTTTTCAAAAAGTAAACAACATCAGGAAAAGCCTTGATAAAAAAGGGCCTGTGCAAAACAAGTGTGTTCCCTTCTGTTATTTCTTTAAGCCCGTCGGTCAAAGCCTGCCCCATGATAGGCAGAGGTTTGTTCTCGCTGATAGAAACATATGACGGCAACGTTCTATAATAGAAAGGCATAACTGCAACAATAGCCAAAGCACCGCCTATTATATGCAAAGCCGGACGTTCGGTCTGCTTAATGCTGACCACAAGCAGAATCAGAAAAAAACATCCGAAAGCAAGGAAAAACGGAACCATGGTATCCATGTACTGTTCAACCGGAACGCCGTCTGCGAGGTTGACTGAAACCTTCATAGCCTTGAAAGATCGATACGAAAGCATCGCCCCCATGGAACAAAGCCATATAAAGCCCATTTCAAAGAACGTTCTATATGATTTATCCCGCTTGGCATTCACCAGCCAGTCACAAACAAGAATGGAAAGTATCGGAAGAACCGGCAGCATATAACGGTTAGACTTGAGTTTGAACAGCAATGTGAAAGTTAAAAGATATACAAGAAAAACACAGACCATAAAAACATATCTTTCGTCATACTTTTCTTTAATAGATTTCCAAATTCCAAACACTGCCCCGAATACATACCCGCCCCAAGGGAAGAAAATTACGGTCAGAGTATCGAGATAAGGATCAAGCCGTCCAAGCTTATCAACCAGCTTTGAACTTGAAGTTGAAGTGTTGTGGAAAAACTGCCCGACCAATCCTTGTGAATAGTCAAATCCGCTGCTCATCCATGCTGCATACAGCCAAAGTCCGAAAGGTATACATCCGGCCAGAAACCAGATCATTAAAATTTTGCGATCATTCCACTTGGCAGTAATAATCCCGCCTAAATTCATGGACGATAAAAAGGAAGCGGATTGTCCCGCTTCGTGCTTCGCGCGGACATTATGCCTGATGCCGACAGCCAGAACATATCCAGCCAGCGGGAGAAATGCGAACGGCCCTTTTGCAAGAACTCCCAAAGCTGTAACAACTGCTCCGCCGATAGAAACAACTTTGCGCTTATCTCCAAGATATCTCAGCAAATAACAGTAAGTAGCCCATGTCACACAGCAGGCGAACACAACGTCCACCTTCATCATTACTGACATAAATTTAAAAAGCACCGAACTTTGGATCATCACGGCCGCAAGCAACCCTGTTGCTGCACCGAACAGCCTTCTTCCGGTAAAAGCAGTACCTAGTACTATGAGCATTGAACAAATAACCGTCGGTATTCTCAAAAGGAAAAGAGTATTGCCGCTGAAACCTTTCAACGAAGCCAGCCAGGCAAAAGGATACATCACCCAATAGGTAAGCGGCGGCTTCTCCATTCTGGGCATACCGTCGAACATAGGGGCAAGGAAATTACCCTGCGAAAACATTTCATAAACAGCACGGGCATATTTAGGTTCATCAATATCATAAAAATAGTTAAGACATATCCCGTAAAAAGACACTGCAAATGAGAAAAGTAGTAGTAAGCCTAAAAGGATTTTCCAGTTTTTTTGACAGAAATCGTCAGAACCGTGCTTTGAATCATAATTCATATATATGTGTTCCTAAAATAATTTAAATCTTAAAAAAAGAAATTCCCATGCGGGGCTTAAGCTCTATCAAGTTTTCCAAGCCAAGTCGAAAAGCGTGGCACTGGATTAAATAAGCATCATAGGTTAGTTAAGAACTTAGACCTTATCCTATATTAAAAGAGGCTGACATGCGTTTTCAATCTATATTACGGTTGTTTTGCTTTATTACCATGTTACTGGCATTCAATGCGATTGCGGCTACAGCCTCGCCTACCATTGCAATCGAAGATTTTAAAGACAAATCAGGTCAACCGGCATCAGAATTTAAAGAATTCCTCATTAACTCCCTTACGGAAGCCGGTTTCTTATGCAGCAACAGTTCCGAGATCAGAAGCGACGTCCGCTACACTCTTGCCGGAATCGTTAAAAAAAACAAGAAAGGAACTTCATACTCTGCGCTGCTGACGGACCGTTTTTCCCTTGAACCGGAAGTTTTTTTCAATGGGAAACAAATCGGAGGCACAAATACCGCTCCTGCCGCATCTAAACTTTCTAAATCTGTCGAAAGCCTGCTTTCGAACCAGATTATAACCTCCGTTGAAATTTTCGGAGATTCAAGACTCACACCGAATGCAATAATGGCCTTAGCGCAAATACGCCCCGGTGAAACCGCTTCTCCTGAAAAGCTTATAGCTGGAAGAATCATTCTTGAAAATTGCGGATTATTCGAAAATGCACAACTCTACATCACTCCCGGACCAGAAGGACGTAAGCTCAAAATCACAGTAAAAGAAGGAGTTATGGTTATAGCAAGCAGCATGCCCGGTCCCGGAAAAGCTGTTCTTGATAACATTCTTGGCCCGCCTGTAAACGATTTACCCAAGTTCCCGGATCTTCCCGAAGCTCTTGCACAAAAAATCAGCAATACCAACTCCACCGGCTTTATTGCTCACGAAGCAGAAAAAGCCCTCGCTAAATTTGAACTGAGTGACTCAAACTATACACCTGAAGACCTTGAACATTTAATCTGCGTTGCTTCCGCCATTCGAAATAAAATTTATTCTTATGACCGCTCATGCAATAACATGTGCATCATTCTCTTGAAGCTATGCTCAGTTCTTGATTCAAAAACAGTTAGAAACATAACTGAGCAACTGCAAAGCAATCTACCCTTAACAGCTTCAGACTCTAATACGATGGAAAAAACCCTTGCTCGTATAGAGTTTCTAAATCAATCCTATAGTGCAGCAGCAGAAACACAAATAAGTCTCGCCTCTCGATTATATACTGAAAGTCCTCATGCTCCGACCATCCCGTGGATTTTATTTTCTCTCGGTGAACAAGCGTTGAAGGCGGAAGATATTAAAAGATCTGCCCCGCTACTTAAAGCAGCCATATCTGTTTCCTCTCTTCCTGTTTCACCGGAAATGCTTATTCTCACAGCGCAAACTCAGTACAGTAACCTCGATCGCAGTTCGGGAGACACAGCGTCAGCACTGCTTCGTCCATTGCTTGCAGAACCGAATCTGAACTTATTTATTCAAAAACAAATTAAAATGATGCCCCATTGGGCCGCATTATGTGAAACAGTCATAGCCATTACCGATGACGACGACTTCAGACTGCAACTAAAAAAAGGGGATGCTTTAATTCTTCTGGACAGACCGGATCTGGCTGAACCTCTGTTTCATCGTCTTCACGAAGAACGCCCTGACGATGCAAGGCCTTTCACCGGGTTCGGAAGACTTGCTTTCCAAAGAACAGGCAACCTTTATTCAGCCCGCCCTTATATTGAAAGGGGTTCTAAGCTGAAGCAACGCGACCGTTTCTTCTACGAATTAGCTCTTGCCTACACGCTGAAAAGAATCGCCGGAGAAGCTCTCCCTACCATTCGCATCAAAGGCAGACATTCGGAAGAAGCCTCCGCCACCAGATTTCTTCTACCCAGAGCCGCCCTTTATGCCGAAGGTTATGAACAATTCAACAAGGCTCAGGCTCTACTTATAAAATCCGGGATAACTGTTCTTGACGAATGGCTTTCTTATACAACAATGGAAAACGATGCGGCATGTGAAAACATGTTTATGCAGACAGATCTTTTAAAAAAGGAGCTTCCTGATTCTGAAGAAATACTTTCAGCTAACTATTTCTTTTCAACCTTTTCAACAGACAGAGATTCAATCAGAAAAATGCTGATACTCCCTCTCGTCAACAGTATCGGATTGAAACCAAGAATTGCACAGCTCAACCTGCTTATAAGAGAAATGTCGATATCGCCGACGAAAGAGCTTGCTGAAGCAACTGAAGCCGCGGTTGTGTCCATTGCTACCGATGCAGAAAATAGAAGCAGAGTTGTCGCTCTTCAAGCCGATGCTCTGGCAATAGTCGGTCTATATATGAACTCAGAAGAAAATCTTATCAGAGCAAAATCTCTTTATGACCTGGCTGTAGACCTAAGTAACAGTCCCGAAAAAGGAAGATTGTTAAATAATCAAGCTTGCGTATATCTGACTCTCGGTAAAAAAAGTGAGGCTGATGACCTCTATGATGAAGCTATGGACAATTCTCCTGACTTTCCAGAGGTTGTGACTCTAGGAAAGACAGTTTCATCCTTTCCACAAAAAGAACTTGAAACGGAACTTTTAGCCTATATTGAAAAAGTAGAGACTATGGAACTGAAACAGGCGGCGAAAGATATACTCGGGACAAAGCCCGAAAAAACTGATGAGAACTCAGCGTTAAATATTTCCAGTCAATCAGGTTCACTGCATGTTCTGCTTAAAGAAACATCCGTAACTGATTCAGATTATGACAATCTTGAAGGGTTACAATTGAACTTTTCATATGAAAGCAACCCATGGCTGCTTCCCGCAAAAACAAAAGAAAAACAGCAATAGCCTTTAAAATAAATTAATCTTCAGACTCCAGAGTGTAATTCATCTCTTCGGCCATCAACTTAAGAGGCTCAACCCTTCCGGTAATTATCATAATTTCCATCAGAGTCTCGGCTCCAAGTTTTGCCTTCGGATCGTCAGGATTCACCTCACGCAGCAAGGTCTTAGGACTTTTGCCCACTTTTTCAGCAAGAACTTCTAAAGGAACCGGTCCGTTTATTACAAGCTCCTGTATTGCTCTTTCAATCCTTTCAGACATTGCGTTAAACCTCTTTCTATATTGGTTATTAAACCACCAAACTACTTATTTATATCTCAAAAATTTTAAACATTCAACAGGACAAAACCATGTCTGACTATGCTTGTATTTGTACATACATTCTAGTGTTATTTTTTTCGGAAATGAGATACTTATTCGAAAGGCAAAATTGTCACTAGATTGTAACAATTGATATTTACATACCAATTGCAGCAAACATCACTGATTATAAGGGCTCAGAGCTTTAGTAGTGTTTTTTTCAAAACTTGACCTAACCACTTTAACGTGATTGTTACTGCTCTGTAACAAGACACGTGAATGATGCGGGATCTTAAAGAAGCACACAGGTTTGGAGGGAGCGTTGCCCAAGAAATCTTTACATATGAAAATCCTACTCTGGGGCTGGGCAGTAATGCTCTGCGCCCTGTTGCTTACTTTCTGGTTTTATTACGGAACAGTGGCTGAAGAACTTGCCAATTCAAGCGGCCAGAACACTTCTCGATTGCTCAATTTTGTAAGAAGACAAATCAGCAAAAGCGAAACCTCTCCGGGCACATCCTCATTCCAAAAAGAAGTAACGGAACTGGGGCATGATCTTGGGATCAGAATTACCTACATTAAAGACGGCAAAGTTTTAGCAGACTCCGAAGTTCAAGAAAAAAGACTCTCCAAACTTGATGACCATTCCGATCGTCCCGAAGTTATTGCTGCTGAAGCAAGCGGTTCAGGCGAAAACATAAGATACAGCACCACGCTCGATACCCGCATGCTTTATGTCGCAAAAACCATGAGCAAAGAGGGTGAATTTCTGCGTTTGGCATTGCCCTACTCCGTAATCGGCGAGCGTTTGGATCGCGTAAAATGGAACTTTGCTCTCGTCCTGCTGCTGATCGCCATCGGATCAGCCCTGCTTCTCATATATATAGGTAGACGGACTTCCGCCGCTGTAACTGAAATTTCCGCAACAGCACGAGCTATCGGCGAAGGGGACTACAGCAAGCGTATCCGAATTATCCCCGGCGGTGAATATCAACTGCTGGCGGATTCGATCAATACAATGGCCCGTAAAATCCAAGGCCACATAGAAATAATCGAAGATCAGAAAAACAAGCTTGATGCCATGTTTGACAACATGAAGGAAGGCATCATGGTTCTTGACACGGACGGTAAAATTGAATCTGTAAACCGCTCCATGGTCGAAATTGTTCCAGAGACAAAAAACAGCAAAGGGCGCATGCCTCTTGAAGTCCTCACCCGTCATGAAATTCAGGACTCCGTCGACGTCATCATCAATAATCTAAACAACGTCAAATCCGACTCAATAATTTTAGACTTCCCTGACGGCCGTTCAATGAACGTCACGATATGTTCCTTCAATGACTCCAATAGTCGCCGCAAATTAATTCTTGTTTTCCATGACATCAGTGAAGTCCGCCGGATTGAAATGGTACTTAGAGACTTTGTATCCAATGCTTCGCACCAGCTTCGTACTCCGCTTACAAGCATCAAAGGATATACTGAAACCATTATAGACAATCCACCGCAGGACAATCACACTCTTTCAAAATTTTTGAACATAATTCTCGACAATGCCAACCACATGTCAAAAGTAATTACAGGCATGTTTGCACTTGCCCGCAGCGAATACTCCGGCAAAAAGCTTCGCTCAGAACCGACGAGTCTGAATGAAACGATCACTCACAGCATTAACAATCTGACAAAACAAGCTGCCTCAAAAAAAATAAAGATAACAACAGGACATATTGCTGAAAATCCTGTTGTAGGTACAGATGAAGGATTAATTCAGATTTTTGAAAATCTGCTGGAAAATGCTATCAAATATGCTCCGGAAAACAGCTCTATCAAAATAGAAACAGAACTGAAGGGAGACTCGATAACTACAAAAGTTATTGATGAAGGCCCTGGAATTACTCCTTCCGATACTGAAAGAATTTTCGAACGTTTCTTTAAATTGGATGAAAATGCTGTCGAAAACGGCAGCTCAGGATTGGGACTTGCTATCTGTCGCAGTCTTGTTCGTAACTTCAATGGTGACATATGGGTTGAAAGCCCTGCTGATACAGCTACCGGAACCGGCTCCTCATTTTGTGTGAAGCTCCCGGTAGCAAACGGCTAATCACGCCGACAAAACTTTATAAGTTTTCAATAAGAGGTTTATCTTTAATGGATATTTATGATGTGTTTTTCTACCTGTCCCTGTTCGCAGGGTTCATGATGGCCTTTAACCTAGGTGCAAACGACGTGGCGAACTCCATGGCGTCTGCGGTTGGGGCAAAAGCTATCAGCATCAAACAGGCGGTTTTCATTGCAGGAACTCTAAACTTTGCCGGAGCCGTATTCCTAGGTTCGCAAGTAACTGCAACGGTTAGTAAAGGAATCATCAACGCAGATGTAATCGCAGACCCTAAAGTAGTTATGGTAGGCATGTTTTCTGCGCTATTAGCTGCGGGTTTATGGGTCTTAATATCAACACTTACAGCCCTGCCGGTATCTTCGACCCACTCCATTGTGGGTAGTATTCTGGGGTTCGGACTTGTTGCAGGCGGACCGGATGTAGTAAATTGGATGAAAATGGTCGGGATCGTTATGTCTTGGATTATTTCACCTTTTTTCGCTGCAACCATCGCTTATCTTATATTCACCCACATTCGAAAAACAATCCTTTTTCAAAAAGACTTTATTCATCAAGCCAAAAAATGGGCTCCAATATGGATGGGATTAACGGTTCTGCTTATCGCTCTTTCCTTTTTATATAAAACACCGGTCGGCAAAAGTTTAAACCTTCCATTCTTCGGCTCGCTGGCACTTGCTTTTGCTATTGCCGGAGTTGTTTGGCTTGGCGGAAAACTGGCTGTTAATAAACTGGTGGGAGATCCTGAGCAGGGAGCTGAAGCTGTCGAAGAAACATTCAGAAAACTCCAGATCGGAACATCCTGCTATGTGGCCCTGTCTCAGGGCGCAAATGATGTTGCCAACGCAATCGGCCCAGTGGCAGCAATCTATCTCATATCAAAACAACATGTACTCCTCGCCAAAGCAGATGTTCCCCTCGGATTGCTGGTCATGGGTGGAGTAGGTATAGCGATAGGTATTGCTCTTCTCGGATACAAAGTAATGGGAACAGTCGGCACAAAAATCACTGTACTTACAAATACTCGAGGATTCGCAGTTGATTTTGGTGCAGCAACAACAGTTCTGATTGCTTCAAACATGGGTCTTCCTGTATCATCTACCCATGCGGCTGTAGGTTCAGTTGTCGGAGTAGGTCTGGCGAGAGGTTTTTCTGCGGTTAATTTTCAAATTCTTGGTAAAATTGTCCTTTATTGGGTACTAACAGTACCTATCGCAGCACTTACAAGCATTATCATATTCACAATACTCAAGTGGATTTGTTTATAATATTAAATTTAAGGAGGCCAACATGCGTTTTCGTCTGCCCTTTCTAGCTCTTATAGTTTCTAAAAATCCTATGGAAGGATTAACAAAGCATTACAATAAAATTGCTGAATGCATTCAAATAATTAATGACTCAGTTGAATGCTATGTAACAGGAGATTCAACCTGCAAAGACTTCGGAGATCTTATTGCTCAGATCGACAAGGTAGAGAGTGAAGCCGACAAGATCAAAAGATCTATTCGTAATCACCTGCCGCACAGTATGTTCATGTCTGTTGATAAGACTCTGTTCTTTAACTACACACGCAGTCAGGACAACATCCTCGACTACGCACAGGAAGCTCTTCACTGGCTCGGCATGCGTAAGGTCAGTATCCCTGAAATCTATCAGAAAGATTTAATTATCCTTCTTTCAGAAGTTAACGATACTACTATGCGTCTCGGTCCGGCACTCAAGGCAACCATCGAACTCAACGACGGGACTTCCCTTGATCGTGCAAATACCAAAAGAAAGATCAGAAAAGTCCGCAGGCATTATGCCAAAGCGGTCGAACTGAGAAAGGCTCTAACCGACAAGATCTATAAATCTGATATGGATTTTAAAGACATCTACCAGCTTATGCACTTCGTAGATTGCCTAAGCGAAATGGCTCACGAAGCAGAAGGATGTGCAGATATCCTTCGCGCAATGTTAGCCAGATAGATTCTCATTATATATCATGCAAAAAGCCCCTGAAAACTATGTTTTCAGGGGCTTTTTTATTAAGAAATAACTTTCCCGGCCCGACTACAAAACCGCCGGACGATCTATGAATCTTCCCGTTCTTTTAAAGTCAGCCGTTTAATTTTACCGCTTGAAGTCTTTGGCAGTTCATCGCAGAATTCGATGCTTTTAATTACAACGATTGGTCCAAGTTCGCGGTGAATATGATCTACAAGTTCTTTGTGTAACTCATCAGATTCCATAGCATCATAAATAAGGGTGACAAAAGCCTTTGCAACTTCTCCCTTGATCTTATCCGGCACCCCGATAACAACGGCTTCGGCAACATCCGGATGACTCGTCAAAGCACTTTCCACTTCAGCTGAACCGACGCGATGCCCTGAAATATTAAGCACGTCATCCGCACGGCCTTGAATCCAGAAATAGCCATCTTCATCTTTGCGGGCCACATCTCCGGCATAGAACATCCCCGGAATAATTCCCCAGTAATGATCCACCAATGCGCGGTCATCATTTAAAACAGCACTGAACATGGCGGGCCATGGCTTTTTGATTACGAGAAATCCGCCTTTGCCGGCAGGAACAGAATTGCCTTCCAAATCTACAACATCCGCGTCAATTCCCGGAAGAGCCCGTGTTACGGAACCAGGTTTAAGAACTGATACAGGCATAGGGCTGATCATAATCATACCCGTCTCGGTCTGCCACCATGTATCAAGAACCGGACACTGACTTTTCCCAATATTTTCGTAGAACCAAATCCATGCTTCAGGATTGAAAGGCTCACCAACCGCCCCGAGAATGCGCAGGGTGGAAAGGTCGTGCTGGTCCGGGTAACGATGCCCGAATCTCATTAAAGTACGAATCTGAGTAGGAGACGTGTAGAAAATCGAAACACCGTACTTAGAAATAATATTCCAAAGCCTGTCGGCCTGTGGATAAAGAGCATGCCCTTCATACATTACAGTGGTAGTGCCCGCTAAAAGCGGCCCGTAAACCAGATAACTATGACCGGTTATCCAGCCCGGATCAGCTGAACACCAAAAAATATCTGTCGGCTTAAGGTCAAAGACCCATTTGAAAGTTCTATGCACACCAACCATGTAGCCACCGTGAGAATGAATGATTCCCTTTGGCTTACCCGCTGTCCCTGAGGTATGCAAAATAAAGAGCGGATCATTGGAGTCCATTATTTCAGAGGAGGCATGAGCCCGCTCGTGGCGGACAATATCTTCATACCAATAATCTCTGGCTGAATCCATCTCCACTTCAACGTTCGCCCTATGAACAACCACCACTGACTCAAGCTTTTCTGCCGGACTATCAAGAAGTGCGTGATCAACGGCTTCTTTCAGCCTGATAACCTGTCCGTTACGGTAAAAACCATCAACAGTGACCACAACGCGTGGCTGAATTTCTCTGATCCGCTCACGAAGATGTTTTGCGGAAAAACCGGAAAAAACAAGTGAATGCACCGCTCCGATTCTAGCACAGGCAAGCATTGAAATAACTGTTTCAGGGAGCTGAGGCATATAGAGAACAACTCGGTCCCCTTTAGTTACGCCAAGAGCGCGCAAGCCGTTGGCGAATCTGTTTACCGCGCGGTAGAGTTCATAATATGTAAACTGGCGGGAATCGCCCGGCTCACCTTCCCATATAAGGGCAAGGCGGTTTTTATTAACTGTCTCGATATGACGATCGAGCGCATTGTAAACAATGTTACATCTAGCCCCCGTGAACCATTTGTAATCAGGAGCTTTTGAGTCGTCGAGCACCTGATCCCATTTGGTGAACCAGTCCAGTTCTTCGGCGGCTTCTTCCCAATAGGCACAGAGGTCAGAATCCGCACGATCACGAGCAGCCCGTAAATCCTGTGGATTTATACCGGCCTCGATTATCATCTGCGGCAAGGGTCTAAAAACCCGCTCTTCGTGCAGGAGACTATCCAGAACTTCAGGATGACTCATACCACACTCCCTTTGTTGATGCGCCCAAGCAAACCTCAATTGAAAATATCTTTTTAAAAACGGCAGTCATTCTTCCAGCTTCATTAATACACATACCGGTAGATCTTTGCATATCATATTCGACAAACGGCGGAGGAAATTCGATGAACGGCATCACTACATCCCCAATATTTGTTTCAGCTTACCGATTCGTCTTCTACTGATGGGCAGCTCGATACGAGTACGCCCTGCCGTACGCAACATAAAATTGCTACCGGGAAGAGAAGCTATTTCCGTCACCATCTCAAGATTTACCAGATATTTGCGATGAACTCTAAAAAAACGGTGAGGCTCAAGACGCTCTTCAAGAGTCTTAAGCCTGTGTGAAGTCAGAAATTTTTGAGTTGCGGTATGTACATAGGAATAATCTTCGTAAGCTTCTACAAAGATTATCTGAGTATACGGGATAAGAATCATGCGCCCGTCCTGATTAACGGGAAGCTTTTCAATTTCCGGCTGACGGGTCTGAGAATAATCCCATGCATGCTTTAGAGCGGCCAGGAATCGGTCCTGCTCTTCCTCTTCAAGAGGGAGCTGCAAAGTCTCTTCGCCTGTTTCAACGCCGGAACCGGACTCTTTCCAGTCCGAAGGTTCAGGAACCTCGCGGAAATGACTTTTAAATCTGGAAATACGCTCGACAGTCTTAGCCATTCTTTCTTCATCAGGCGGCCAGATAAGATAATCAACAGCTCCAAGCTCAAAAGCCTGATAAGCTTTGGTCTCATCTTCCGCGATAAAAATAAGGCCCGGTTTATTCTTGCTGGCCCCCATAGCCTGCGCCAGTTCTATTCCGCTGATCCCTTCAGGAAAATCAAGGGCAACAAAAATAATACCGTAACCGACTTCTTTATGCAGCTCGAGAGCTTCGTCAGCGAGTACCGTTTCACCGAGAACACGCACAACTTTCACACCTCGCAGGCTCTGCCGGATAACCGAGCGGACCTCTGCGTCCGGGTGGAGAATTAAAGTCTTGAGACTGGGCAAAACTTCTCCTTAACAACAAATTAATCTAATTATTAAAGGGATAGCTCTAATTGTTGATGACTGCAAGAGATCTATTAATGTTCATAAGGGTTAATTTATAATATCCACATAAAGCCCGATCATTCATATTAATGCAATATTTTTGTGTTTCCTCCATTAAAACAAGCTAATAATCTCAAAAGGCATTGACACTAACGAGAATTATTACTATCAGTATTAGCAGAGGTCATTATGAAAATAGGACAAAGAAGATCAAAACAACGAGAACTGATTCTTGAAGAATTAAAGGGTGTCACATGCCATCCGACAGCCGATGAACTTTATGAGCTGGTCAGAAAAAGGCTTGCTAACATCAGCCTGGGTACTGTTTACAGAAATCTGGAGTTGATGGCTTCAAACGGAGTAATCCTCAAAATCGAATCCGGCGGAAAAAACAGGTTCGACGGGAATGCTATGCCGCATCCTCACATGAGATGTACTGAGTGCGGCAAAGTCGACGACATCACTTTTGATGTGAATGTCCCGATCCCGGACCAACTTGAAGCTAAAGGGTATAAAATTACCGGATGTACAATTGAATACTATGGATTATGCCCGGAATGCAAAAACAGCTGTTAAAAACAGCCCTTTAGACTCGATTGTATTTCTAAAACAACAGTTGTTTATGTCAGTTGATAATTTACAAAAAAAAAACTGACATATATTTTATTAGCTGATACTTTTAATAGTAGTGCAGCATAATAACACCGAATCTAAAAATAAGTTCAAAGGAGAAAGCATCATGGCTGGATTAAAAGGATCTCGTACCGAAAAGAATATACTGACTGCTTTTGCCGGTGAATCACAGGCCCGCAATCGCTACACATATTTTGCTTCACAGGCCAAAAAAGAAGGTTTCGTTCAGATTTCTAAAATTTTTGAAGAAACGGCTAATCAGGAAAAAGAACACGCTAAACGTCTGTTCAAACTTCTTGAAGGCGGAGATGTAGAAGTAACTGCAGCTTTCCCTGCCGGAATTGTCGGAACAACAGCTGAAAACCTCATGGCTTCTGCCGCCGGTGAAAAAGAAGAATGGGAACACATGTACCCTTCTTTTGCTAAAATTGCAGAAGAAGAAGGGTTCACATCAATTGCCGCCATCTTTAAAGCTATCGCTGTTGCAGAAGAATTTCACGAAAAACGTTACGTAGCCCTTGCTAAAAATATTGAAGACGGTAAGGTTTTTGAAAAAGATACATGCGTGGTATGGCAGTGTCAGAATTGCGGTTACACTCGCGAGGGCAAAGAAGCTCTTAAACAGTGTCCAGCATGTGCCCATCCACAGGCCCACTTTCAGCTTGTTTGTGAAAATTACTAATTTTTAACCCCTGCAACGGAGAGTACAATGGCCCAATTATTTGAAGTCTACAAATGCGAAGCTTGCGGTAATATCACAATGGTTATGCATGCCGGACCCGGCAACCTCGTTTGCTGCGGAGCTGACATGAAACTCATCACTGAAAACACCGTTGATGCAGCAAAAGAAAAACATGTTCCCGTCATTGAAAAGATTGAAGGCGGATACAAAGTTAAAGTCGGTTCTGTAGCTCATCCAATGGACGAAAAACATTATATTGAATGGATTGAACTTGTTTCAGGAAACGATCGCTACCTGAAAAAACTCAATCCGGGCGATACTCCCGAAGCTGATTTCTGTGGCTGTAAATTTGGTTCCGCTCCTGTTGCCGCCCGCGCATACTGTAACCTGCACGGTCTCTGGAAAGCTTAACCCTTATTAAAAAAGAGGATATTAAAATGGCTGAACCAAGCGAAATGTACCAATGCCAGGTGAGCAACTGTGGTTATATTTACAACCCTGATAAAGGGGATAAAAAAGGCAAAATCGAAAAAGGGACACAGTTTAAAGATCTCCCTGAAGATTGGAAATGCCCTATTTGCGGATCTACTAAAAAATCTTTTAAGCCCCTTGGTTAATCTACCTTTAATAACTGAACGGAGTTTTTAAAATGAAATACTTATGCACTATTTGTGGTTGGGTTTACGACCCTGCTGTTGGTGATCCTGATGGCGGAATTGCTGCTGGAACAGAGTTTAAAGATATCCCGGAAGATTGGGAATGTCCTGTCTGCGGAGCATCCAAAGACGATTTCGAGCCTGAGTCTTAAGACTCCTCGATTTTTAATTAGTATCATTTACACAGAAAGCCGGGAAAATCCCGGCTTTCTATCTTAAACTTCTAAACGTAGTAGGGATTAAAAGTGAGACCTGTTGAAATTAAAGAAGGAATACATTGGGTAGGAGCCGTTGATTGGAATTGCCGCAACTTTCATGGCTATGCTCTGTCTTCCAAAGGCACAACATACAATGCCTTTTATATTGATGATGATAAGAAAGTCCTAGTTGATACAGTTCCGGCTGCATTTGAAAGTCAGTTTCTTTGTTCTGTCTCCAATCTGACTGAACTTGAAAAGATCGACTATATTGTTGTTAACCACCTTGAACCAGACCATTCAGGCTGCCTTGCCCGTATGGTTGAACTTTGCAAGCCTGAGAAAATTTTCATTTCTCCTATGGGAGCCAAGGCTCTCAAAACATTCTTTGACTGCGAAGACTGGCCTATAGTTGTTGCAAATTCCGGAGATGAAATATCTCTGGGTAAAAAGACACTTCGTTTTTACGAAACCAAAATGCTGCACTGGCCTGACAACATGTTCACCTTCATTCCTGAAGCAAAAATGCTCATCTCAAGTGATGCTTTCGGACAGAACTGGGCAACCAGCGAAAGATTCGTGGATGAAGTCAGCAAAGAAAAAGTATCTGACCTCATGGCTCAGTACTATGCAAACATCGTTAATCCTTATTCCTCCAAAGTTCTGAAAACTCTTGAATTCTTCGGAGAACTGAACCTCGACATCGACATGCTCTGCCCTGATCACGGTTTGATGTTCAGAGGCGAAGATGTTGGATTCGCTCTTGGAAAATACGCAGAATACGCAGCACAAAAAACCACAAACAAAGCTGTTATCTTTTACGATACCATGTGGAAATCCACAGAAAACATGGCAATAGCAATCGCTTCCGGTATCGCAGACGAAGGCGTCAGCGTTAGACTTATGAACGTTAAGGCTAACCACCACAGCGATGTCATGTCCGAAGTTTTTGACGCGGGCGCAGTCATTATAGGCTCCCCTACTCATAACAACGGAATTCTCCCCGGAATGGCTGATGTTCTGACTTACGTAAAAGGGTTGAGACCTCAGAACAAAATAGGGGCTTGTTTCGGTTCATTCGGCTGGTCCGGAGAATGCGTCAAGATTCTCAAGGACTGGCTTGAAAAAATGAACATGGACATCATTGAGCCTAATATTAAAGTTAAAAACCGCCCTAATCATAAATCCTTTGAGGAATGTTATGAACTTGGCCGCGAAATCGCAAAAGCTGTAAAAGCTAAAAACGCCTAATTATCAGGCAACCAACGGGCGGAACATATGTTCCGCCCGTACAACAAGGAGATCAAACTTCATGGCAGTTGGACGGCAGGTAAAAAAAGCGGTCATAACGGCCCTTGCAGATGAAAACTGGGAACAGAAAATTTCTGAACTCATGAAAGATCATCCTATGCAAACCCTCATCGCCCCTCTTTTTTCCTCTCTTTGTGCTCCTTCTGAAATTGTCCGCTGGCACGGAATTTCATCCTTCGGACAAGTGGTTGACCGAATGTTTGCAGAAGATGCTGCGCGAGCCAGAATAGTCATGCGCAGAATAATGTGGATGCTCAACGAAGAATCAGGCGGATGCGGATGGGGCGTACCTGAAGCAATGGGCGAAATTACAGCTTCAAACAAAGTTCTGGCTGATGAATATGGCAGAATCCTTCTCAGCTACATCCATGAAGAGGAAGGAAAACCGGAAAACTATCTTGAGTTTACCTTGCTGCTTCGAGGGGCCATTTGGGGAGTTGCCAGACTTGCACAAAACAGACCTGATATCGTCAAACCAGCGACCGACGATCTAATCAAATTTCTTGGCAGTAGTGACCCTGCGCTTGTCGGGATTGCCTGCTGGGCCCTTGGGGGGCTTAAATCTAAGGGGGCTGTAACACAGCTTGAAAAACTCACAGACAGGCAAACTTCTATTAATATTTATAAGGATCGATTGCTGCAATCTGTGGCTGTCGGACAATTGGCGCAAGAGGCCCTCGAAAAAATTTCCGGGGAATAATTGTAACTCTGAACAAGGAGAGGAATGATGGATGTTCTTATGCTGTCAAGGCTTCAATTCGCCATGGCAACTATGTTCCACTTCATTTTTGTGCCCCTTACTTTAGGTCTTTCCGTAATGATTGCCATCATGGAAACCTACTATGTGCGCACCGGAAAAGAAGTTTACCTGCGGATGACTAAATTCTGGGGAAAATTGTTTGTCATTAACTTTGTTCTCGGAATAGTAACCGGACTAACCCTTGAATTTCAATTCGGAACCAACTGGTCCCGCTACTCAATATATGTTGGTGACATCTTTGGTTCACTGCTGGCGATTGAAGCCACCGTCGCCTTTTTTATGGAATCAACTTTCATTGCTGCATGGATTTTCGGCTGGAAAAAACTTTCCGCTAAAATGCACTGCGCCTGTATATGGATTGTTGCAATTGCCTCAAATATTTCGGCTATATGGATTATTCTTGCCAACGGGTGGATGCAGAATCCAGTTGGATATGTAATCCGTAACGGACGCGCAGAACTCGACGATTTTGTTACAGTACTTTCAAATCCTTTCGGGTGGTCACAATTTCTTCACAACGGCTTCGGCGCCTTCGTTGTTGCCGGATTCTTCCTCATGGGAGTCAGCGCCTACCACCTGCTCCGCAAAAATGAAATTGAGTTCTTCACCAAGTCATTTAAAATGGGCATGATTTGTGCCTTCATATTCTCCATCGCGGTTGCGGTGCAGGGTCACGGACACGCACAGGAAGTAGCACACACGCAACCTGCCAAACTTGCTGCAATGGAAGCTCTCTGGGATTCAACAGACAGCGCTCCCATGTATCTTCTTGCAATGCCTGATGAAGCAAAAGAAGAAAACGCAGTTGAACTTTTCGGAATCCCCGGCGGACTTAGCTTCTTAGCTTTCAACTCCTTTGATGCTCCTGTTAAAGGACTCAAAGAATGGCCGAAAGAAGACCGTCCGCCTGTTTTGGTTACTTTCCTTTCCTTCCGCTTAATGGTCGGACTAGGGTCACTCTTCCCGCTCCTCTGCATATGGGCTTGGACAAAGAGAAAAAATCTAGTTGAAAACAGACTGCTGCTTCGCGTCATGCTTTACGCAATCCCCCTTCCCTACATTGCCATATGGGCAGGATGGGCTGTTGCGGAGGTCGGAAGACAACCGTGGATTGTATACGGCATAATGAAGACCAGCGATGCGGTTTCTCCCATCGTGACAAGTCAGGTCGCATTCTCTTTCATCGGGCTTACTTTACTTTACACCATGCTCGGTGCCTGTGAAATATTCCTGCTGACCAAGTTTGCACGCAAAGGCCCTGAACCAACGAAGGCTTAAGAGCTTTAATAAACTCTGCAAGTCAAGGAGATTAATATGCTGGAAACTATATGGTTCTTATTATGGGGAGTGCTCTGGGCCGTCTATTTCATGCTCGATGGGTATGATCTGGGACTAGGGTCAGTGATGCCTTTTCTCGCCAAAAGCGAAAAAGATAAAAAGACAATTTATAATTCAATGGGCCCCTTCTGGGACGGTAACGAAGTTTGGCTGGTCACAGCGGGCGGAGTTACCTTCGCAGCTTTCCCGAAAGCTTATGCTGTAATGTTCAGCGGACTATACACAGCTCTGATGCTTCTGCTTATGGCGCTTATTCTTCGCGGCGTAGCATTTGAATTCAGAGGACTGGTTGAATCCGACTGGTCCCGTAAATTCTGGGATGGCGCTATGGTCGTCGGCAGTGCGCTTCCGGGGCTTCTTCTGGGTGTAGCTTTCGCGAACATATTCCAGGGAATTCCAATCAATGCAGAAGGCGTTTTTCAGGGCGGTCTGCTGACTCTGCTGAACCCTTACGGACTCGCAGGCGGAGTGCTGTTTGTACTTCTGTTCGCAATACACGGATGTTTATGGCTGGCAGTACGTACGACAGGTGATCTAAATGCACGCGCAGGCAACCTTGCAGCTGCAATCTGGCCTATATTAGTTGCTGTATATGCTGCTTTTCTGGCCCTCACCGGAATCTACACCAAGCTGCTCAGCAACTATCTGACAAATCCGATTCTGCTGCTGATCCTGCTCATTCCGATTTTTGCAATCGTTATGGTCAGAACATACATATCGGCCCAGAAATGGTGGCTGGCTTGGACCTGCTCCGCAGCGCTCATTTTCTCCACAACAATGTTCGGAATTATCGGACTGTTCCCGGCACTGCTGCCTTCAAGCATCAATCCGGCTTTCTCGATTACCATTCACAATGCCGCTTCAAGTCAGTTGACCCTTAAAATCATGCTGACCGTGGCTCTGACAATGGTACCTCTTGTAATCGCTTATCAGTTCTGGATGCACAAGATTTTTGCAACCAAAATTACTGATGAAGATATCGGCTACTAAACAACAATTTTAAATAAATACGGAGACTTAATAAATGTCTAATAAAGTTCTTGAAAAAGCTCTTAACGAACATCTGAACGCTGAAATGTACTCAGCATACCTCTATCTTTCCATGTCCGCTTACTTCAGCGACACCGGACTTAGCGGCTTTGCAAACTGGATGAGAGTACAGGCTAAAGAAGAACAGTTTCACGCCATGAAATTCTACGATTACATCAACGAACGCGGCGGAAAAGTTTTACTGACAGCGATTGAAGCTCCACAGCAGGACTGGGCCAGCCCGCTTGAAGCTGTGCAAGCTGTTCTTGAGCATGAAAAGAAGGTAACCGCACTTATCAACGGCCTTGTTGATCTTGCTATTGATGAAAGAGATCACGCAACAAACATCTTCCTGCAATGGTTCGTAACTGAGCAGGTTGAAGAAGAAGATAACGTTAACGAAATTCTGAACAAGCTTAAGCTTGCCGGAACTCAAGGAAACGGTATGTTCATGCTTGATAAGGATCTTGCAGCACGTGTTTTCACTCCTCCGACTGCGGCATAAGTTTAATTTAAAAGACCATACGTAATTAAATCCCCTTGAGGCTTAATGCTTCAGGGGGATTTTTTTGTTTTTTTTACAGGGGCGGAATCTCAAACCTATCACCAAACGAAAGAAGAATTGCGAAATCTATCAACGGTAAGGTCGTAGAAAAATATCTCTGGCAGGATTTAACCACGTTGGTTGCCGTGACAGACGGGGAAGGATTACACCCGAAAGTATTTTCCTATAACGAAGAAGGCGATCCAGTTGCAATGACTTACGAAGGAAAAACCTTTTATTTCGCTACCGATCAAGTCGGTTCAATTTTCATGGTTGCGGATGAAAGGGGTAATGAGGTAAAGCGGATTATATATGATTCGTTTGGTAATTTGCTATTCGATAGTAATGAAAAATTTGATACTTGCGTGGGCTTTTCCGCAGGTCTGGCCGATAAAGACACGGGATTAATTCACTTCGGATATCGTGAATATGATCCCGCCATCGGCCGCTTCATAACCCCCGACCCAATCGGTTTCGCTGGCGGGGATGTGGATGTTTATGGTTTTTGTTTGGATGATCCTATTAATTTTGTGGATCGGACGG
The DNA here is from genome assembly GCF_900101105.1 of Maridesulfovibrio ferrireducens. Taxonomy (NCBI): domain Bacteria; kingdom Pseudomonadati; phylum Thermodesulfobacteriota; class Desulfovibrionia; order Desulfovibrionales; family Desulfovibrionaceae; genus Maridesulfovibrio; species Maridesulfovibrio ferrireducens. The sequence continues at coordinate 485,755 of NZ_FNGA01000001.1, forward strand.
GGTTGGCTCAAGTTTATGAAAGAAGATTAAAGGGGCTTGAATTTTTAGATGAACCAAGTGGCATAATGCTCAAAGAAGCTGTATATGCAACAACGCCCCTTGGTCGCCTAGCAAAGGGGTTTCCTAAAAAACTTGACCAACTTCTCGACGACAACAATATTAAACTCAAGCATGAATTTATAAAATACGATGATGCCGATGAAACTAAGGGAGAAAAGACTAATTCAGGATTTTCTAATAAAGGGATTACACATGACGAAGTGGGTAAATCTACTCCGATAGGAAAACACTTTGACGACAAAATAGCACGGCAAGCTGAAAAAAATATTACCAAAACTGGAAAGTATACACCAAAAAATTATAAGGGAAAAGATAATAACTGTCAGGATTATACTGAGGATTTTACAAACGAATGTGAAAATATTCAGAAAAAAGATAAAAAATAACAATTAAAAAAAAGGGGGGGGAGATGCTTTAGGTTTTCTCCTCCTAACATAAGGATATATGAAAATTTTAGCCGCTATCTATATAGTCTTAGGTTTTATCCTTTCCATTTATATATACAATTCCAATGTATTTCAGGCAAATTTTATGGGCGATAGATACTATAAACCTATTTTTGAAGGCCATTTTGACGCAGCCAAGAAAGGTGAAAGGCTGTCTATACCGATCAACTTCAAATATAAAACCGAATATGATCTTCTAATCTCAATACCTAAAGATGATATAAAATCATTTTACTCAGAAAAAGGCACTTTAAATTATAAATTTACTTCCAAAGGAAAAATTTTAGAAAAAGGAACAACCCTTTCTCCTTCAAATACAGTTTCTTACTCCGCGTCCATAAATGGCCCTCTTTCTGCTGTTCTATTAACATTTAATTTACCGTTTCCAGGAGCTGGCGATGATTTAGTTTTGGTCATTGAAGCAATCAATCCACTAACAGCTTTAAATAAATATTCTGGATCTATTCTTTGCACGGTTGAACCATCTTTGATGAAATAATTTGATATTAATTACTTAACACCGATTTTACATTGGAACATTTTTCCCCACACATATGGATAATAAGCTAAAAACAAATTATATATGATTCGTTTGGCAATGCATTACTCGATAGCGGAGTCAGTCTGGATGTATGCCTTGGATTCGCAGCGGAATTGACAGATAAAGATACCGGATTGGTTCACTTCGGATATCGTGAATATTCTCCCGCCATCGGCAGGTTCATAAACCCCGACCCAATAGGTTTAGCTGGCGGAGATGTGATGCTTCAGGGGGATTTTTTATGTTCATGTGTACAACTTTTACCCCGCTCGTCCTTGACACGATTTTCTATTATGTATACGTCTAACGTGCAATTATACTTGATATATCCACACTAAAAGACTCCAAATTCAAATTAGAGGTGTACATGAGTAAGCTCCTATTGGTTCTTCTGACAGCACTAACCTCGCTTTGCATGTCCCTGCCGGCGTATGCAGGAACAAGAACTATCACCGACATGGCCGGGCGCACCGTTGAAATTCCTGACAAAGTTGATCGGGTTCTCTGCTCAGGGCCGGGATGCTTGCGCTATCTTACTTATCTTCAGGGACAAGATCTTATTGTCGGAGTCGACAGCATTGAAAAAAGGAAAAGCAGATTTGATTCGCGTCCATACGCAATGGCTAATCCGCAGTTTAAAGATCAACCGCTCTTCGGCGAATTCAGGGGGCACGACAATCCTGAACTGATTCTATCCCTTGAACCGCAACCACAGGTTATTTTCAAAACATTTAAAGGAATGGGCTTCGATCCTGACAAATTGCAGGAAAAAACCGGAATTCCGGTGATCTGTCTGACATACAGCAGCATCGCAACCAAAAGGCAGTTGATCTACAACTCACTCAAACTTATGGGTGATGTTGTCGGCAAATCTGAAAGAGCTGAAAAAGTCTGTAATTTCATCGAAAAAAACATCAATGATCTGGAAAAGAGAACTGCGAACGTCCCTGAATCACAGCGCAAATCCTGCTACATAGGCGGAATTGCAAAAAAAGGGCCTCACGGTTTTCAATCCACTGAACCGGCCTATCCTCCTTTTCTCTTCGTTAATGCTAAAAACGTAGCCTGTCCGCCGAAAGAACAGGGCAAACCATTGCAACATGCAAATGTTTCAAAAGAACAGATTGTAGCGTGGAATCCTGAAATTTTATTTATGGACATCTCAACCTGCCAGCTTGGCGATGAAGCAAGCGCCATTAATGAACTTAAAACTGATCCAGTTTACAAGAGCCTTGATGCCGTAATTAATGATCAAGTTTATACAGTTCTGCCTTATAACTGGTATTCGCGGAATTACGGTTCAATAATCGCAGATGCTTTTTATGTAGGTAAAGTTTTGTACCCTGAAAAATTTGCGGACATTGATCCTAAAGCTAAAGCCGATGAAATATACAGTTTCATGGTCGGAAAGCCTGTATTTAATGAGATGGATAATGCCTTTAAAGAAAAAGCATTCGACAAGCTGGTTTTGAGGTAGTCAATGCACTTTAATGACGGACAAATCCCGCCGGAGTATGCAAAACATATTAGGCGCAAGTCTTTATTCATTGTCGCAGGATTTATTATCACTGCGATAGTATTTACTTCGTCCATCGGAATGGGACCTGTTTCTATCTCATTTTCGGAAACGCTTCGTACTCTGTTTGGAGAAACTATATCCAAACGATTCGATCTCATAATATGGAATATCAGACTGCCCCAAGCCCTCACAGCAATTGCTGCCGGGGCGGGGCTTTCTGTTTCCGGCGCAGTAATGCAGGCAATTCTCCGAAATCCTCTCGGCTCACCGTTCACCTTGGGGATTTCACATGCGGCAGCTTTCGGTGCCGCTGTTTCTGTCATGATCCTCGACTTTGGGACCATGGCCAGCTCAAACGTCGGCGCAGTGACTATTAACAGCCCTTATTTAACGACAGCAGTTGCATTCTCTTTCAGCCTGATTGCCACCTTTGCGATCATTGCAATATCGCGGCTTCGTCGGGCTACGCCGGAAGTAATGGTTCTCACAGGGGTTGCCTTGGGAGCGTTGTTCACAGCTGGAACCATGTTTCTACAATACTTTGCAGATGACGTTCAACTGGCAGCCATGGTTTTCTGGACTTTCGGAGACGTTGCCAGAGCAACATGGACTGAACTTGGAATAATAAGCGTAGTAACTTTCATTGCCTATATCTGGTTCACCCTGAACCGCTGGAATTTCAATGCCATTGAAGCTGGCGACGAAACAGCAAAAGGTCTGGGTGTAAAGGTCGAACGTATAAGACTTACAGGAATGCTGCTCGCCTCGCTTGTGACTTCCGTAATAGTTTCATTTCTGGGAATTATCGGATTTGTAGGGCTAGTCTGTCCGCACATGGTCAGGCGTATGATCGGTGATGATTATAGATTTCTGCTTCCGGGGTCATGTCTGCTCGGAGCCGCCCTGCTCTTAACAGCGGACACAGCCGCACGTCTTATGCTCGCACCAAACGTACTGCCTGTGTCGGTACTGACAGCATTCCTAGGAGCTCCGGTCTTTATCTGGCTGATAATAAGGGGAAATAAATGATAAACCTCAAAGTAAACGGCCTTAATTTCAACTACAACGGAACTTCGATTCTTGAAGGAATTAATTTTTCCGTAGATAAGGGTGAACTTCTTGCCATTCTCGGTCCCAACGGAGCTGGAAAAACAACCTTACTCAAATGTCTGAACGCCATCCACAAGCCCGAACAGGGCTGTGTTCTCGTTAAAGAACGGGATGTTTTCAAACTCAGTTCAGACGACATCGCAAAACTGCTGGGATATGTCCCGCAAAGGGTTGAACCAGCACGACTAAGTGTCTTCGATGCGGTCCTTATGGGGCGCAAACCACATATTAAATGGCGGGTCCGCGACCACGACATCTGCATTGTGGATGCGGCATTAAAACGACTTTCTTTATGCCATCTATCGTTGAGATATATCGATCAATTAAGCGGCGGAGAACTGCAAAAAGTCAGCATTGCGAGAGCCCTTGTTCAGGAGCCGGAAGTTCTTTTGCTGGATGAACCCACCAGCAGTCTTGATCTTAAAAACCAATTGGAAATTCTGCGGACCGTCAGGGGGGTTGTGAAAGGGCACATGGTTTCAGCCATCATGACCATGCACGACCTGAATACAGCACTCCGCTACGCCGACAAATTCATTTTTCTCAAAGACGGAACAATTTACGGATGCGGCGCAACTGAATGTGTCACACCGGAAATGATCGAAGCGGTATATGGAGTGCCTGTTGAAATTGAAATCAGAAACGGATGTCCCGTTATTCATCCCATTGAAGATTTAAACGCAATTGACCACAGCCATACGCACAGCCACGACCATGTACACGCAACAGCCTCAATTCATAACCAATAGGAACTACAAATGAATAATTTTTTCAGCCCCGAAACAATTAAAAGAGTTATAGAATTCCACGGTCATCAGTGCCCCGGACTGGCTGTAGGTATTCGTGCATCAGAACTGTGTTTAAACAAACTGGGACATAACAAGGATTCCTCGCTTGTAGCCATTTGTGAAACAGATATGTGCGGAGTGGATGCAATCCAGTTTCTCACCGGATGCTCAGTAGGAAAAGGCAACCTGCTCTTTAAAGATCACGGGAAAATGGTTTTTACATTTTTCAGACGCGAAGACGGGGAAGGGTTTAGAGCATTGCTGAATCCCGACTTTTTGGAAAAAAACAGAGCGAAAATGAACAGACTGATGGAGGTCTCTTCCAATGGTACGGCAACAGACGAAGAAGAAAAACAATGTACAGCTGTTCGGTCTGAAGTCGAAACCCAGTATTTGGAAGCAGATCTTGAAGAAATGTTCATTCTAGATAAACCGCAAATAAACATGCCCCGCCCTGCCCAAATTCTGCAATCTCTTAACTGTGAAATTTGCGGTGAAAAACTGATGGAATCACGCTCAAGAAGATTCTCAGGGCAGACACTGTGCATCCCCTGCTTTACTAAAGTTGAACAGAAAATCTGATCTACCACTTGACCCTCATAATAGAGATAGCGCATATAATATAGTATATCTCTAATGAGGAGTCTTTATGAAAATTTCAACATTTTTGATATTCATAATCCTGATATTTGCTTCTCCCTGCACGGCGACAGCTCAGCCTGCTAAAATAACTCTGGCGACACACAACCTGTGTCCCTATGGTTGCTACGATGAAAACGGGGTATTTGATGGATGCGCTGTAAGGGTAGTCAAGTATGCCTTCAACAAAATGAATATCAAACTGAATATTGTTGTAGTTCCGTGGATCAGGGCGCAACGTTTAGCTAGGGACGGGAAAGTTGACGGTTTTTTCGCAGCCTCTAAGAGTGAAGACCGTGACCAATATGGAGTGCAGTCCGCCATTATCGCTGAACAAAGATGGAACTGGTATATGCTTCAGGAAAATCCATTGGACCCAGCTTCTGAACACTTCAAAAAAAGAGCTACAGTCGCCAGTTTTCGGGGATCAAACATGCTCAAATGGCTTAATACCAACAACTACAATGCCACATCATCCCCCCCCACCACAGAGCTTCTACTCAATATGCTTTTGCTTAAACGCTTTGATGCCATGCTTGCAAACGATATGGTTATGACTGATAAAATCTTAAAACATAATATTCATAACCGCTTAAAAATTATAACTCTTTTAAGCAAGCCTCTAGGTGTTTATTTTTCTAAAAATTTCATAAATGAAAACCCGTATTTTCTGAATCAATTCAATAAACATGTTGAAAAATACATGAAGGATCACCCTCTCCCTCTGAATATCTACGCCTGCCCTTTGCTCTAATGATTAATATTGCCACGGCAATCAGCACAAAGCCTCCTGATATAAAAGTATCAAGAGGCTTTGTTATATACTGAAGTTATACAGGATTTTTTATTTTATAAAATACAGCATAAAGCACAGGAACTACGAGCAACGTAAGCACTGTTGCAAATGCAAGCCCCGACATAATCGTCACTGCCATTGCCGAGAAGAAAGCATCTGTTACAAGAGGCAGCATACCGAGAATGGTAGTAACTGCCGCCATTGCGACAGGCCGGATACGGCTTACACACGAATCGACAACGGCCATGTAGGGTTCCTTGCCTTCCTTGAGCTCAATATTGACCTGATCAAGCAATACAACCGCATTCTTAATGAGCATACCGGACAGACTCAAAAATCCGAGAAGAGCCATGAATCCGAAAGGCTCTCCCGTGAGAAGTAATCCCACGGTAACACCGATGATAGACAACGGAACGGTCAGCCAGATAATAAGCGGAATCCGCAAACAGTTGAAAAGCATTATGGTTACAAGAACCATAATTGCAAAAGGTAAAGGCAGACACCCACCTAAACTGGCTTGAGCGTCGGTCGAATCCTCATACTCTCCGCCCCATTCCATAGTATATCCGGCAGGGATTTTAATGGATTCAATTTGCGGTCTCAGCTCATTAAATAAAACCGAAGGCAACCCTGAAACAGGCTCACAGGAAGCAGTAACCGTCAACATCCTATTTCTTGTTTTAAGCATTCCGTATTGCATTTCAGTGGCAAAGCCTGAAACAATCTCTTCAACCGGAATCATACGCCCAGCGACAGGACTGAAGACCTGCACATCACCGATCTGCTCAACATTCAGCCGCTCATTTTCAGGAGGCCGCATGACAATCGGTAACAACTTATCCCCTTCTCTGTAGACTCCGGCTCTTGCCCCGGAAAAGAACATATTCATAGCCCTTGCAAGGTCAGGGCGGGTAATCCCGGCAATTTTAGCCTGAGCTTCCATGATCACCGGAGTGAGGACTTTTACTTCCTGTCTCCAGTTATCTCTTATGGATTCAGCCTTGCCGGATTTAAGCATTACCTGCTGAGCTTCACGTGAAAGATCACGAAGAATTTTCGTATCCGGTCCGCTGAAACGAACTTCGAACGAAGCTTCTCTCCCCGGTCCGAGTTTAAATTTCTTAAACTTCGCTTCTGCTTGCGGATACAAGGCGTTAACCTCTTCTTTGTACTTGGTCATCACCTCGTCAACCGTACTATAATCTTTCACTTCGACTAAAATCATTCCATACGAAGAATTCGACTTTTCTGGGGCATAAGTAAGAATAAACCTAGGCGCACCTTCTCCTATAAAAGAGGTGATATTCTTAACTCGTTTATCCTTTTTAATGAAACGCTCAATCTCAGCAATATCATCACGAGTTGCCCTTACATCTGTGCCTTGCGGTAACCAGTAGTGTATAAAAAAGCGTGGCTGAGTAGAATCAGGAAAGAAACTCTGCTTCACGAAACCGAACCCGTAAATGGACGCAACCAGCATCCCGCCAAGAACAAGCAAGGTGAAAGCTCTACGCCTTAGACAAAACTCTAATACTTTTTTATATACCCGGAAGATGAAACCTTTATAAAGATCTCCGCCTTCGCTGACCTTCGGTTTCAAAAACATTTCGCAAAGCAACGGGGTAATGGTTACCGCCGTAATCCAGCTCATCATCAGAGAAATCAGCAGAACTACGAACAAAGATCTACAAAATTCCCCAACACTGTCCTGACTCATACCTATTCCGGCAAAAGCCAGCACGGCTATGACTGTCGCTCCAAGTAAAGGCCATTTATTCTGCTCCACTACATCAACAGCTGACTGAATTCTACGGCCACCCTTTTGATAACGAATCAGGATACCTTCGATAATAACGATAGCGTTATCTACAAGCATCCCCAAAGCGATGATAAGCGCCCCGAGCGAAATACGCTCCAAAGCGACCCCCGCCATCTGAATAAAAATAAATGACCCGCAAATTGTTATCAGCAGAACAGCTCCTATAAGAAGCCCGCTCTGCATTCCCATAAACAAAAGAAGTACAATGATAACAATCACTACAGCTTCGCCAAGATTAAGAACAAATGAATTTACAGCGTCCTCAACCCTTTTCGGCTGGAAATAAATATTTTCGACATTTATGCCGATCGGAGTTTCACTCTTTAACTCTTCAAGCTTAAGGTCTACCGCTTTCCCGAGATCAACCACATTACTTGAAGGAATCATCGAAATACCCAGAGCAATCGAAGATTTCCCGTTGAAATGCATTATCCGTGACGGCGGGTCCTGATAACCTCTATGAATGGTGGCTACGTCTTTCAGAGGAACAAGCATTCCACCTTTCACGTCCCGTATAAATAAATCTCCCAGACTTTCTACAGACTCGATCCCGCCTGTCGGAGCTATTTCAATATACTCCCTTCCAACCCGTACATTACCAGCTTTAACAACCAGATTCCGCTCAGAAAGCATTTTGTAGACAGATTCCAGAGACAGCCCGAGTTGAGCCATTCTAGCCCGCGAGATCTCAACAAAAACCGTTTCCTGCCGATCTCCCCAGATGGAAACCTTTGCCACATTATCTACCAGCAGCAATTGTTTACGCAAGTAACTGACATAGTCCTGAAGATCCTGCTGAGAATAGCCGTCACCTGAAACCGAAAGCAAAATTCCGTAAACGTCACTGAAATCATCAATAACAAACGAAGGCCCGGCTCCCGGAGGGAGAGCTCTCTGTGCATCATTCACCTTTCTCCGCAACTCATCCCAGACCTGCGGCAAGGTGTTCTTGTCGTACTTCTCTGCAACTTCAACCGTAACAATGGACTGCCCGCGATTGTTAATAGAGGTAACTTCTTTGAGCTGTTTTAGCTGCTGAGCCGCACTCTCAATAACATCCGTTACTTCATCTGCAACTTCCGCCGGAGTCGCTCCCGGATAATTAGTTATAACCAACGCTTGTTTAATGGTGAATTCTGGATCTTCCAATCTGGACATATTCAGAAAAGCCATAATCCCGCCGAGCAAAAGAACCAGAGTCAAAACTATTGAAACAGTCTTCTTTTCAATTGTATATCTTGCCAGACTCATCCTCTACTCCCGATTCTACCCTTGAGCACCTTAACTTTCTGACCTTCATACAAATATTTTACACCGGAAACGACTACGATTTCACCGGGGTTGATTCCCTTGTGAACTTCAAACATATCTTTAAATATTCTTCCGACTTCAATCTCACGCTTCTGAACATCTCCATTATGGAATATCCAGACATACGTTTTCTCCCCGGGAGCCCCTGAAACAGCGGAAATGGGAATAGCCACGGACTTAACTCCGTCAGCTTCGGGCATACTAGCCACAACTTCAGCAGTCATACCGGGATGAATTGAAACGCCGTCAGGGTTTTCCATATTCAGTGTAACTTCATAGGTTTGTGTTTGAGGATTAGCCTTGGTCTGAAATTCTTTTACCTGCAACTTAAAGGTTTCATCCTGATATGATTCAAATCTGGCTAAAGCCTTTACATTCTCAATAGTCTTACCGCTGAATGCCCTGACCCATACGGCTTCAGGAATATCAATCACCACATCCAGAGTCGAAAGATCTTCGAGTTGAACAATAGGCTCTTTGGCTTGAATATACTCGTGATTATCAACAGATTTATAAGCAATCGATCCGCTGAAAGGTGCTGTTAAAACGGTATATTGAAGATTCAGTTTCGCCCTCATAAGCTCCTGCAAAATTGAATTCATGCTGGCGCGGCTTGTTTCAAATGAACTTTGTGCTGAATCAAAAGAGGCTTGTGCAATGGTATCTGAAGCAAGAAGTTTACGATTCCGCTCATAATTCAATTTAGCTTCATTCAATATAGACCGTGCGCCGTTAAGTTTGGCCTGCAAATCAGCTACTGCGGCCTGAAAATCACGTTGATCAAGCATTGCAATTGCTTGTCCCTTTTTCACATAATCGCCTTCTTTCACATTAAAACGAACAATCTGCCCGGGAACTCTGAACGCAAGGCCTACTTCTCGCACAGCTTTAACTTTCCCGGGAAAAGTACGCAGTTCAGGGCTTGTATTATTAGATATTTCCAAAACCCGAACAGGCCGGACAGGAAGTTCTTTTTTTACTTCTTCTTTACACCCCGGCAATAAAAACAACATCGCCAGCAAAGTAAATATCGTCATTTTACGCATGATTTTTTCCTCTATGAATGGGCTGAATTAATCAATCAGTTGATTAGTTAGTGGGTAAAAAAAATTACTTCCAGAGTTCCGGTGTTCCCAGCCTTAAAATACTGGAAATGACACCTTTGTAAGTTTCCACCAATTCATCATTATCAATAAAAGTTCCGCCACCAAGCAGATAATCTGAAAAAATAATCCCCATTACCGCTGTAAAGGTAATATCTCTTACTATTTCAGGATGTTTAACACTTGAACCCATTCTTGAAAGATGATTTGAAAAGTGTTCCCACCCTTTGGCCTGCAACGTATCTCTTAAATCCTGTAAATCAGGACTGTCATGATTAAGTTCTCTGAGTCCGACCAGATAAACATCCCGGTTTTTACGGGCATTATCTATAAATCTTCTTACATTGTTATCACACAATTCATAATGATCTGCCGACTCGTCCATGGACTTCTTAACAACAGCCAAAACCAAATCGACAAAGGAAGAAAAAATCTCCCTGAGCAAACCGGTTTTACCTCCAAAGTAATAAGAAATCATAGCACTGTTGACCTCTGCCTCTCTGGCTATATCCCTGATTCCGACAGAGTTGAACGAACGCTCGGCGAACAACTTTGCGCCAGCGTTAAATATTTTCTCTTTCTTAGTCATGCGATTCAATTAATCGGTTGATTAACTCTTGTCAACCATCTATTAAAATCCTGAAAATTACCAGTCAACCTTCGTTCCCTGCTTAGGATCTGGCATTTTAACGTTCTTTGTGCCTGTGGTATTTACCACTTCAACTCTGCGATTAAGGGCTTTGCCTTCTTTGGTGTCATTGGAGATAAGCGGCTCATCCTCACCAACACCTTTGACTGATATCCTAGCCGGATTTATCTTGAACTTCTCAACAAGGTACAACCGCACAGCCTCGGCCCTCTTAAGACTCAATTTACGGTTATATTTTTTATCTCCGTCAGAATCAGTATGCCCTTTCAACAACACAGACATCAAGCTCCCACGAGGCGAAATCATTGCAGCCCCCAGAGCGTTTGCAATAGGCAAGGCGTCCTTTTTAATCTTGGCGGAGTTCACATCAAATTCTATTTTCAAATTAGCTCTGCCGATCATGCCGGAATTGGCTGTTAAACCATAAATATCACCCGCAGAGTCTCCGGGGCCGAGAAGCATTTCCAAAATCTGGTCAGAGTTGCTGGCAAAACCATCTCCCTGTGCATGCAGAGCGGAACCTGTCAGCAAAATTAACAAGCAAAAAAAAGAACTTAATGCAGTTTTCATATGTTCCTCCATTTATATTTCCAAAATTACGTTTGAAAACATAGTACCACGCAAAATATTATTTAAAAAACTATTCTTAACGAAGAACGGAGGTAGTCCTTTCTTTTAATAATCAGGCTTTGAACGCTGCTTTTTAGTTGTCGCACGTTTATTTTTATTGTCCATCCGTTTACGCTTCGTAGAATTAGGGACTTTGGTTTTACGCCTTTGCTTGATTGGCTTTAATCCATCCGCCAAAAGACTTTTAAAGCGCTCAAGAGCTTCCTCTTTGTTGCGGAACTGACTGCGATGCTCCTCGCATGATATCTGCAACTCTCCTTTACTATTAATCTTATTACTGATTCTTAAAAGAAGAATCCTTTTTTGATGGTCACTGAGGGATGCAGACTCTTCCAAATTAAAAATAAGAGTCACGCGTGAAGACGTTTTATTAACGTGCTGCCCTCCCGGACCGGAACTGCGGCTCGCAATAAAAATAATTTCGCTGTCAGGTATGGACAATGCTGGTGTGATAGTTATCATAGCTTCGGCTGGATCGTTCTGTTTTATTTGTTAATTTAAGCAAATAAATATTATATACAGATACAATACATGGATCTGTATTATTTTTACCTTTTTTTTCAGGAGACACAATTATGATAATTGCACTTCCATCCAGAGATGGTCAAGTTGACGGACACTTCGGTCATTGTGAAGCCTTTACACTTTTCACATTGGATGAAAATAAGAATATTATTGCGGAAGAAACTCTTACACCTCCTCCCGGATGCGGTTGTAAATCCAGCATAGTTCCCACACTTGCTGAGAAAGGCGTTACCGTCCTGCTGGCAGGAAATATGGGACAGGGAGCTGTTAACCTCTTGCAGGCCAGCAATATAAACGTTATCCGCGGTTGTAGCGGAGATTTGAAAGCTGCCGTAGCGCAGTGGGCAGAGGGAAACCTTACCGACTCAGCAACTGTTTGCGATGATCACGAGTCCTGCGGCAACCACTAAGCCGTTCAAATAAACTTATACGGGTTGATTAAATATTGGAGTAAAACATGAGTGAATGTCCATGCGGTTCCGGGATTGTATACGCCGAATGCTGTGAACCATATATTACCGGAACTAAACCAGCTCCTACAGCTGAAGCTTTGATGCGTTCCCGTTACACATCTTTTGTTGTGCATAACGTAGATTATCTCGGTGATACTCTAGCCCCGGAAAGCAAACATGACTACGAACCTGAGCAGGTAAAAGAGTGGGCGACATCTTCCACTTGGCTCAGCCTTGAAATTGTTTCTACCTCAGAAGGTCAGCCCGAAGACACTACAGGTGAAGTTGAATTCATTGCGAATTTCAAACAAGGCGGAGCTACTCACAAACATCATGAAGCAAGTCACTTTGAAAAAAGAGACGGCAACTGGCTTTACATTGATGGAGACATGGTCGCCCCGAAACCTGTTGTTAAAGAAAACAAAGTCGGACGTAATGAGCCTTGCCCATGCGGCAGCGGCAAAAAATATAAAAAGTGCTGCGCTTAATTAAGCTCTCAGCATAATAATTACGACTTAATCGTTATTAAAAAAGACCCGGCAGAAATATCTGCCGGGTCTTTTATTTGACTTAGAAAATCCAGTCTTGAAACAAATCAATAAAGCTTACTGCTTAACTTCGTCAGCCTTGATAATCATCACAGGCTTGACCGGAACATCATCATAACGACCTTTACGGAACGTCACAACTTTTTCAATCTTATCAACAACTTTCTTACCGCCGAGAACTTTTCCGAAAACAGCATATCCCCAGCCTGAAGAAGTCGCAGACTTAAAGTTCAAAGCTCCATTATCAGCAGTATTGATAAAAAACTGGTCTGTAGCGGAATGAGGATTACCTGTACGGGCCATAGAGATGGTATACTTATCGTTATAAAGACCGTTACGGGCTTCATTCTCAATAGGAGCGTAAGTATCCTTACTATTCATGTGTTTATCCATGTTTCCGCCCTGAATCATGAATCCGCTGATTACTCTGTGAAAAATAGTTCCATCATAATGGCCTTCGTTCACATATTTGAGAAAATTAGCCACGGTTTTTGGAGCCTTAGCTCTATCAAGTTCAAGAACAATGTTTCCTTTGCTGGTTTGCATCTTAACGTAAACTTTAGAACTTTCAGCTTGAGCAGTTGCTCCCACAGAAAGAGCTATGCAAAAAAGGGCCGCAACCAATAATATTTTGAATCTTTTCATATCCAGATTTTCCTCCGTAACAGTTTTATTGGCATTTACCAGAAACCGAAAAGACGAGCAAACAAAGAACGCCTTATTATTTAAAATCATCAATAGACGTAAAAAAAGGCTCCCGAACTAGAGAGCCTTTCAATTACCATTTTATTTAAACCTGTCTAGCTGTATGAAACCTCAATTTTACGCGGTTTTGCCTCTGGAATTTTCGGCAGAAACAGCTCAAGCACACCATTTTTTAAATTCGCTTTAATATTTTTGCTGTCCACAATATCCGCAACAGTAAATCTTCTTACATATTCACCTTCACCAAACTCTTGGAGAAGATATTTTTCGCCTTCAATCACTGATGTTGCGGCCTTCCCTTTAACAATCATCACATTTTCTTCAACATCAATATCGAGATCTTTTTTCCCGACTCCGGGAAGATCCATATACATATAAAAACCATTTTCAGTTTCAACGATATCCGTTGCGGGGCTGAATTTTTCCAATTCTTTATCAGTCATAACTATTTCGTTACTCATAATCCCCCCTTACTCGATTTCTACAGCGATTTTCTTAGGAACAGATGACTCGGCCTTAGGCATTATTATCCGCAATACCCCGTCTTTCATAGAAGCAGAAACATTATCCACATCAACAAGTGTATTGATAGAAATAATCCGCTGAAAAACTCCGGAAATCCTTTCCTGACGAAAATATCTGCCTTCCGGCAGTTTGCGCTCACCCTTGATTACAAGATCTTTTGCTGTGATCTCTATATCCATATCTTCGATTGCAAGTCCGGGCATTTCCGCATGCACATAAACATTCTTTTCATCTTCCCCTATATTTATAGGAGGGTATGATGATTTTCCTCGTTTATACTGCCGGGGATTAAAAACTTCATTAAACACTTTGTCGAACTCATACGGAAAGTTATAAACCGAGCCTAAATCAATGACCATAAAACACCTCCTAATTATTTTCGTATTAATACAAAATACGCTATAAAAGTCGGTTGTCAATAAACATCCACATCCTCGCCAGCAAAGCCAATCGGGTCGGAAGTTATTAATCTAGAATAAGTAGAACTAGTGTGGTGAATATAATAAACTGGCGATCTTAAATTGTTTCTTTTTTAAACTTAAAAACACTGTTTAATGCAAATATAAAACTGCCAAGATTGAATGTTTTTAAGCCCATGTCTATAAAATAAGACCTAAAACTCTCGAGAAGATAAAAATATTCGTGATGCACTTCTCTTAAAATCCAAGCTGCTAACGTTGCTAGCAAAGCAATAACAAAATCTTCTTTATTTAAATGATACATCAAATATCTTTTAAAATTTCTATAAAATAAATATAAAAACAATATCAAAAACAAAAAATACATAATGTCGTTGATGTCAAATAGACCTTTATAGTAACCAGCTATAGTATTAGTACAAACAACTAGCGATACAACTATCAAAGCAATATCAATTGAAATAGAAATTTTTATCAGACCATGTTTTGAAAAAATACTTTTTACATATGCTAAACAAGTCATCGCCTTTTCTGAGAACAAAAACGGAGATACTAATACAATATTTGATAAAATAAGAATAAAAAATCGGTCTGGCAGATAACCCGCGATTCCCATAAGAAGAATAACAAGTGCCCATACAGCTATTTGTGAAGTGTAATACTTTATAAAACTTTTCATCTCTTGTCGTGGAGGGGGGGAAACCCCCTCCACTCCTCCCTTATTTTTATTTTTTATTAACAGTTGTCCGTGAAGGAAGATCTCTCGACTTATCACGATTGTAACGTCCTTCCATCAAACTTTTGATATTCACATCAAGATCTTGTTCTCCAGCGTAATTCATAGTTCTTTCAATAAGCTCACTTTTAACCGAAGGAGGGTTCTCTTTGCTGATATATTCATCTGCAAATTCAGTACCTTTATGAAGTAAAGGAGCAGCACCCGATTTTATTGTAGCATCTGAGATTCTTTCATTAACTGCTTTTTTTGTCTCAGACACTTTCTTACTGACTTCTTTAGAACCCTTTATTGTTTTTTCAACAACTTCTCCAGCCTTCTCACCAACCTTTTTCCCCGCAGTATTAACTCTTTTAGCACTGTTTTTAGCCAAATCTTTTGTAGATTTGCCTGCTCTGCCAACTTGCTTAGCTAACTTAGAACCTGCTTTAATAACACTTTTACCAACTTTCTTTATATACGGAGCTGCCGCCCTTATAGCCCGTAACCCGGTATTGATAATAGGATTTAACCCCGTCCTATCCACAAAATTAATAGGATCATCCAAACAAAATCCATAAACATCCACATCCCCGCCAGCGAAACCGATTGGGTCGGGGGTTATGAATCTACCGATGGTGGGATCATATTCGCGATATCCAAAGTGAATCAATCCTGTATCTTTATCGACCAATCCTGCGGAGAACCCCACGCAAGTATCAACTTTTTCATTACTATCGAATAACAAATTACCAAACGAATCATATATAATCCGCTTTACCTCATTACCCCTTTCATCCGCAACCATGAAAATTGAACCGACTTGATCGGTTGCGAAATAGAAGGTTTTTCCTTCGTAAGTCATTGCAATGGGATCGCCTTCTTCGTCATACGTGAACACCTTGGGCCGGACATGAATAAGCCGACTCAGGTCCGGCTTTGCAGATTTTTTGAATAAAAAAACAAATCCCCCCTCGAACAAATATTCGAGGGGGGATCATACAATCTTAAAAAATATTATTTCTTAAGGCTGTCGGAGGAAACAGATTGTCTCCTCTTTATATTCTCACTTAGGAAGCGAGAATTTCAACCAATTCAATTTCAAAGATCATGGTCTGACCGGCAAGAGGATGGTTGCCATCAAGAACAACTTTATCATCGGTAGCAGACTTAATTGTCACGTTAGTAACGCCCTGCTCAGTATTAACCTGAAGCATCATACCGACTTCCGGATTGATTTCAGGTGGAATCTGGCTGCGTTCAACTTCAAAAGTATGTTCTTCGTGGTAAGGACCGTAGCCATCTTCAGGGCTGATGGTTGTCTTTACTTTTCCGCCGCCTTCAAGGCCGAGAACTGCGTCTTCAAACCCTTTGATCAGCATTCCCTGTCCGAGAACGATTTCAAGAGGTTCGCCTCTTTTATATGAAGAATCGAATTCTGTTCCGTCTTCGAGGGAACCAGTATAATGAACGCGGATTTTGTCGCCGTCTTTGGCTTGAGACATAGAAGCTCCTTGTGTTTTCCGGTTCTCCTGAATCGGAAAACCGCACTGTTTTTTTGTTTAAATCTAAAAAATTACTTTTTGTCCCATTTGTCGGCTGGAATAGCCTCATCTACGAGCATAATGGGAATTTCATCTTTAACGGGATAGACGACTTCGCATGCACTGCATTTAAGTCCGGTCTCTCCATTCAAAAGTTCCAACTCGCCTTTACACTTAGGGCAGACGAGAATATCAATCAGTTCTTTATTCAGAGCCATTTTAGGTACTCCTTGCATATTGTCTAATCAGTACCCTATAACGATAGAAAACAAATTCCTCAAGCCCACATTTGTGCTATAAGAAAATTGAGACTAAAAATTTGCCCTCCGGCACCCAATTTGGAGAAGATAATGCCCGGAATAGACCTGCACACACATTCTACAGCTTCAGATGGAACTCTTACCCCGGTAGAGCTGGTTCTAGCTGCAAAAGAAGTGGGACTTGTTGCTATAGCTCTCACAGATCACGACACTATTGCAGGCCTCCCTGAGGCTGTCAGGGCTGGAGAGAAACACGGTGTGGAAGTAATCCCCGGATGTGAGCTGAGTGTTCATTCCGATGTCGGAGTTCTACATATAGTAGGTCTGTGGGTAGACCCTTATTCCTCTATTTTACAAAACAAATTTGAATCCATTCGCAAAAAACGCGGCCTGCGAAATGACGAAATAATAAAAAAATTACAAAAATTGGGCTTAAATATAACCATGGACGAAGTTCGGGAAAAAGCCGCCGGAACCGTCGGCAGACCTCATATTGCATCGGTTCTGCTTGATAAAAATTATGTTAAATCTTTTGACGATGCTTTCAATCGCTACATTGGGAAAACAGGTAAGGCGTATATTTCGAGAGAAAGTCTTGCACCGGATGAGGCTCTTAATCTTTTAAAGGCAACAAATGCGACCTCGATTCTAGCCCATCCCGCCCTGCTCAGCACTAATGAAACTGTTCTTAATGAACAAGTTAAGGAACTTAAAAGACTGGGACTTGACGGAATAGAAATTTACTGCAGTTCACACACCACCGAAATGATGGGAATATGTAAAAAAATTGCCCGCAAATATAATCTGCTAGCCAGCGGGGGGTCTGATTTTCATGGATCAGTAAAGCCGGAAATAAAACTCGGTCGAGGTACTGGAAAATTATTTATACACCACAGTGTGCTTGACGATCTTAAAGCCCTAAGGCAATCGAAGGGTCTGGAAATTTAATCTATTGCCCCACAGAGCTATGAACAAAATTAATACTGAAAATTTAACAGACAAATCAAAATCAATGAAACCAATAAATAGTGAAATGCCCGAATTGCTGTGCCCGGCCGGCAACATGGAAAAACTTTCTGCCGCGGTAACATACGGCGCAGATGCCGTTTACTTAGGAGCTGGCGACCTGAACCTGCGCTCAGCAGGAGCCGGCTTTCAATGGGAAGAACTTCCCGAGGCCTTTGCTCTGACTAAAGCAAACAATGTTCAGGCATATTTCTGCATCAATGCTTACCCGCGTGAAAAAGATCTTGATCTGGTAAAAAAAGATCTTGAAAAGCTGGCTGAATGTCCACCCGATGGAATAATTGCCGCCGATCCCGGAGTAATTCGAATTGCCCGACAAATTTTACCGGGCATCCCTGTACACGTCAGTACTCAGGCAAACACCGGAAACAGCGAGTCCGCAAAATTCTGGAAAGAGTTCGGAGCATCAAGAGTAAACCTTGCCAGAGAACTATGCGTCACCGACATTGCCGACATTGCCGCAAAATGCCCGGACATTGAACTGGAACTTTTTGTACACGGCGCCATGTGTATGGCAATTTCAGGTCGATGTTTTCTCAGCTCGTGGCTGAATGACAGATCCGCCAATATGGGACGCTGCACACATCCATGCCGATTTGAATACAAAGCAACAGGTCTCCGTGTTGAAGAAAAAACCCGCCCCGGAAAAGACGTGTGGGAAACAGTTGAACATGACGGACATACAACATTTTTTGCAGCCGAAGACCTTTGCCTGATTCATTATGTACGCTGGCTCTCCAGACTCGGAGTTGCTGCACTTAAAATTGAAGGACGCACCAAAAGCTCATCATACATCGCACAGGTTGCAGATGTTTACAGAGCCGCAATTGATGCGGCTAAAACAGGCCTTCCGCTACCGGAAAGAACGATGTTTGAGCTTACCAATGCGGCGACCCGCCCGCTCAGCACCGCATTCTTTAAAACATCAGGCCCCAGCACAATCACTCAGCCTCCAACCGCAGAGGAGCGCAAACCTGTTGTAGCCAGAATTCAGGAAAAACGGGGCGATGACTGCTGGCTCGTTTCAGTTAAATCCCGCTGGGAACTTGAAAAGAATACGGAAGTACTTGTTCCGGGACTGAAAAGACCTGCAATGAATACGGGAAGCTATTCTTTTGAAACAATTCATGGTGAAGCTGTGGACGTGATTCATTCCGGCACGCAAGCACTGCTGAGGACTGACCACCCTGACATTGCGACAGGATTTTTTGTCCGAAGTGCTTAATTAATCCTTAAACTGTAAGAAGCTTTTATTTTTAGACAGTTGTAGATTGACCATAGAGATTTGTTTCTATAATCATAGAAATATTGAATTGGAAAAGTAGGCGATACAAAAGATATCCAAATCCGAATCTCATGCAAGGCAAAATCAAGGAGGACTCTAATGCTCGTAAAAAACTGGATGACTAAGGATGTAATCACCCTTACCCCCGAACGTTCAATGATGAAAGCTGCCAAGCTAATGAAAGACAAAGAAATAAGCAGGCTGCCGATTGTTGACGATGAAGGTGTTCTAGTTGGAATAGTTTCCGACCGCGACATAAAGGAAGCTTCTCCTTCAAAAGCCACAACCCTTGATATGCATGAACTTTATTATCTTCTTTCCGAAATCAAGCTTAAAGATATCATGTCACGCAAAGTTTTAACTGTTTCTATTGAAGATACAGTTGAAAAAGCTGCTGTGGTTCTGGATGAAAATAAAATCGGCGGAATTCCGGTTGTAGACGCTGAAAACAAATGCGTAGGAATCATCACCAACACCGATGTTTTCAGAGTCCTGATCAATATCACCGGAGTTCTTCACGGCGGAGTACAGATGGGTTTAGCCCTCTCTAACAAGGCTGGATCGCTTAGTCTGGTCATTGACTTCCTGAAAGAGAACAAAGCCCGTGTGATGTCCGTTCTGACCAGCTACGAGCCTAATCAGGAAAACACTCGTCAGGTTTTTATCCGCATCATGGACATGGAAAAAGCAGAGCTTAACAAACTACGTGAAGGCATAGATAAAAACTTCAACCTGCTCTACTGGGTTCGCGACTCCGTTCACGGCCTGACTTCATAAATTAATCGCATATAAAACTTTAAAGTCCCCGTCACATTTTGTGGCGGGGACTTTTTTATGACCTGTAATAAATCTGCAAAGCCGGACCTGAGTCGGCTTATTCATGTCCGGCCTACGCGATATTCTTTCTTTATAGGAGAAAACGCCATGCCGTTTAAACGCAGAATAGGTCTGTGTTTAATTAGGAAGGCAATAAAGAAAGGAATTTATTTTGAATAAATTAAACGGCTATTGGTTACGTAAAAAAAATCGCGGAGAATTATCAGCAGGTGCTCGCTTGTATGGCAAATCCATGAAGCCGGAGGCACAGCTCGAAGAAATGTATGAAGTTATGCAAAACGTAGGACTTGGTGAAGAACTTGATCCTGAAGACATGTCGAGCCTTTTTGCAGAATTCTCCAATGATGAAAAAATGTATCCAAGCATGATGCTACCTGAACGCCGAAGTCTCTGGGAGCAAAGAAAAAGACAAATGGAACAGATTCAGGAAAGACAGAAGAATGCTAAGCGTCAACTTCATGCGCAGTTCATGATGAAGAATCCAGAACTTCCACTCGCTCAGGAACTTCGCAAAACTGAATACGGGCAGGAATTGCTGGCTGAAATTGCAATGACTCAGCCTCGTCAGCTCGAAACAGGCACGGGGCAGAATATTGTAGATGAGCAGGAACGAGATTCCGTGGAGATGGAAGAGGTTGAACAATTTGAAACTAAACCGTTTATTGTTCCCGGAATGGAAGCTCCTTTTTCTTTGCTTGCAACTGAAAGAGATGAGAACGGTAGAATTATTCAAAAAGCACTGGCACTCGCCCCTAAAGCCATAATGCGCGAATATGAATACGACAATGGCGGTAGACTCAGCAAAGTTCTTTGCGAAAAATCCGTCATCGAGCAATACCAGTACGGAAAATGTGGGGAAAGGCTTACCTCGGAAACTCGGCACACAAAACCGCAACTGTTAAAGTATAACAGCAGATTACAACTTATCGAAGCTGGCAATGTAAAATATTCATACGACAACCAAGGCCGTATGATCGAAAAAAACGAACTTGGGAAAATTACTCGTTATTCATACTTGGAGTCAGGGCCGTTGCATGAAGTTATTTTGTCGGATGGACGCAGGGTTGAATATACCTCCGATCCTGCGGGAAGAAGGATTTCCAAATCTATCAACGGTAAAACTGTAGAAAAATATCTCTGGCAGGATTTGACTACTTTAGTTGCGGTAACGGATGCCGAAGGACTGCGTCCCAAGGTGTTCACGTATGACGAAGAAGGCGATCCCGTTGCAATGACTTACGAAGGAAAAACCTTCTATTTCGCAACCGATCAAGTCGGTTCAATTTTCATGGTTGCGGATGAAAGGGGTAATGAGGTAAAGCGGATTATATATGATTCGTTTGGCAATTTACTATTCGATAGTAATGATAAATTTGATACTTGCGTGGGTTTTTCCGCTGGATTGACCGACCAAGATACCGGCTTAATCCACTTCGGATATCGTGAATATGATCCCGCCATCGGCAGATTCATAACCCCCGACCCTATTGGCTTCGCTGGCGGGGATGTGGATGTTTATGGGTTTTGCTTGGATGATCCTATTAATTTTGTGGATCGGACTGGATTGGCTGGGGAGAGTGAGAAGAACGAAAAAGATGATCAGACTAAAGCAAATACACGTAGCAAGCTTGCCGGGACTGATCGGGATTACAAAGAAAAAAATCGAAAGAAAAATATTAAAAAGAAAGGAAAAGAAAATTCTGAAGAAGATGACTCATATTCAGTTAAAGAGCTTCGTGCTTATCACGGAAATGAAACCCTTGAAGTTTATTCTGAAGATGGTCCCCGAGATACTTACAAATATACTTCAGGACGGCCCGGAGAAACGGATCAGACAATAAAGAATAAAGGTCCGATGCCAAGTGGCGAGTACGAAGCTGATCCTAAAGAAATTTCTGAAGTTGAGGGACTAAGTTATTTGAAACGACGGTTTAAAGGAGACTGGGGGCATGGGCGAGTTCCGCTCCATCCTTCTAATAGAACTAAGACCCATGGAAGAGACGGTTTTTTTCTTCATGGAGGGGACACTAAAGGCTCAGCTGGATGCATTGATGTAGGAAATAAAGATAGAGCTCTTTTTAAAAATTTAAGGAAAACAAAAAATAAAATTAAAGTAATTGTTCACTAACAACGAGAGGCAGGCCGTGCTAGCACGGCCTGCCCTTAGGATAAATAAAATGGATATATTTTTAGCATTTTTAATAGGAAACTTGGGAAAGTTTGGTGGCTACTTCTTTTTTTCTCATGAGGATCTAGCAGATATGATAATATATCCACTAAGCTGTGTAGCCGTCTATATAATAGCAAAAAATCGTATATGGGCTTATTTGGCCGCAGCTTTAGGGTTTGCTGGGCATGAATATATTTTTTCAACCGTAGGCAGATCCATGGGGTTCTTTTATCAACAGTATCCTTGGGATAGTTTTGTGTTGTCTTTCGTCTTTTTCCTAATCTTACAGCTAATTGTCCACGGCACATTTATGCTTGGCAGGCGTAGCATCCATTTTATCAGAACTCGTTTGAAAAAGCAGAAACCATAACCGATACTTTTTGCAAGAGGCCATCGGCAGATTCATAACCCCCGACCCAATTGGCTTCGCTGGCGGAGATGTGGATGTTTATGGATAATTACAAAAACTCCTATCCTACCAATTAACGACACAACCTGTTCCTTTTTGACAACACTACCCCTATCCCTTTATGTAAACCCCATGCACATGAAACAAAAACTTACATACGCCCTTCTCATTACACTTACGCTGGCCCTTTCCGGCTGCCAGTCTACTTATTACAAAACAATGGAAAGCTTCGGCTACCACAAACGCGATATCCTTGTTTCCAACGTTGAAAAAGCGCGTGAGTCGCAGGAAGAAGCCAGCGAGCAGTTCAAAAGCGCATTGGAAAAATTCAGCGCACTGACCGGATTCCACGGTGGCGACCTTCAAGATATATACGAACGGCTTAATGATGAATTTGAACGCAGTGAAGCCGCGGCAAAAGATGTTACTAATCGCATTGATGCTGTTGAGCAGGTCGGGAATGATTTATTCGGTGAATGGAAAGATGAGCTTTCGAAATATTCAAACACAAAGCTTAGAAATGAAAGCAGAATCAAACTTTCAAAGACCAAAAGCAAATTTACAAGGCTTCTCTCAGCCATGCGCAGAGCTGAAAAGAAGATCAAGCCTGTTCTTGATGCATTCCGCGATCAAGTGCTTTACCTAAAGCACAACCTCAATGCACAAGCTATAACCTCGCTTCAGTCGGAAATTAATTCTTTGGAAGCTGACATCGGCAGGCTTATTAAAGATATGCAGAAATCCATTGATGAAGCTGACGCATTCATTAAAGAACTTAAGAAAAACAGCTAAAAAAAAGAGGGGAAGTCAGAACGACTTCCCCTCAACTTAAATCTATCTTCGAGCTAACCTATCCGTTAACAACTTCCAGCTGCTTGCGGATATACTCCAACTCATCAGCGGACTTCTCAGTAGCCTGTTCATCCAAGACCTTGGCAAAAAAAGTAATCAAATTATCGGTATCCATACCCAGAAGGATAGATCCATTTGAAACTAGACAGGTCTCGCCCTGATCTTCCATCAAATAAGCACGTTTTTCACGCGCCTCATCTTTTCTGGTGGCAACAGAATACCCGGTACGCCCCTTTTCGCTCATGTAAATCTTTTCTGAAACAAGCTCCCCGCTTCTCTCACAATAATTCATGGCTTCGTTTTCAAGCTTTCCGGTAAAAGAAATCGGACCACCGAAGTCGTTTTCCAAAGTGACTCGTTTAAGTCTTCCCGTTTTTTTCATGATCACGTCCACCAATTTTGCTTAAATGGGCAGTTTCAGTTGTTTAGAACCAGTCTTTTCGTCTTTTTCCTTACTGCGAGGAGCTTGCAAGCCCGACTCGATATATTCCAGCAAAGAACTTTCAGGTACGCGCCACTGACTACCTACTTTGATACCGCGAATCTTCCCTTCCTGAATCAGCCGATAAGCCGTTCTGGAGTGGATTCGAAGCGTATCAGCGATCTCACGCACCGTGTATAAAGTTGGCGACGGAGTCAAAGACTTGTCCTAATTTTTCAGTATTACACTACAATGTACTTTCTATGACACAGTTTGTCAAAAAATGTCAAAGAATGTCACTCCTGCTCACATTTATCTGCCACAACACTCCAACAATCACCAAATTCACTAGAATTACACACAAAATAACTCAAAAGAGAGGTCTAACAAGTTCATAACCACAAGCTTTACGGAAATTATTTTTATTTTATTTCACAAAAAAACCCCTCCGAACCATGGTTCGGAGGGGTTTTTATGAATTATATAGAATTCAGGTTCTAGAACCTGAGCCGTTTATCTCTCGGCCAGTAACCATTATAATCATAGCACAAATAAATTGTGAACTTTCGAGCAGGCTTCCCGCGGAAAGTTGTCTGAAAATGAATAGGCGGGCTGATGCGGCCAAACATTTTAATCAACTCATTATCAGGTTTTTCTTTAAAATCTTTAAGGACATAGATTGCGTCCCATCCAAGCTTTTCTTGAGGACCGGGCCACAAATCATACTGGTTCATGCGCCGATCTATCCATGCACAATAGGTTCTAGGCTGCCCCGGCACATAAAAGGCCAGTGCGGCGGTCATGTCATACTGCTCACTCATTATAAAAACCTTTGAAGGATCTTTAAACTGGGACTTCTCAAGCTCAATTACCTGTTGTCCCAGATCCGTCCAGCCTTTTAGACGATGAGTCGGATTAAGGTGATCAGGAAGCGGAACAAGATTCTGAAAATGCAATAAACCAAAAATTAAAATACCCAGAAACAACCAGACTGAACGGAGGTGACCACGTCTATTCCAAAAAGCATCAAAGACTAATCCTGCAAGCATAACTCCGGAAACATATGAAATTACAGCCCAGTTACCGAGAACTTTGGTATGAAAACTCCACATAAGGAAAAAGAACCAGACCGGCAGGAAAAACACAGAAAGAAGTGCGGCCTGTTTATTATTCAATCCCAAAAGATTTTTGGATTTCTTCTTTAAAACAACAGCTAATGCTCCGAATCCACCAGAAAGCATAAAGATAAGCCACCACGGAGTCGCCATGCCAATCTGTTCCCCAAAATAAGGTAGAACCCTGTCAAATCTGACCAGCTGTGAAGCGCTGGCTCCCGAAGCACCTATCAAATACAAAACATGCTTATATCCAACGAAATCATTCTGAACATTCCAGATAAGGGTCGGCAAAAAACCGACAAAAACCCCTACCGAAAGCGCTATGAACAACTTCTTTACAAATCCGATAGGAAGCCCTTCTTTCTTCATCAGGATCAATGCGTAAATAACCGAAAGACCGGTAAAACCGAGCATTGTATATTTCGCAAGTATGCCCAGCGCCAAGAAGAAAGCAATCAGAACAAAAGGAAGCGTTCTGGATTCATTTGAATCTCGCTCGATACCCGGAGAATAAGGAATGGTTGCAGAATAAAGAGCAAAAACAGCGCAAGTCCAACACAGAATAAAAGGATTATCTGTTGTCATCAATATTCCAAGCGCCAGAAAAACGGGCATGGTATTATAGACAACAAGCGTCCAGACTGCCGCACTAGGCCGCTTCCAAAGCTTTGCCATTCCCCAGAAAAGAACCATCTGAGTTATCATCGACCCCACGACTGAACCGAAGCGCACTCCGAATTCCGTGTTGCCGAAAATAAAAGTCCAAGTGGAAATAATCCACGCAATCAGCGGCCCCTTGGAATAATAGGTAAGCTGCATGTTGCGGGTCCAATCCCAATACTGGGCTTCGTCCTGCACCAAATTAAGCTGCCCAGACCCCAGAAACCAGATTCTGGCAAAAGTAGTAAAAACAATTATTATAAAAGCCCACATCAGGGGCTTATTTTTAAACGAATGAGTTAATGATAGCACTTATGGAGACCTCCTTGCGAGGAAACTTTTATCCGACCCTGCCGCGGTTGACAACCTGTCGCAGGGGTCGAAAAATATAATATTGAATCAGAAAAAATAAAACCCCCGAAAATCGGGGGCAAAAGACCGACAAAAAAAATTCTTTAAAAATAAAAAGAACTTTCTATATGAAATATTAAAGACCGAGGCTCTTAATTCGCGCTTCCGGTGTAATAATCTCAGTAATCCTGAATCCGAAATTTTCGTTGATAACAACAAGTTCCCCACGAGCAACCAAACGCCCCTCCACGTACATATCAAGAGGTTCGCCAGCCAGCTTATGCAACTCGATTACAGTTCCCTGACCGAACTGAATAATCTCGTTAACCAGCAGTTTTGTCCGTCCCATCTCGACTTTTACTTCGAGAGGAATATCCAAAATTCGTCTAAGTCCGTCTTCCGATCCCATACGGCTCCAAGGGGGTTAATAGTTAAACTTTTGAAAATGTACCCCAAAAGAAAACAAACGACCAGCAAAACCACACACGCTATAATTTAGAGTGTAACCGTTTGCTATTTAACTCTTTCAATCTTTACGCCGCACTCACGGTTAGGCTCAAGCGCAAGAATACTATCAGCGCTGTTTGCAAAAAGATCCAGAGGATGATGGCTTATTACCAACACCTGAAAGCCGAGCCTTTTCGAAATTGTGCTTATCAAATCCATAAACCGGGGAACAAGGTTCGGCCTGAGCCAGCAATCCTGTTCATCAAGCACCAGAAACGGACGATGTATATCAGGATTCAACCTTGAAAGAGCAATGAGCCGCAGCCCCACAGAAAGAATATTACAGACCGAACCGCCCTGTCCGACCATAATATCTTCTTCGCCGCCCTGATTAAGAATCTGAAAATCAACCTGAAGTTTCTTGTCTCTGATGGAAGCAATAGCCTTAACTTCTCTATCCTGCCCGAGAATTTCCCTTATGGCGTGAGTGAGATTTGTTTCAAGCTCAGTTAGAAGCTCACCGAATAGCGCAGTTGTAAGCTCTTCCATCTTTTTTTCAGCTTCGGGCGCAACTTGCAGGAATTCATCAACCTTCTGAATTTCAGAACGAAGTTCAATCCAGTCATCAACTCTAGCAGAAGCCTTCGCTGCAAGCTGATCGACTCTGCGCTCAAGGGATTCCAAAGACGGAATATCTTCAACAGAATGCACGACTATTTCCCGCCGCCGTTTTCAAGCTTCTGCAAACCGTCTACAATAGAATTTATATGTGTTCTGTACTCTGCGACGAGTCTAGAATTTTCGGCCCTTTTTTCTTCGAGCATCCGGCTGAGCTTTTCAGGATCAGATGTTCCATATTGCTGAGCGGCCTGCTCTTCAAGTTCAGTAAGCTGTCTGCCTATATTATCAAGATTCTGCTCGGTGCGGACTTTATCCTCACGAAGCCTTTCATATTGCTGCTTAAGCAGATTAAGTTCCTGCTCAAGGCCATTATCATTTGCTGCATTACCGATTGCCATCAGTTACCTCCGTATATAAATCCCAGATCAATTTACTTTCCGGCTCTTCCGGATCAATATTCTCTTCCAAAAATTGTTTAAGCCCTGAACCTTCGTGAGTTCTCTTCCATGCAAGCCTTTCAAGCCCCTGCAAAAATTTTGATTCAGCCGCATCAGCGTCTTCTATCTCCGGCAGAAAATCCTGATTTGGAAAGACCTCATAAAAATCCCGGTGAGGTATGTCCCATTTTTCCAGATCAATACACTGCGGAGTCCAGATAGCCGCTTGCGGTTTGCGCTCAAGTGCAAGCTTAGTGAATGCCAGACGCGAGATATTACCGGGGTTAGCCCATGTTGTAGACCCTGCGGTAATAGTCGGACGCGGCCTGTGAATGTGCCCGTTTATCACCCAGTCAATTCCGGGTATTTCTTTGATAGCATAGTGCGGCTTTTTATATTCAGGGAAAGCCACATTATGATGAGCTACCCACACAACCTTGAGAAGTTCACCATTCTCCTGCTCAAATTCCTCACGCCCGAATTCTTTGGGAATGGGGAACCCGTCCGGACTTGCCCCGACCAGAACCTTACCCTCCGGAGTTTCAAGCACAAAAGCTGGGCCCGGCTCATTCATCATTCTAATGACATTTGAAGCGTCCAGCACAGCCATTGAAACATCAGGTGTAAATCTTGCCTGATATTTGTCGTGATTACCAATCAGCACAAAAGGCTTATACGGACCGAACAGGGCTATTAAATCAACCAGAAGACTATTCGAATTATCCCGGGGCCAATGAAAAAGATCACCCAAAAGAAGCGGGACCATATTCAAATCTTTCGCATGCTTTAAGCATGCTTCCAGCTTATCCAGAATATCGGCGGTGTAACTACTTAAACGCTGTCCGGGAGGAGTCGCCGCAATATGTGGATCTCCAATTAAAAGAAGCCCTTCAGCTTTTATTACTTCAAGACTCATGGACCACCTCCCCTATCAACTTATCCGCAGCCAGCTCATTTCCGCAAAGCGGACAGCTACCTATTTCAGCCAACCTTTTCTTTATTTTGGCCTCAAGCATAATTCTGGACTCTTCCAGTTTTTGCAAAGAAACTCTTGAGAGTTCCTGAGTCTTTTTAAGTGAATCAATGTTCCTGATTATTTTAATTAAATTAGCATCTTCAAATAGTTCAGGTGCGGGTGCGATCGGTTCAAGAACCCGCGCTCTGTGTGAAATATTTTCTACAGAAACCTTGTTGCGGGAAAGATTGCTGATTGTTGCAGAAAGAGCTGAGATATCATCCAATACAGGAGGAGAAGCCAACAAGGACAGGCTATTACGTCTTTTATTCTGAATATTCTCTGCTAGAGACAATTGTTTATGGTGTGCAATTCTGGAATCCAAATCCTTCACAGGGAAAAGCTGTGGCAAAGGCGCAAGGCTTTCTAAACTCTGTGACCGTTTCTTAAGACTTGTCTTTTGACGACTAAAACTTTCAAGCTGCTGACCTGTTTGCTCAAGCGGCTTAACAGGAAAAAGATCCGGCCCCTTAGCAAGTCCGCATAAACTCTTTTCTCTAGCGGCAAGCGCCTCCTTAACGGTTTGAAGCTGAGTTTTGCGGTTCAGCAAATCTTCAATGCGCGGGATTTCACTTAAAATCTTTTCCGAATGCCCTTTTAATTCACGGGCAGATTCAAGCTCAAGATTCACATTCGGCAAATCCTGCAAATCATTAAGTTCGGAAGCGATATGGACCATTTTTTCCTGCTGAAATTTTTTCTCGCGCTTTGCACTCTTGACCCGATTCTTCAGTTCCGTCTGCATAGCCAGCAAATGCGATGCTTCCGACGAAGATGCAAAAAACTGAGCCGCAACACTTGCAGGCTGATCAAGCAGAAAAATAGGTTTGCGCTGATCACCGATATGAACATCTAAAGATTTATCACCCTCTAAAGGCACCTGATTAAGGCGCAAAATAGCCATTACATCTTCAGGAGGTTTGCGACCGAACTTTGCATAAGTCTCATGCTCATCAGCGCCGGGTTTAGTCACTTCATACCAGGCTGTAGCTTTCTTCCGAATCCATGCAACCTTTGTCCCGTCATCCATCTCAAGTTCAACCCGCGCGACCTTTGCGCCGTGCCGGACAAAATGCTTCGGCAACGGATTAGTCGCAATGCACCGCAAGGCCTCAACAACAGAAGATTTGCCGCTGTTATTAGGTCCGGTCAGCACAGTCATGCCCGAGCCGAGTTCTATCTCGGTATATGCGTGGGCTAAGAAATTTTTTAGGATAATTTTTTTAATCATTTTTTTTCGAGCAAGAAAAGATTTGATATAGGATTTCGCCTTCGGCTGGACCAAAGGGGATAATCCCCTTTGGAAACCTTATCGGGAAGAAGGTTTCAAATTAGAAAACATGCCTAGCAATCACTTCATTATAAATTTGCAAAAATCTAATGCACTTTGGTTATAAACTGAACCTTTGCTTTTATCTTGAAAAAGTATCAAAGGCGGTTCTACTATCAACCCCGTCTTACCATTTTTCACAGCTTCAACTAAAACGACCTTGGCCGGACGATCCATATGACTATGCACAAACTTTATTCTTTTCGGTTCCAGCTTGAAACTGGTCAATACGGCTAACAGCTGAGTAACTCTTTCCGCAAGGAATACAAAACAGACTTTGCCCCGAAACCGCACCATACGTGCCGCAGTCTTTGCAAAATCTTCAAGTTCGGCTTCAACCTCGAATCTGGCTCTATTCCTATCAGCATCAGGACAAGGCCTCCCTCTTCCTTCACACCAATATGGAGGATTGGACACAACCACGTCATAGCTTTCCGCAGAAGCAAACTGTGGATTACAAACATCGCCCTCTAAAATTTCTATTCTATCCGCAAAACCTGACTCGGCAACATTATGGTTCGCACATTCAAGCATCTCCGGGCTGATATCAACTCCGGTAATATTTAATTCTATATCCGGATTACACAAAGCTATTCCCAATGGAATGACTCCGCATCCTGTGCCTAAATCAAGAATACGGCACTTACCTGATGCCTTCACAAAACTGCTAAGCAATAATGAATCCGTAGAAAATCTAAACCCTGTTTCAGGCTGTTTGAGCCCTTTCGGAAACATCTGTCGCGCTTCTTCGCTCACTTGCTAAGCTCTTCTACGGCGTAATGCGTTCATAAGCATTAATGCATCATCAGATTTAAGAAGCAGAGAACCGAAGCCGTAAATCAGCACCCACACAGGAATCATAAAGAACCATAATATTCCGTATGAAACAGAAAACCAAGCTCCCGCCCCGATCAAACAGCTGAGCAAAAGACTTTTAAACGCTCCCGCCCACGGCAAAGGACACACGCCGGTTCTGCGCCACATGATTCCGGCAAGTAACAAAAAATTGAGTGTGGACGATAATGAAACAGCTAAAGCCAAGCCCACATGAGCTATAGACTGCATCAACACATACCCGACACCCACGTTGGCGATGAGACACAATATTGCAATCTTAACCGGAGTTTTGGTGTCTTCCTGAGCATAAAAAGCTGAAACCAAAGGGCGGGACATAGCTATAAAAGGAAGCCCTATGCCATAAGCAACCAAAGCCTGCGCAGTAGCAGTAACAGCCACAGCATCGAAAGCTCCGCGCTGAAAAAGTAATCTAATAAGTGGTTCGGCAAGGGTTACCAGTCCAGCCATTGCAGGCAGGCTGATAAAAAGAGTCAGACCTACAGTATGTTTCAAGGTCTCGGCAAATTCACGGTCTTTTCCTTTAGCGCAGAGAGCAGAAAGGCTCGGTAATGCGGCTGTTCCAACGGCAATCCCGAAAACTCCCAGCGGAAATTGAACAAGCCGGTCAGAATAATAAAGATAGGAAACACTACCCACGGGAAGAAATGAAGCCAGAAGTGTGCCCAGAACAATATTAATCTGATACACAGCAGCTCCGAAAACAGTAGGCAGCATTAGTTTGCCCATGCGCTTAACGCCCGGATTATCAAGGCTGCGATTGCCGCGCCATGAAAGACCGACTCTGCGCAAATAAGGCTGTTGCAGGAGCCATTGCAAAACCCCGCCAATCAGAACGCCCCACGCCATAAACACGGCCACATTGTTTCCGGTAAAATAGCCGACGAGCGCGGAGCCGATAAGTGCGACATTTAAAGCACACGGGGCTAGGGCAGGAGCCAGAAAATGGCCCATGCTATTCAAAACTCCCATGCACAATGCAACACCGCAAATAAAAATTACATAAGGAAAACAGATTCTTAAAAGATCAACCGTAAGAGACATCAATTCGGGATTACGATCAAAACCCGGTGCAATCATCAAAACCAGCGGTTTTGCGCCAACAATTGCCAGAACCGTAATCACTCCCAGAATCAGCACCAGCCAGACAAGCGCCGAACGGGCCATATCAAAAGCTGCGTCCTGCCCCTGCTCATTCTTCACACGGCTGAAAACGGGCACAAAAGCCATGGTCAACGAACCTTCCCCGAACAAGCGACGAAGCAGATTCGGAATACGAAATGCCACAAAAAAAGCATCCGCAGGCAAACCGGCACCCAAGGCAAAGGCCACAATCAAGTCCCGGACAAATCCGAGTATCCTTGAAAGCAAGGTAGCTCCGGCAACAACCGAAGCGTTTCGAACAATTTTAGCTGATTCAGCTGTCATACAAGAGAAGGCCTCCGGTAGGCTGGGGCTTTAATATTAATCACTCATTTTCTGACAATTACTGCAAAAAGTCGTTCCACGCCCGGCGACAGTACCGCTTTCAAATGTTTCTCCGCAATTAGGGCAAGCTTCACCCTTTTTGCCGTAAACTTTGAAACTGTTCTGAAATCCTCCGGCGTCTCCACCGGCATCAACGTAATCACGGATAGAACTGCCGTTTTCGCTGATAGCTTGTTTCAGCACCTTTTGAACTTCTACGAATAAATTTTCAAGTGTTTCTTTTGAGAGATCAGAAGCTTTGGCTTTGGGATGAATTCCTGAACGGAAAAGGGACTCGTCAGCATAGATATTGCCTATTCCGGCAACAACTGACTGATTCAGCAACAGCCCTTTCATCTGAGCCTTTCTTCCGACCAGAATGTCAGCAAGATCGGCGGCGGAAGTTTCAAGAGGTTCCGGCCCGAGCTTGCGGTAAAAAGACCACTCTTCGAGTTCTGCCGTGCTCAGTGCGCGAACTTCCCCGAATTTGCGGGTATCGTGAAATTCAATTGAACCGCCATCTGTCAATCCGAAAACAACACGGGAATGTTTGTCAGGGGAAATAGCACTTTCATGTGCCAGCACTCTGCCTGTCATTTTAAGATGAAAGGTTACGTGCAAATCCTCTCCCAAATCCATGATAAGCAGCTTTCCCCGTCTGTGGACACGGCTAACTGAACAACCGGCAACCCTTGAGGCAAACACATGCCACGGCATTTTTACAGTGCCGTGATTTAATATTTTAACGGATTCAATGGTTTTGCCTACAAGAGCTTTGGCAAGACCGCGTGAGATAACTTCTACTTCTGGTAATTCTGGCATTATGTACTCGGATTTATGATAATTTATAGATGAACGGGCTACTTTTCTTTAGATCTGACAAGCAACCCTAAATCGATACTAAAAGTCATGCCTCTTCTGTCCAACTTAAAAACAAGAGGCTTATTCTCTTTGTGCGCTTTTGCCCCGGCCATGTGCATAGCGAAAAGCGAACGCACAGGAATTCCTTGCGCCTTCAGCAACACGTCTCCGGGACGAATGCCATACTTAAACGCTTTCTGATCACGCTTAACAGCAACAACCACGGCTTTTCCCTGACGCATTTCCACGGTCATCCCCAGTCTGCTTTCATAAGAGGGAGGGCAATAAAAAAATGAATCTGCGGCAGTGGGATAAAATTCTTCGCCACGCCACGGCATGAACATAAAAACCTTTGCTTCAGGGTCCAGCTCTTTAAGCCTATGAGCGATCCCCCAGCCATGTTCAACATGCCCCGCTCCCGCAAGAACAACAACTGGATTTTTCGAACTTCGACGCAGGCTAATCGCCCGCTCCGCCATCGCGGTATCCCATAAAGACTGAACCAGTAAAAATCTTTCAACCTGCGTGGGGTCAGATGAATCCCGATTGGCGTGCATAGAAAGAACTTCTTTTAAACTTTCTTCCTGTTGCTCAGGCGCCGGAATAACTTTTTGCGGCAGCAATGCCCGGTCCGGGACGGACAACCTTTCAAGCCCCTTTTCACGAACTTCTTTCGTAAGTCTAAAAGGAAAATTCAAAGCGGCTACAGTAAGTTCTCGTTTTTTCGCAAGCTCAAACACAGAACGGAAAAAATTAAAATCATATCTCCACTCGTTTTTCCAATCCAGCTTTTCCGGCAACTCGTCCACACTGAGTTGTCCAAGATTGAAACGATTAAGAACATCCTGCTTTTCGGAGCTGATCATTTCAAAACCAATGGAAACTTTGCGGTTATTACGTGTAAGCCCTTGAATCAGATTAAATTGAGCTGCGTGATCGCACCTGTTTGTGTGACCCTCGCCGATCAGCACATAGTCAGCACGACTGGCATTCTGCACAACTTCCGCAAACGAAAGTTTCTCTCCCGCTGAACTTATATATTCACCGGAACAAGGCAAAAAAGATACTGCCATATCGGGGTGTATCGGCTTGGTACATCCTGAAATGGCAAAGATAAAAAAAAGCGCGCAAAGAGTCCGAAGACCCCTTGCGCGGATATTAATATTATATCGGAACATTCAAACTTCCGAATTAATCCCAAATACGCTTATCTTCAATAGGTTTGACCTGAGGAGGCAGTGAGCCCGGAGTCAGCACCTTGAGAATAGGACGCAGTTTAATTTTTTCACGGAACATGTGCAGAAGCTCATCTTCACGTTTAAAGTTGGAAACCTCAATATTGAGGATCATTTCATCAATACCGCCGGGGTTGGTAACTTCAATCTGCCAACGCTTAACTTCATCAAAATGAGCCATAACCTGCTCAACCTGATGAGGATAGACAAACATACCCTTAATGCGGGCTGTAGTGTCCACACGACCGACAATATTTCCAAGCCTTGGAGTGGAACGACCACAAGGACAAGGTGAACGGTCAATATAACTAAGATCACCGGTAGCGAGTCTGATCAAAGGATAAGTTTTGTTGAAAGCGGTAATAACTATTTCACCGACTTCGCCGTCCTTAAGAGGAATACCTGTGTCAGGATGGCAGATTTCAACAAACGCACGGTTGGTGATATGCAGACCGTTCTTATGGTAACATTCGTAACCGATACAACCGACATCAGCAGTTCCATAACCCTGACGCATAATAAGATCGAATTTTTTCTCAAGTGAGGTACGAACCTTTTCAGAGAATTTTTCGCCTGTAACAAATGCAACTTCAAGGTAAAGATCTTTACGCAAATTGAGTCCGGCTTCTTCAGCCTTCTGAGCAAGGTGCATAAGATAACTGGGAGTTCCGACATATCCGGTAACTCTAAGCTTCTGCATGATTTCAAGCTGACTGTTGGTACTGCCTGGTCCGGCAGGAACAACCGCACAGTTCAAATTACGCAAAGGCTCTTCAAACATCAGTCCGGCAGGAGCCAAATGATAGTTCAAAGTAATCTGAGCAACATCACCTGAGCGGAAACCGGCTGCATAAAAGCCTTCAGTCCATCCCCAGTAATCTTCACTGCGGTCTTCAGGGTCGAAAATAGGACCGGGGGAAAGAAAGATGCGGCGAAGCTCACCGAGATCTTTAGTCAACAATCCGCCAAGACGTGGCCCCATGGACTGCAAAAATATAAGTTCTTTCTTTTTTAGTATAGGAATGAGTTTAAGGTCAGAAAGGTCTTTAAACTTTTCAACCTGAAACTGAGCTCTATCGAAACGCTTTTTAACGTCTTCAGAATAGCGGTAGGCATAGGTCAGAAGCTCTTTAAGCTGCAAAGCGCAATATTGACGCCTTT
Source organism: Maridesulfovibrio ferrireducens (assembly GCF_900101105.1). Classification (NCBI taxonomy): domain Bacteria; kingdom Pseudomonadati; phylum Thermodesulfobacteriota; class Desulfovibrionia; order Desulfovibrionales; family Desulfovibrionaceae; genus Maridesulfovibrio; species Maridesulfovibrio ferrireducens. Next base: position 521,417 of record NZ_FNGA01000001.1, read on the forward strand.
CGCCCTCATCCAGCACTTCACGACGGCTGTATATGCCTTCGGTGCGGTCTTTACGAGTCATTAATAGGTTTCCTCCAAAGTTTATTGCCGAGAAAGGAGCGCACTCTTCACTCAGCATAGACAACATATAAAGATTTTACGTATTTGTCAACACCTTTATATGAATAGTAATATATTTCAGCTTGTTATGACATTATTTACTCTTTTATACTATTAGCCATTTTTTAAAACAGACAAACATTAGGGCTTTTACGATTTGATTAATTTAGCTCGTCAACTCTTAGCAATTCTCAAATTAACTGTGTTCAAATAACAATATTCTTAACATTTCTTATACCGAGAACCGCTTTCGGCACATATCTGCAGCTTTTCTTTCAGAGCTTGTTTTTCCCTATTTTAAAAAAATTTACACCTTTTTTACCCTTTTTGCTTGACAGCAACGGACGGTGTAGATAGACACTACTTCGTTCACAAGGAAGGGCCGTTAACTCAGTTGGTAGAGTATCTGACTTTTAATCAGAGAGTCGCTGGTTCGAACCCAGCACGGCCCACCATGAACTTTAATATACACCCCCTCACCATTGAGGGGGTTTTATTTTTTTAAATAAAATTACAAAAATTCATAAATTTTCACTTTCTTACTTGACACAAACAGCTAGTATCGATAAACCCCTACTTCGTTCACACGGATGGGCCGTTAACTCAGTTGGTAGAGTATCTGACTTTTAATCAGAGAGTCGCTGGTTCGAACCCAGCACGGCCCACCAAGAACTTTAATATACACCCCCTCACCATTGAGGGGGTTTTATTTTGCCCAAATTCTTTTTCAGCACATCTACGAAATTCGGTTCCGACCTCCTCTCCCTCCATCTCCAAAAAACTTACTCCTTATACTTATACATCAATATATATGATAGGCTTTTTATATAACCAGTTGTCACTTAAGTATTTATCACTTATTGCATATTATATATTTGACCTAGTCCATCTTATACTGATACAAACGGCATCTGCTTATCGCAATGTCTATTTACAGAAAAGGGGGTTAAGCAATGGGGAGTCCATATAAAAGATGCAGTATCAGCAACTTTACATCACGCAAAGGAGGAGTTGGTAAAACAACTCTAGCTTTACTGAAGGCAAAAGCAATATTGGATGCTAACGAAGGCGAAGCTGTAAAAATTCTTTTCTTCGATTTAGATATAAATGGGACAAATACCATTGAAATGGTAAATAGTCTTAATAAGATGGGATTCTGGGACAACAAGCTCAAAGAAGTTAAGCATCCCTGTGAAAACAACGAAAACTCATCGGACAAGAAAGAAATCCGGGCAAACATTGTAACACTCTTCGAACGTTACATGTCCGGTGCAGAATTTTCCGTCAAGTGGGCTACAGAAAAACTCTCCGCTGAAACTTTTTGCCCCTCTAATCCTGAACACACTTTATGCCTTTTTAAAAATAAAATTAATATTATCGGATCATTTCTTGAGAAAAAATCGACATATACACCCGATGTTCTTTTTGATCAGATGCACTCTCTCTGGCTGATTGAAATGATCAGGTCTATTATCCGCTCTGCTCTTAACGGGTCTGCTGAAAAACTATACGTGATTTTCGACAATTCTCCCGGATATACAGGACTACTTCCTGCTCTTGAAGATTGGTTGACAGATCTCGGACCAGATATTTGTAAATTCTACTTTATAACGACTTTAGATGGGCAGGATTTCTTTGGAGCTATGAATTCACTTGAAAAAGTTAAAGGCCAAATACAAGCAAAAACTTACGCTGTTTATGATTACATGGGAGCGGTAGAGGAACACGAAACAAAGCCAAAAGAAGACCCCCCTTATAAACATTCGGCATTCAGAGAATCCAAAGCCGAAGAAATAAAAGACTACCTTGAAAAATATGATCTTTTTTATAATAAGCTGTTATCTCTAGCAAGCGAGAATATTGACTGCCCATATCCTACAATTAAAACTGGAGACTCGAACTCCCGAGAAAGAAAAGATGAGATTCATAAATGTCAGAAATGCAATTTCTGTTATTATAGACAAGAAATAGCACCGCTCTTTAAGGTCTTTTTGAAAGAAACCTCGGCCTATAATAAAAATCCTGAGCTAGAAGTGCCAGAATTAAAAGCTCCAGTTGTCAGCTTCAATATAATCACGAACAAAGCTATTTCATCGGAGATAGCTCGCTTATTGTATAAAGCATACGTCGACGAACATAAGCCTATGATAGAAACGTACAACATAATTAAATTAAATTCAGAAGAGAGCCTTTCATTGCTATACTCACTTTCTGAATTTTCTAAAAAGTACGACTATACTATTATAAAAAAAGACCAGACTGATGTCATAACTGACTTTATGCGCCAATTTAAGGATAAAATTCTTCCCAAACAAGTTTTAGAACTGAGGGAGAAAAATGATTCAAAGAGTATTAAACCTCCAGGGGTTTTTATGAAGGACTTTCATGACTCAGTCGCATATTATGACAAAACTATTAAAGACCTTCTTTCCGACGCTGGAATTAAGTCTAATTTTGATGCTTCAATGCAGGAATTTAGTTTAAAAGCTAAAATTCAAAAATTTATTAACTCCAACCATCTTGACTCTATAATTATTGATGAGAATTCAGCTTCAAAATTAGATTCAACCGGAAAACCTGATTACAATCAATTGTCTGAAGAAATATACAACCAAACCCCAAATTACTCACGAAATAACATTTCACAGACTTTGGCATCTTGCCTTAAAGCCTCCGTGGCATGCCTTAGCTCTTATAGCCCGGAAAAAATAACTGCAAAAACAATTAGTGATGTTTTTTTGCTGCAAATTGTTAACTTTATACAAGAAGACAATTCTCCCGAAATAAAAGAAATGAACAACTCTATGTGGTTTTCAATTCACTCCTTAGTGAAAGAAAAATCTTCTCAGCGACTAAGAGATTCAGGCATGAATATAGATTATGAAAAACTTGAGACACTTACCACCCTCTTAAATGCTCTTTCAAGGGCCACTAACGACATTCCTTTTATACAAATTGCATGCGGAAAATTATTTCAACAAGTAACAACAATTGATGAAAAAATATTCATCCTGCGTACACTTCATTCTATGCTCGAATTCGAATCCTTTTATGAAGGGAAGACTGCCGCTGAAGTCCTTACCCAATTATACGAAGCCTTTGAAAAAGATAACCCGACAACCTTAAGCATAAGTCTATCACTCAAAAATATGCAGAACAGCCTTTGCGGAAAAGCTGTAAACATGGAGTGGACAGCATGAATAAAACTTTCACTCCGCAAAATAGTGCTGATAATATTGTTTCAACTACTCTATCAGAAAAAAGCTTTAATCAGTTCATTCAGCATCAGGGAAAAACCCTTACAACTCCGCAACACCTCAGCCCGTTTATTAATGTTGACCGTCAAAAATATTTCGAATGGGAACAAAAAAATTCTTTTAACAAATCCTTTTTGGATGACTTCAAAAAAAGAATGGATTCGGCAACATATGCTAAAATGAGAGGAGGAATCAGTCATACTCTCTTAACAGCACAACGCAGCTTCCCCGCATATAAATTTCTAGTAAAAGAATTTATTAATGACGAATGGACCTCGGCCGTCAGCCCTCACAAAGCCTTTCACCGGGATCACATTGTTCATCAGCCGATGACTGCTTACGTGGCTATGGTGTTACTTGGAGGTGTTAGAGAAGATCACGGTAGCAATAAAAATTTCAATCTCAACCTCTTAAGTAAAGCTGCAACCCAGCTTAAAGAAGCGACAGACTGCCAATATTTAAGGGATTACATGAAGGAACTGCGTTTTCCAAAGCAGATCTACCAAGGAAATTTTCCACAATCTCTCTATGAACAATGCGTAAAAGAATCAACATATCTTGCCTCTCTCTTCCATGACATAGGATATCCTTATCAATTTGTCGGAAAAATTCAGAACAATTTACGAGACCATTCACAAGTTTTAGTTTCACTCGACTCCCTGGCAGGATCAATCGGAAAGGCATATAAAAACAGATTAGTTTTTCATCCTCTTGATGGGTACAGAACTCACTCCCGATCAGCTCCAAGCACATGGAAAGATAAATATTTTGAAATCATTAAGGAAGGGTTGCGCAGCACTCACGGAATGCACAGTGCTCTTAATTTTCTTTTTTTAAATGATAGAATAAGAAAATTCCCGGATGACCCGGACCAAAGTCCGCTCAGCAGATTCTGCCTTGAATGGGCTGCAAAAGCGATTCTGATGCATGACATGTGCGGGCTTTACATCGGCCGGGACAAAAAAGGCAAAATTGAAATTAAACATAAACATTTGAGAATACGATTTCGCACATCACCACTCTCATACATTCTTGCTCTCGCTGACTGTATACAAAATTTCGGGAGAGTTAATGCGAAATTCAGCAAGATTAAAAGAATGTCCGAACAAGACAAAACAAAAGAAGAGATTTTACAGATTCAATACGGATCTAAGTGTTCCAAAGTTGAACTTGAATTTGATACCAAATCAAAAGAACTAACAATTGTAAGCTATTACCCCAACATTGGAGATGTGATAGAAAACAACACAAAATACATGCCTGAACAGGAGCGCCTCTTTTTCAACCCTGACTTTGGCTACTTAGATTCCGAAGGGACAGGCATAAGCAGAATACTTCTTAGAGCTAAACATGATCCTGATCATACACCTGCAAGTCCTTAAAATATTACCGGCAAAAAATCCCGCCCCGGAATCTTTCCGGAGCGGGATTACTTTATTAAAATCTATCAAACCCGTCTTCATCACTATCATAGCCGCCTGAACTTGATGGAAGCCTTTTTGTTCCTATCCTCTCAAGCTTGAAAAAAGACATGCTCTGCTGCAACATCTGTCCTTGCGCTGAAAGCTCCTCAGAAGTTGAAGCCATTTCCTCGGAAGCTGAGGCGTTCTGCTGGATAATCTTATCAAGTTGCTGGATAGCCTGATTTATCTGCGTTACACCCGTATTCTGTTCGTCACTGGCGGCGGCTATTTCCTGCACAAGCTCTGCGGTCTTGCGGATACTCGGAACAAGCTCTTGAAGCATTCCTCCGGCCCGTTCTGCCACAACCACAGATGAAGAGGACAGTTCGCTAATTTCGGATGCGGCGATTCCGCTTCTTTCGGCCAGCTTTCTAACCTCTGCCGCAACAACCGCAAATCCCTTGCCGTGCTCTCCGGCCCGGGCGGCTTCAATTGCAGCGTTAAGTGCAAGCAAATTAGTCTGCCTTGCTATCTCTTCAATTATCATAATTTTTTCAGCAATACTCTTCATGGCTGTAACAGCTTCACCTACGGCCTGCCCACTCTGTTCAGCCTGCTCCTGTGCCTTCTCTGCAACACCTTCAGTCTGCTTTGCATTATCAGCATTCTGTTTAATGTTGGCCCCCATTTCCTCCATGGAAGAAGAAACCTCTTCAATCGAAGCAGCTTGCTCCGTAGCTCCCTGCGAGAGGCTTTCTGCCGAAGCAGACAACTCTTCACTTCCGCTGGCAACATTTTCAGTTGCACTGTTTACACTGGAAACAACAGCTCTAAGCTCGTTCACCATGTTCCGCATTCCATCAGCAAGCTTACCCAGTTCATCGTTACGCTTTAGATCAACATCGGCAGAAAGATCTCCTGTGCTGACCAGACTGACGAAGTCGAGTCCTTTGCGCAAAGGAACAAGTATCCCGCTGGAAATAAGCCAAGCCATAAAAATTCCTGCAACAGCAGCAAGAATTACAACGATCACGATCATGCGCTTCGTACTTTCTGCCTGACGGAGCATCTGCTCATCTGTCATAATATTGTCCGCAACAGTAGCTCGGATTTCTGTCAAAATACTTTGTACTGATTTAAGGGCCGGAACGGTTTGCGTCGCATAAATACTGGCGGCTTCATCAAGAGCTTTCAATTTAGCATCATGCCAGGAAATCAAACCGTCGACTTTTGAGAGTGTATCTGCGGCAGCTTTTTCAACTTCAGTTATAAAATAATTCTGAGCTCCGGCACGATCATTATTTTTCAACAAGTTATTAAGAGTTATTACGGAATCATGAAGCCTGCTATGCGGGCCCGTGATGGATTTAAGCAAGGCTCCATACTCTGGATCGTTATCCGCTTTTGCCTGATTTTCAGTGGAGTAAAGCCACTTACCCAGCCCGCACTTATGCGGATCAGCCTGAACATCAATGAACCTGACTTGTGGATTCATAAGTTCTTTAACAATTGTGTTCATCCATTTGAGATGATCCAACTTTTTTTCTCTTAAAAAACTTCCCAGTTCAGGGTCTACAGGCTGATACTTCTCCTTAATGGCAATAGCAGATTTATGAAGTTTATTATGAGGGTCTTCGATTTTTGCTAAAAAAGGTTTAATCGCCGGAACAAGGTCTTCCGCTTTTTTCCGGGCATCACTATAATACCATTTTCCGAACCCGCATTTATGAGGATCACTCTGCACGTCCAGCGTATTTACATTTTTATCAGTCAGAAGACTGTTAACCTGATTGGCCCAATTCAGGTGATCTACAATCTTTTGAACAAAATCACCCCGAAGCTTATTCCCCGCAATAACATCTTCAGCGTTATGCACGATGTCTCCAATTCCAAGGACTGACCAAACGCCAAGCAAAACTAATAAGGTTATTACTGAACCAAATCCCACAGAAAATTTATAAACGAGATTCAAATCCTTCCAGCTCATAATAAACTCCTTAAAAGCAATAATTGCAGGGAACTTCGCGCTCAAAAATATATTATTTAAATTAAAACAACCCACCCTTGAGGAGTTGAGCGCTCACACCTCTTTAAAATATAACACGTCTCTACTTTAAATGAAACAAAATATGCAGCTACCATTATCTTATTAATTTTTTAAACACAAAAACATTCATCCTCGCCTTGACTAAAAATATTCACGATAAAAAGGGTAGGACCAGCAGACAAGAAGCTCTGAAAAAGAATTATTATAGGGTTAGGTTTCCCTGTTTCCACGTTCAAAGATTTACCCGGTGGTTTCCATTCTTTGCGTTGCAGCCTCGTCTGTTGTATTCTAGTAACAGCAAAACAACTCGGGCAGGGACGGTTTTCAGCCGTTCCTGCCTTCTGATTAATTACTCCAAGGTGCACAATGTTTAAAAAATTTCGTTTAAAATATCATGAAAGAATGGCCTTCAACGGTTTCGTTAAATCTGAATTTAAAAAAGCAATTAAACACTTTAAGAAAATTGCAGCCATTGCACCTGAAAGACAAGGTATCAACTTCAACATGGCTGTCTGCCTTATTTCTCTTCGTAAATATGAAGAAGCTGAAGAGTATCTGCAAAAAGAACTTGAATGCGGAACACCCGGCCTCCCCCTGCTACAGGCTCTAGCCGAAAATTCATTTTTGTGCGGCAACCGCAAAGAAGCACTCAGCCGCTACGAAAGAATACTTAAAGAAAATATCCCGGATAAAACTCGCAGATTCACTGAATTAAAAATTAAGATCATGGAAAATGAAAAAACCTTTAAAAATGCTTTAAAAAGCCGCAACTACATAGATAAAGGCGACATATTTCTTGAACAGGGCGATTTCGTAAATGCCCGCAAAAACTTCACCAAGGCCACAAAATTGGACCTGACTTGTTTTCAAGCTCACAACAACCTCGGCGTAATCGCCATGAATCATTTCAACGACTACAAACTGGCCCTGACTCATTTTGAAAAAGCTGATGAGCTGAATGATATTCCGGCTGTTCAAATGAATATTCATAAGCTTAATGAAGCAATACTTAAGGAGCAAAATAATAATGATGACTAAAGAGCAGGACCATCTCGCACAGATCTTCTCCGAAGCACTTGATCGCGTTGATCCCTACAAAATCATTACCAACCGGTTAAACCTTTCAAATGAGATTCTGACGGTTGCCATGGATGAAGGGGATATCTCGGTCAACCTGAACGATTTTGAGCGCATTATTGTTATAGGTGCAGGTAAGGCCACAGCAAAAATGGCCCTTGCGATCGAAGAAATTTTAGGAGATCGCATTGAATCCGGCATTATTTCAGTTAAATACGGACACACCGAAAAACTCCAATATATCAAAACAATTGAAGCAGCACATCCTGTTCCTGATGAGAACGGAGTCAAAGCTGCTCACATGATCGAGACTCTGGCCTGCTCCGCAACAGATAAGACACTGGTCATAAACCTTATTTCGGGTGGAGGTTCAGCCCTGCTGACCAGCCCTATGAGCGCAGAAATAGACGGTGAAAAAATAGCCATTACTCTTGAAGACAAGCAGGCTGTGACCAAATCCCTGCTGGCCTGCGGCGCGGACATCAGCGAGATCAACTGTATCCGCAAACATCTTTCTAACCTTAAAGGCGGCCGCTTGCTGCGCTGTCTACGCCCCGCACGATCTCTGAATTTCATTCTTTCCGATGTCGTCGGCGACAATCTCGACACTATTGCCTCGGGTATGACCAGCTTTGACAACTCCACATATTGTGATGCCATATCTATTATTGATCATTATGAAATCAGAAATAAAATACCGCCCCACACACTCAAAGCTCTTGAACTGGGCAATCTTGGAAGACTTGTTGAGACTTTAAAAAAAGAAGAATTCAATAAGGTACAAGCCGATAACATCCTCATCGGAACCAACCGCATTGCTTTATTGGGAGCGCGGGATAAGGCCATAGAGCTAGGCTACAATGTCCAGATTCTAACCTCACGCCTCGAAGGTGAAGCCGCCAATGCTGCCGACATGTTCTGGGCTATTGCGCAAGATGAAAGACAATGGGAACTGCTTGAGAAAAAACCGGCCTGTATTATCGCAGGCGGCGAAACAGTTGTGACCATCAAAGGAAACGGCAAAGGCGGCAGAAATCAAGAAATGGCTCTGACGTTCCTAATGAGACTCGGGCAGGATAAACTTGAAGGAAAGGGTATACACTTCCTTGCGGCCTCAACCGACGGCAACGATGGACCGACCGATGCGGCTGGAGGATTTGCTGATGCTGCCGTTCTGGAAAAATCCCGTAAAATGGGACTTTCCATCGCCGACTATCTGAAAAACAACGACTCTTACCATTTCCTTGAAAAAGTAGGAGCGCTCCACAAAACTGGACCGACAAATACAAACGTCTGCGATGTGCAGGTGCTTATCGTTAAGTAGTTTTCTGAACGAATCAGCTAAAAAAAAGACCCCACTCCGATAAGTTTAATTTATCGAAGTGAGGTCTTTTATATTGGTTACTGTAATCAAAAAGTTACTGCTTAAGTCTCCAAACTCCATCATCACCACGGCAGGCTTTCGCCATAACCTTTTCCCCGCCATCTTCGGTGATGGTCACATCACGGCAGATTTTATCCTGATTAACGTAAGCAGGAGAAGGTTCTGCGGTATAAGATTTTCCGGTATCAGGATTCTTCCATGAAACAGTTTCACCGGATTTAGTGTTCTCTAAAGAATGAGTTACTTTTTCCTCGTCAGATTTATCCCATTCATTACCGACAATATAACCCATAAGAAGGCCGACACCTGCTCCGATAGCCGCTCCTGAAGCCTTATTTTTAAAGGTCAAAGCTCCGATTGTTGCTCCGGCAAGCGCGCCAATCCCAGCTCCGGACTGAGCTTTATTTGCACAGCCTGAACCGAGTAAAAGAAGACAGATTATCGCAAGTGGAATCATTTTTTTCATTTTAATACACTCCTGATTAAGTAATTCTCAATATTAATATCAAAAAGCTCGTACAAGGTCACGCTCAAGAAAAAAAGATCCCGAGCTAATCCCTCTAAAAACTACTCATCAAAAGAGCATTTTGAGCCTCTATAGCATCCAGGCTTGAAAGACTTTCTTTTTGCGGAAGATATACCGGACGGGGCGGATTTCCAAGCATGAAGAGGATTAAGAGGTATCCTGTTACAAAAATCAACCTTGCACGCGGTGAATGCTCCGACATAAGGAGGATATATAAGCCCGTTCAGGAACTTCCAAGGAATTTTGGTTTTCCAGCTCCACATGGGGCCGGGCAAAACAGAACGGGTCATGGAAGGCTTATACCCTGTTCCTCCGTACAATGCTCCCCGCATTTCGGAAGGTGAAAACCAGTGCGCCTTCCTTAATGTGTTTGCAGAAGCCCAAGGCCACATTCTTCCGTGAGTAAAAAAATATATGGAATGACGGTTAAGAAAACCAACCAGAATACCACCCGCAGAAACTCTTGCAGCCTCAGCTATCACGGCTTCAGGGTCGGAACAGAATTCAAGAACGGTCCAGAGCACCGTAAAATCGAACTCATTATCATCAAAAGGAAGAATTTCACCGTTACACTGATAAAGAGTTGCTCTTTTTCCGAGCCTTTCAATTGCAGCATCAAGCATAACAGAAGACTTATCAACTCCGGTCACATCAAAACCGCTTCGATAAAGATGCTCTAAAAATATTCCTGTTCCACAACCGACTTCAAGTAATTTTCTTTTGCGACGGGGCCAACCTGAGATTAAGTGATCCATAAGGTTCACTTCCTGTTCGAGAGCAAAACGCCCTTCAGGAGTTCTAAACCACTTATCAAATTTTTCGGCGTCAGATCCGTCCCAAATCATAAGCAATTACCTTCAAAGTTAAAAAACAGGTGCGTTTAAAGATGAACCAGCATTATACATATAAACAGAGAGCGGATTCCGGTCAAACCTTATCGGTAACCGGAACCCGCTTAAATCTGACTGTAATTAAGTAATGCTTTTAAGGAGAATCTTAATTCTTAATCATTCAGCTGTTCGTAAACTTTACCCACCAACTTCTCGGAAGGAGTCAACGTCTTTGCTCCGGGAGTCCACTTCGCAGGGCAAGCTTCCGCAGGATGATCTTTTAGATACACGTTTGCTTCAACCTTACGTAAAAGCTCATCAGCATTACGCCCGACATTGTAAAAATTGACTTCAGATGAAACCAGAATTCCGTCAGGATTGATGATAAATGTTCCGCGCAGAGCCATACCTGTTGCAGGATCATAGACACCGAAGAAATCAGCCACTTCACCGGTAGGATCTGCTGCCATTTTGAACTTAACGTCTTGCAGCAATCTTTCGTCGGTCTTCCATGCGAGGTGTACAAACTTTGTGTCTGTAGAAACAGAAATAACTTCGCATCCCAATTTTTCAAGGTCTGCATGCTTGGAAGCTAGATCGGCCAGCTCTGTGGGGCATACAAAGGTAAAATCCGCAGGGTAGAAGAAAAGAACCGTCCACTTACCTGCTTTCTGAATTTCTTCAAAATCCACTTCGCAGAAACCGCAATCACAAGGATCGAAAGCTTCCATTACAAAAGTTTCAACTCTTTCACCGATTATTGCTTCCGGAATAAAATCACCTGAATACTCGTTTTCACAACTCATGTTTTATCTCCGTTTGGTTTTAAGTTTTAAACCAATATCAAATTTGTTTATTAACATATTTCTTTCATTGCTTGCAAAGAAGATTATAAAATAGTTCCTCAACAGTCAACGATAATCATAATCTTTCGCATTAAGACTACAACTACCTGATTAACCGTATTTAATAATAGTTAATAAGGTTACTTGAGCTATTGCTTTCAATATTTTTTTTATGTAATTTCATTCAATCAAAAAACATGGAGCATACTAAATGACCAAAGTTTATGGATTCAAAGAAATATCACGCGAAACTCTTCCCGAGCTGAACGGTGATGCAGTTATATATGAACATGAAAAAACAGGCGGCAGAGTTCTTTCTGTCATCAATGCGGACGAAAACAAAACATTCGGAATTAGCTTCCGCACTCCTCCGGCAGACAGTACAGGTCTTCCTCATATTCTTGAACACTCTGTTCTATGCGGATCACGCAAATATCCTGTGAAGGAACCATTTGTAGAGCTGCTCAAAAGCTCACTGCAAACATTCCTCAACGCAATGACTTATCCGGACAAAACGGTATACCCTGTTGCAAGCCCGAACGAACAGGATTTCCGCAATCTGGTCGGTGTTTACCTTGATGCTGTTTTCTTCCCCAATCTTACTCCGAACACTTTGATGCAGGAAGGCTGGCATTACGTTCCCGAAGAAAATGGCAAGCTCAGTTATAAGGGTGTTGTATTCAATGAAATGAAAGGAGCTTACTCCTCCCCTGACAGCCTGCTCTATGAACACGCTCAGCATTCATTGTTCCCCGACACCACCTACGGACTTGATTCCGGCGGTAACCCAGAAGTTATCCCGGATTTAACTTTTGAAGATTTCATGAACTTCCATAAGAAATATTATCACCCTTCCAACTCGTATGCCTTTTTCTATGGCGATGACGATCCCGAACATCGTTTGAAAATGCTTGATGAATACTTCAATCAATTTGAAAAAATTGATCCTGAATCTGCAATCGGAATTCAGGCTCCTTTCACGACTCCAGTTGTTATTGAAGATAAATATGATGCGTCCGATGATGGCAATCAAAAGGCCATGTTTGTTGTAAACTTCGGACTCGGACATGAACGGAATGCCCGGATTGACCTTGAGCTCGAAGTTCTTGAGCTGGTTCTTATCGGTCTACCTTCTTCACCTTTACGGAAAGCTCTCACAGATTCTGAACTAGGAGAAGATATTGCCGGAGTCGGGCTTGAAAATGAACTTCGTCAGCTTTACTTTTCAACAGGGTTGAAAGGCATTGAAACTGAAGACGCACCAAAGGTTGAAGAGCTGATCTTTTCCACCTTCAAAGATCTCGCGACAAATGGAATAAACGCCGAAGACCTCGAAGCCGCTATCAATACTATTGAATTTGATCTGCGCGAAAACAATACAGGTTCCTACCCTCGCGGACTGTCGGTAATGACAACAGCCATGACTTCATGGCTTTATGACGGAGATCCGCTGGAGCACATCCGTTATGAAAAACCTATTGCTGATCTTAAGAAAAGATTAGCCGATGGTGAAAAAATATTTGAACCGCTCATCCAAAAGTTGTTTGTCGACAACAATTACCGCTCCACTGTTCTGCTGACCCCTGATACAAAGGTCGGCGCGGAAAGAGAAAAGCGTGAAGAAGTTAAGCTTGAAAAAGCCCGCAGTGCCATGAGCGACGCTGAATTCAAAGCCGTCATAAAAAAAGCCGATGAATTACAAGAAGAACAGGAAGCTCCTGATTCTCCTGAAGCTCTGGACACCATTCCGCGCCTTAAGGTTGCTGATCTTCCTCTTGAAGGTATTGAAATCGTTTGCGAAAAAAAAGGTGAACTGCTTTTCCACGATCTCGACACCAACGGCATTCTCTATCTAGATTTAGCTTTTAATTTCTCAGGACTGCCGGACAGATTACTTCCTTATCTCTCTGTTTTCGGACGCATTTTACTGCAAACAGGAACCAAATCCACTGACTTTGTAACCATGAACAGACGCATGGCTGCCAAAACAGGCGGAATTTCACCATCTTCCATTGTTGCGACCAAACACGGCACAACCGATACATTTTCCCGCTTTGTTCTGCGCGGTAAAGCAACCGCAGACAGAACCGGCGACCTGATTGAAATCATCAGCGAACTTCTGCTCGAAGCTAACCTTGATAACCGCGACCGGGTTCGTCAGATAGTTCTTGAATCAAAAGCCCGCATGGAACAGCATCTTATTCCGTCCGGTCATATGATTGCGGCTCTCCGTATGAAAGCCAGATTCAGCGAAGCAGGATTCATCAACGAACTGATGAACGGAGTTTCCAATCTGCAATTCTTAAGAGAACTTGCCGAACGTGTGGAAAATGATTTCGCATCAGTTGTTGCTGATCTTGAAGAAATTCGCGCAACCATACTTAATCAGGCCAACCTACTTTCAAACGTCACGCTTGATGGGAAAACATACAACACAATCAGTTCCGCTCTCGGTGACCTGTCTTCCGCCCTTCCGGCTGGAAGCAGTTCCACAGCAAAACGCAACCTTCTCTCATTTGAAAAAATGGAAGGGCTGTGCATCCCTGCTCAGGTCAACTACGTTGCCAAGGGAACTAATGTTTATGATTACGGATACAAATATTCAGGTTCCGCTCAGGTCGTCAGCAGATACTTACGCACAGGATATCTTTGGGATAAAGTCCGCGTGCAGGGCGGAGCTTACGGCTCCTTCTCCATGTTTGACCGCACAGCCGGAAGTCTCAGCTTTGTTTCCTACCGTGACCCTAATTTAAAACGCACTCTCGACACTTACGACGGAGTTGCCGACTATCTTAGAAAAATTGAAGTAAACAACGACGAGCTTGAAAAAACAATCCTCGGCGGAATCGGTGATATTGACAGCTACATGCTGCCCGACGCCAAAGGTTACACCTCAATGGTTCGTCACTTGAGCGGAGAAGACGCAGCCTTCAGACAGGAATTGAGAGAACAGGTTTTAGCTTCCAGTGAAAACGACTTCCGCCTCTTTGCAGAAGCAGCACAATCGGTTGCGGATCATGGTGATGTTGTGGTTCTCGGCAGCAGAAAAGCTATGGAAGAGTCAGGCCTTGATCTAAAATTAGTCGATATACTATAGTAAATTAAGAAATATAAAAAACGGTAGCAGCCTTTATTATATAAGGGTTGCTACCGTTTTTTTATTGCTACAAATTCTAATTTATTAAATTCAAAAATCTTAATCCGTCCCGCAACAGGAACAATGCAAAAGCGAAAAGAGCCAAACCAAGTACCCGCATAATGATTAAGTAGGTGCGACTGGACAGCAATTCTCTGAAACGTCCTGCAAGATATGCCACCGTAATCTTTGCACCGATAAGACATACAAAGAACCCTGATAAAAATAAAACCGGAGCGAGCATTCCGGAATCTGAAGCTAAAAGAGTTGACGGAGCGCCTACCGTTGCCCAGAAAATATAAACATGAGGGTTCATGTAATTAGTAAGAAGCCCTTTCTTGAATGAGCCGGGTTTAATATTCATTTCAGGTAGAATGATGGCACGAGTTTTAAAACAGTCATAGCCGAAAAGAGTTACAACGATTGCTCCGGCTATGGAAATGATGCCCATCACCGATGGGTGCGTTTTAATCCACGACATCGCCAGCAACGACAGGCAAAGAATGGGTATGTCAGTAAGAAGCGGTGTAAAGGCTACCTTTGCGCCTTCCTTAGGGCCGTGAGAGAATGTCTGGGTTAAAACGAGCGTAAGCAAAGGGCCGGGAGTTAATCCCGCACCAAGCCCAAGCGCGGCCCCTGCGGCCATATATCCAAGTGCATCGGGATTCATCTTTTTACCTCTTTGCGTGAGTTTCAGTCCAAGCGCAAAGAACCGACAACAGCCAAATTCTGTGCCCGTTTTTCCTAATCTGCTCAGGTGATCCTTCCGCCATTTTCTTTACGAAATCTCTGTTCAAGTAATTCCACAAAGGGTGATTGGGGTTAGCTGTTGCCGCGGATACTTTCTGCTTGAAAACAGTCTCCGCCCAATTACTTACAGGGACTGAAAAACCTGTTTTAGGTCGATAAATAATTTCACGCGGAAGGTATTTAGCCGCCAGTTTCTTGAGCAGATACTTTGTTTCGCCATTTTTTATTTTGAATTCAGGAGGCAGAGTTGCAGCAAATTCAAATAGCTTGTGGTCCATTAAAGGAGAGCGGGTTTCAAGAGAATTGCGCATCCCGGCAATATCCATTTTAGCCATCAAATCGCCCACAAAATAATGGCGGTAATCAATACTCTGCAACCTACACATCAACGGACCTGTCAGCGGAAGTTCCGAAATGAGTTTTTTCTCGTACTCAGACCTTATATCAAGCACCTCTTTAAAAACTTCCGGTCTGTAAAGAGCCTTACGGTACTGTGAAGAAAAGAAGTGGTTGAACCTTACCACCTTGATATACGGAGACAAGCTTGAACCCAATCTATCCGCAAACTTAAGAATGCCGGGAGAATTAAAAAGCCTGTTTGCTGTAGTATCTAAATCGCACCCGACCTTATATCCGAATGAAGCGAACGGAGTCATAAGCCGCCGCATAGCTTTAGGGCTGTATTTGCCGTAGCCGCCCATCAGTTCGTCACCGCCGTCACCGTTAAGCGCAACCTTAACTTCAGAAGCGGCATGAGCGCATACAAAGAGACTCGGCAGAGCTGAATTGTCACCGTATGGTTCACCGTAAGCGTTAACCATATCCGCAAATAACGATCCGGCTGTTTTTTCATCAAGCGAAGCCGGTTTATGAATTGAATTACAAGCCTGCGCAGCCTTTGCGGCATGTTCAAGTTCACTCTTACCGTAATCGAATCCAACAGAAAAAGTCTTAAGACGCTTACCCGATTCTTTTGCCGCCACAGCCGCAACTAAGCTTGAGTCCACACCGCCGCTGAGCAGTACGCCAACTTCAACGTCAGAACGCATTCGGAGCTTCACAGACTCGCGAACCTGCTCTTCTAAACTTTCAAAAGCTTCATCTTCAGTGATGCTGTAATCAGGATCAAATTTTATGGACCAATATCGCTGAATTGTCAGTTGACCGTCTTTATATTTAGCAAAATGGGCAGGCGGCAACTTTTCGCAATTTTTATAAATAGTAAAAGGATGCGGTATAAACTGGTAAGCCAGAAATAAATCCATAGCCCGAGGATCAATCTCAGGCTTTTGAGGCAATAAACCTACCAGCGCATCAAGCTCGGAAGCAAAACTTAAAGAGCCGTTACCACAACTGAACACAAGCGGTTTTTTCCCCAGCCTGTCACGAACTAAAAACAGCTCTTTTTCTCTTCTGTCCCAAATTGCAAAGGCAAACATACCTCTAAAATGCTTTATACAATCAGGCCCCATAAGCTCCCATAGCTCCAGAAGCACTTCGGTATCCGAGGTAGTGCGAAAATCAAAATCCGGAAGAAATTCTTTCTTAATTTCCTTGTAATTGTAGATCTCACCATTAAACACAATCACAAAACGGGAGCTGCGACTGACCATTGGCTGAGATGCTCGCTGATCAAGATCAATAATTGAAAGCCGGGTATGTCCTAGACGGCAACGATCGTCATCTTCCCATACACCCTGCCCGTCCGGGCCTCGATGATGGAGAGATGAAAGATCAAATTTAACCGACGAGTTAATTGCTCCGAGAATTCCGCACATTACTATTCACCAGTCTCACATATTACAATTTTTCTACACCGAACTCGGCAATTACTTGGAAGGAGCCTGATCAAATTCGCTGAAATCAGCCTGACCATTCTTTCCGTTTTTGATGAGAGCCTTATAAAATTTAAGCAACCTTTCCAGATAACATGTCATTGAATAGGCGGGCGATATCTCTACGGCTTTGGCCGAAAGCCTATCATAGAGATCTTTGTCGTTAATCAGGGACAGTATCAGCTCTGCAATATGATCCGGTTCTCTGCGACACACTAATGACGCTTCGGACGCTATCTCAATTGAAGGGACAAATCTTGATATCACCGCCGGAACACCACAGAAAAGAGCTTCAATATGGGTAATCGGCAGTCCCTCATAATCAGACGGCATGACAAGAATGTCAGTCGAACGCATAAACTTCGGCACATCACTGCGGTATCCGGGGAAAATCACCAAATTTTTGATGCCAAAAGATTCTACCATTTTTTCAAGCTTATCTTTTTCCGGGCCGTCACCTAGTAGAACCAGAGAGGTATCAGGACGTTCTTTAGCTACAATTGCAAAAGCTTTTATTAGCAAATCAAAATTTTTCTGAGGAACAAATCGTCCCACACCTGAAATTATTATATCTTTTGCGCCATACTCTTTTTTTAAATCAATACCTTCAACCTGCAATTTTTCAGGATCAGCAGAATTATAAAAAACTAATGAAGGCTTGCCGCAAACATTGTGATCAAGACTTACACACTCTTTTTCCACCTGACCTGAAACCGATAAAAAAGCATCGGTAAAGCGGCAGAGAAATTTATTTGCAAAACGGCGAAATGATTTCTTTTGACGATGAATATTTCTAATGTGCGTAATAACTGGAACACCTAACCCGATAGCGGCCAGTCTGCCAAAGTAGTCCCCTGAAAAATGAAGAGTATGAATAACATCCGGCTTTTCAACTTTTAAAATTTTTCTAAGTTTGAAGGCCGTACTTACTTTAAATGTTTTCAACCCTTTTTTGGAATCGCAGACATCAATGACTCTGATTCCCTTCTCCTTGTATTCAGGAGCTTTAATCCCTGTTCCGGAAACGTTGATCACAACAGCTTCAACATCTGACCTGCCTTTCAATCTAAGGGTCAAATCAAGAAGCCAGTTTTCAACTCCTCCGAAAGGAAGTCCGCCTATAACGTACGCTATTTTCATTACTCGAAGCTCCACTCTGATAACAAGGGGCAGTATACCGCTCATAACAATTATTGACTTTTAAAATCCGTTTTGCGGACGCCACATTAGATTAAATCAAGTTTCACGGCAACTTCGCTCAATCCCTGTCCCCTTTATAAACACTTACTAAAAAGATAAATATTTTCAGGTATATATATTGTGTCATAAATTTATTAAGATAATTCTATTTTGTGGGTAAATATCTCTATGGATCGTCCGATAGAGTGAGTACCAAGCGTTAATAGCACTATAACGACATCCTAAAATTTAATAAAATAGACATGTAAAAAGCAGTTATTTAGACCTATTAATAATTATGAAGCCCCACGGAGTGGATATGCCTTTCGATGAAAAAAACAAAAAAAACATACCTATTTCATACGAACTTACAGCTAAAAAAGACGATTCAGCTATATCCCAAGAAGATCTGCTTGAACGCAAAAGAATGGTCCAAAAACTCAAAGAGAAGATTCGAGCAGGAACGTACAAACCAACGATAGGCGAAATCGCTGTTCACCTCGTAAGATGTAATCTTAACGCTGAGTGCTTTTAAGTTACTTAAGCTCTCCTCACAAGTAATTACCCCTTTTGTTACGCAAAGCTTTACCTTCGTCTCACATAGATTTAGACTACCGCCTTCTGAAACCGGAGGTATAATGTTTGTTGTAATCAATGTGGACGATCTGGGATTGCATCCCGCAGTACGCAGAGCAGTGGATCAGTTAGCCCGAGCTGGAGTCGTGACTTCTTCAACTCTGCTTGCCAACGGACCCGACCTTTCTGAATCCGTACTACTTCAAGATACCCATCCCTCACTTGGACTGGGCGCGCATCTGAATTTATTGCGCGGTAAACCCATCTCCAACCCCGACCATATACCGTCCCTCGTTGATGACGACGGCCTTATGTTCGGCAGCTACACATCTCTTCTCCTGCGGTACCTGACCGGACAGATTAAACTTGCAGAAGTTGAAGCTGAATGGTCAGCTCAAATCGAATACCTTCTGGATCATAACGTGCGGCTTACTCACTTTGACAGTGAAAAACATATCCACGCATGGCCCGGCCTGTTCGGACTTGCCGGAAAACTCGCCCGGAAATACAATGTGAGCTGGATTCGCAATCCATTAGAAAAAACGGATATCAGCCGCTTAGATAAAGGAATGCTGAGAACGCGCTTTCTGCAAACATGCCTTCTCGGGAGCCAATCCTTTGAAACTCCGCGCACAGCTTACGGAGTCTGGGGCATTGCTGACCAGAAGGATAAATTAGACCCGATACTTTTTGAAAAGTATATTGATACATATAAGCCGAATGTTGTTGAAATTGTATGCCATCCGGGTAAACCCGAACCCGGAGACGGACCTCTGCCTTCTGACTTCGGCCCCATGCGCGTAGAAGCTCAGTGGAAAGAAGAATTTAACTCGCTGTCTCAAAAGGGATGGCTCAAAATATTTGAAAAAATCGGAGCAACGCCCGTAAATTACGGTCAACTTGATCCCCGAACCGGAGTACTTAAATAATGCAGGATAATGTAAAACAAGAAATTGAAATCAGTATCGTCACCCCCATGCACAATGAAGAAGGCTGCGTAAGAGAATTCCACAGCAGAATCTCCGCAGCCCTGAAAGGCATGAATACTACATACGAAATTTTGCTGATCAATGACGGGTCCACCGACTGCACCGAAGATATCATTCGCGAATTGTCCTTAAATGATCCCAATCTCAAAGGCATCATGCTTGCCCGCAACAGAGGACAATGTACCGCAATCTACGCCGGTATTCAGGAAAGCAGAGGTCAATACGTTGTGATAATGGACGGTGATCTTCAGCATAAACCTGAAGAAATACCTTCTCTTATCTGTGAAATACGCAAAGGATACGACCTTGTTTCCGGTTGCCGCACCAATCGCGGTGAGTCCATGATCAAGCGTAAACTGCCCAGCAAAATTGCCAACTATCTCATGCGGACCACCAGCGGATGTCAGGTTCAGGATATGGGCGGTCTTTCCTGCCTTAAAGGCAAGCTAGCACGTTCCATGACCCTGCGCGAAGGACAGCACAGACTTATTCCCGCCCTCGTCTATTCAATGGGCGGGTCTGTATCTGAAGTGCCAATCTCAGCTCCTCCCCGTTTTGCCGGGAAAAGCCATTACGGCATCGGACGCTCAATAGATGTCCTCTTCGACATCGTAATGTTATGGTTCCAATCCTCTTTCAAACAAAGGCCTATTTACCTTTTCGGACGCATAAGCCTGCTTATGTTCATGGTCGCATCGCTCATCATGGTCTGGCTGCTATACGGAAAAGTATTTTTCGGCGAACACATGGGAACACGCCCTCCTTTCATGGGCGCAATTCTCTTATATCTCAGCTCACTCGGTTTCATGTCCACAGGATTCATCCTTGAATCTCTGGCAAATACCTATGAGGCAGTAATGGGTACTAAAACTTACCAGATTCGTGAAACTATTTCGCAGGGAATTGCAGAAAAACCAAAGAATTAGGTTCACACCAATCTGCTACGTTAGGCCTCCGGCGGCCAAAGGGGCGTGCCCCTTTGGAATCCCATTCTGGGGGGAATTACATCTAAAAACAAAAGGCTGAGCTTTCCTATTTGGGAAAACTCAGCCTTTCTTCTTTGAAATATCATTTAAGGCTATTTTACGGAACCGACCTTAGGAGGGAAAACCAGAAGAACAACACGGCGGTTACGCTTTTGATTATCAGGGATGGGGTTTCCTTTCACGTCGATGTTAGGCCACATCGGACTGGTGTCAGCCATTCCTAAAACTTTGATCCTGTTCTTATTAAAACCGTTTGCAAGAAGATATCTGGCGACAGCACTTGCTCTGGCAGAAGAGAGTTCCCAGTTCGAAGGGAACTGCTTGGAAAACATCGGTATGTTGTCTGAGTGACCTTCCACAACCACGTCATACGGAGATTTAGCAAGAGCCGGAGCTATTCTTGCCAGCACACTTTTAGCGCGGCCAGTCAAATCAGCCTTACCCAGCCCGAAAAAGACATCACCTTTAAGTACGATAGCTACAGAATCCGCCCTAAGTTTGATTTTTAGGGCATCGGCCTCTCTACCTACAAGCCGGGCCATTTCAAGCTGCATTTGAAATAGATTTCTTTGCTCATTGCTTATTGTTCGCCTGACAACAGGAGCGCCTTCTTCCGTCTTAACTTCAACTATTCCCTTGGGCGGAACCTTCACGCCCATCGCTGTTGCAAGAGAATCTGAAACATTCTCATATTTACTTTCATCAATGTCAGCGATGGCAATGAGCATTACAAAAAAACATAGCAAAAGCATCATCATATCAGCCAGCGTCAAAGCCCAGCCGAGATCTTCTTTCTTCGTATTTTTTCTATTTAATATGAAATCGTCAGACATTAATATTTACCGCCGCCTTTACTTGGAAGCCTTGACTGTCGCCCATTTACGCGGAGGCAGATACCCCTTAAGCTTATCCATAACAATTGCAGACGGAGTCTTATCTTTTATAAAAAGGATACCGTCACGGATTACACGCATAAGAAGTGTGATTTCATCAATCCGGTTTTCAACCTTAATCGCGATAGGCATGAAAAGCATATTCGCGAATAAAGCTCCATAAAGAGTCGTGGTAAGAGCTGTCGCCATTGCAGGACCGATGGAACCTATATTCGTGCCCATTCCCTGCATCATAGCGATAAGACCGATAAGAGTCCCGATAATCCCGAATGCCGGGGAAAGAATCGCCATTGTTCTATAAATACCGGCAGCGCCGTGTTCCTGCTCATGATATTGCTGAATGCGGTTATCAAGGATCTCTTTGATCTCCTCTTTAGAATAACCGTCCACAAGCATCTGCAACCCTTCCCGCAAGAACTCATTTTCAATGTTTTTAAGACTTCCTTCCAGATTCTCTTCACCTTTGGCTGCGACCTGTTTGGAAAGATTCACAATAACATTAATGTAGTTTTCAAGTGGCAGTTCATCAGCTCCCATAGCCATCATGAACACCTTTAAAACACGCATAACTTCGCGCAGAGGATAGCAGATAAAAGTGGCGGCAATGGTTCCGCCGCCTACAATCGCAATACCCGGAATATTGATAAAGACTCCGACGGAATCTGTAGAGGTGTAAGTTGCCACAGCCAGAATGGCCATACCGAAAATAATACCTATTATGGTTGCAATATTCATTACTTACTGCCCCCTTTTATTTCTCTCACCAGTTCAAAAAGCTCAGTAACGGTGTCTTCTGCTTCAGCCTCATCCACCGATCCCCGAACTTCATCCTGAACAATCCGGGCTATTTTTCTAGCGAGATTCAATAAAATTTTCTTGCGGGCGTCATCTTCTGCAATGCTCATGAGTACCCCTAATTTATGGTACCCCAAGCGATTGAAAACTTCTTTAAGAGTGCTGTTGTCCACAAAAACAATATCTTCAATATCTTCCAGATCTTCAAGGCTCTTTTTCTTTTTCTTGACCTTACTGAAATACCCGGGTTCTTTTTGGGAAGCCCATTCACTTACCTTGCACCGGTCAAACAGGAACATGGTTTCTGGAAAATCCTCATTCGCGATCTTCTTATAAAGAACCTTCGGATCACTATTAAGCATCTCAGCTATTTCATATATATCAACTGTTTGTAGTTCTGAAGTGGACGTATACGCCGTTTTTTGCAATTCTTTGAAAAGATTATTGGTAATTTCAGGGAAATTCAGAGGATCAACAATCTGAACAAATCTGTCAGGAAAAGCTCTTCCTGTCCGAATATCACTGACTTCGACAATTCTAAGACTTTTAAGCTTGTTAATTACAGTATCGATTTCGCCTTGAGAAACCAGAATAATGCCACGAATTGTTTTACAAAGCTTATTATACTCAAGCCCCATATCATGGTTGCGTTCTTTCTTGGCTTGTTCACGGGGCATATTTAAATGATTCTGGTAGGAAAGATTCATAATTCTACAAATACTTGTAAAATTACTCCGATGGCCCTTGGCTGAAATCATATCTCCTGTACGTGCGAGACGTTTTACGAACAAACGAATCATGTACTGGACTGTTTTAGGGCACTGATCGAGGAGTTTCAGAATTATCTGGTCGGTAAGAATAACGAGATCACAATATTCAGCGGCTTCGGCATTTGCGGTGCGGGATCCTTTTGCAATTATCCCCATTTCCCCAAAAATTTCTCCTTCGCCCAATCTCGCAAGAATTATCTTTTCGTTGTTAAGGACCTTGTAAATATTTACCGCGCCTTTTTTGATCATATAGGCAACGGAGCTTTCCTGTCCTTCCTTAAAAATCTCCTGACCTTTGAAAAAGGACTTAATATTTGGACTGCTGGCCCCCATGGATAACTCCCAAAGTAATGCTCCGGCACGGGAGCTAAATAAAAGATTTTAACCACGTCTATTCAGTAAATATTCATCAACTTTATTTGACAAACAAGTCTATTCTGCCACAAGAAGATTCATGGTTTCTAGCTATATATATCGCAGTTTGATATAAAGAACAATATGATAACTATTTACGTCCTATAAAGAGAGACAATCCAATTTCTAAAGCATCGTTTACCTCAATCTTCATCACTTTTCTTAAACTCGGACTGACCGCTTTCGGCGGCCCTGCCATGATCCCTTACATCCGAAAGGAAGTTGTGGACAACAAAAAATGGGTGTCAGAAGAAGACTTTTCAGCCGGAACAGCTCTGGCTCAACTGGTGCCCGGCGCAACCGCAATGCAGGTTACGGCATGGGCGGGTCTGAACACCAGAGGAATTTCAGGTTCTTTCGTCGCATATCTGGGATTCGGACTTCCTGCTTTCGTTATGATTTGTGCCCTGTCCGCAGCGTATATATCTCTTGATCACATCCCTGCCGTCGAATCAATGTTCGCCGGGTTAAAAGCCGTTGTTACAGCCCTTATTGCTCACGCTGCCATTAATTTTTCAGTACGCTATCTGAGCAGAAATTCTGCAAAACTTATGGCCTTTACGGTCGGGTGCTGGCTCGCTTTCAAGGGTAACCCCATCACAATTCTGGTCATTATGTGCACCCTGTCCGCCCTTTTTTTTACTGATATCACCGGGCAGCCTTCAAAGAAACATTCGCAAATCAAGTCCGGTTTAAAAGGTCCGTTGTTTCTGACTGCCGGCTTTCTTCTCTTTTTAGCTGTTCTTTTTCTCACAGAGAACAAATTCTTCCCGCTTGCTTTTACCATGGCCAAAGTCGACCTTTTTGCTTTCGGGGGCGGGTACGTATCCCTTCCGATAATGCTCCATGAGGTTGTAAACAACTATCACTGGATGACTCAATCCGTATTTATGGACGGTATTGCATTAGGCCAGATTACTCCCGGCCCTGTAGTTATGACCTCAGCTTTTATCGGCTATATGCTCGACGGAGTTCTCGGAGCAGCTGTCGCCACAATTTCTGTTTTTGCGCCATCATTCATCATGATCAATCTGGTTGCGCCGTTTTATGACAGACTGCGCTCTTCCGCTCTTCTGCAAAGAGCATTATACGGAAGTTTAATATCACTGGTCGGCCTTATGGCGGCTATGGCGGGGCAATTTCTCCTGACGGTAAAGCCTCAGGCCGGAAATATCGTTATACTCATCACCGCTTTTGTACTATTAAGACGCGGAACAAACATCATTCTCGTCGTGCCTTGCTGTGCACTCTTGTCACTTCTTTTCGGAACGATTTTATAAATTAAAGGAGCTACAAACGTTATGGAATGGAATTTACTTTTCTGGCATTTTGCTATCGTTTGCGGTTTTTTGCTTGCCGCAGTTCTTGTAATGTCCATTCTGCGCAAACAAAGGACCTCATCCGCAGCATTTGCGTGGCTGATGGTTATCTTTTTCGCTCCTTATATAGGTGTTCCGCTCTACCTTGCTTTGGGTGGTCGCAAGCTTAAACGAGATGCTCGCACCAAAGAAAACATCCATCTAGTCGGACAGGAAACCCTCCCTCTGGAAAAGGCTGATCCCATCGATGCTCTTCTGCGCGAATATGATATTCCCGGAGCAACCTGCGGTAATAAAGTCCGGCTTTGCCAAGACGGAGTTGAAACTTACAACGAACTGGTTAATCTGATCGACACAGCCGAACACCAAATTCTGATCACAACTTTCATTCTTTCCCGCGATGAAATAGGAAAAGCAATTGTAGACAAACTGGCAAAAAAAGCAGCAAGCGGCGTTACAGTACGACTGCTGCTCGATGATATAGGATCGCTCTTCACCTCCAGAAGATTTCTGGCTCCCATACTTCAAAACGGCGGTAAGGTCGCCTATTTCATGCCTGTTTTACGAGCTCCTTTTCATGGACGAACCAATCTGCGCAATCATCGCAAAATAGCCATTGCCGATCAGAAACTTGTTCTCGCCGGCGGAACAAATATAGCCAAAGAATATATCGGTCCCACTCCTTTTAAAGACCGCTGGACAGATCTTTCCTTTGTCCTGAAAGGCCCTGCGGTACGCCATTATTTAGAAGTATTCCAATCTGACTGGGAATTTGCCGCACATGAAACAGTTAATATCATCCCTCCCTGCCTGAAAGGTTCCGCCATCAGCGGAGAAGGAGTTGTACAGGTGGTGCCATCAGGGCCGGACGTTCCTAAAGACCCTGTTCATGACGCTCTGCTCACTGCGGCTTATACTGCCGAAAAAAGACTCTGGATTGTAACCCCTTACTATGTGCCGGACGAGGCTCTTGCTCAGGCGCTTAGACTTGCCGCTCAACGTGGTGTTGATTTAAGAGTTCTGGTCCCGGCCAAGTCCAATCATAAACTTGCCGACCTTGCCCGTGGCACACATCTGCGTGAACTGGCAGAATGCGGTGGAAAAATTATCAACTACCCGCACATGGTACACGCCAAAGTTGTTGTAGTTGACGACAGACTTGCTGTTGTCGGTTCAGCAAACATGGACATGCGCAGTCTGTTTCTAAACTATGAAATAGTAATGTTCTCATATTCCAAAGCAGAAATTAAGCCTGTACATGACTGGGTCGAAGGGCTCATGAAGGAAGGAACACAGGGAGTTAATCAGGTCGGCCCAGTGCGCGACACTGCTGAAGGCATAGCCAGACTGATAGCTCCGCTTCTATAAGAAGCCTTCATTTTCTTTATAACTTGACCGCACACCAACGCGGCATTATTCTTTACAATTAGGTCCTCTTTATAATTTAAACGGACCGCAATGCTTGAAAAAAAGAACAACTATAATCGTAAAGAATATGAAAAAAACAGTTCTGATTTTATTTATTACTTCGCTGGCTATTCTGGGTTTTGCCGCAACCTCTTTTGCATGGGGACCGGGAATTCACATGGCGATAGGTAATGCTGTAATTGCCCGCCCGGAACTTCTTCCTGCCTCCATTGCAAGGTTGCTTCTCGCAAATGCACCCATCTTTTTATATGGATGTTTGAGTGCTGATATATTTATCGGCAAAGGAAGCAAGGCCAAAAAGAAACACAGCCACAACTGGCAGACGGGATTCGCACTGTTTGACGCTGCCAAAGATCCACACCTTAAAGCATACGCCCTAGGCTACCTGTCACACCTTGCGGCAGACATTGTTGCTCACAACTATTATGTACCCAACCTTATGAAGCAGGCTCCATCCAGCGGAAAGCTGAGCCATGTTTATATTGAAATGCTCGCAGACGATCAGGCGAACTGGTCAGTGCAGCAAGCGGCAAGGCTGTTCAAGCACTCCAATCAGGATGCAGACCTGAATCTTCGTGAATACATGGATTCTAAGAAACTAAGCTTTTTCCTTAAAAAAAGAGTCTTCCGCCAAACCATAGGATTACTGGAATATAAATCCATTAATGCCTCTCTTAATTTTTCAAAAAAAGTCATTCCAGCGTATCAGGCTGAATACCTTCAATCCATACTGGACTATTCATATAGACTGGTTGTGAACATGCTTAACGATCCTCATAATGCCACCGCACTGAAATTTGACCCCATCGGCAGTGACCACCTGGCTCTTGCCAAGGCTGATAATAACTGGCGCCATTCCCTTAAACGGACGCTCCCCTTCATACCCAGATTTGAGGTGGATGAGATTATTACCGAACTTCCGAAATGCGAAGGGACTGAGTGCCTGCTTAAGACTTCTCATTTGAAACATTTGCGGTTACATGGATAGGGACGCTTTCTCTAGAATTTTATTCTAGAGAAAAGCTATAAGCTATTCTAGAATTCTTTGTTTCAAACAAAAATACAAACTTTATTCGCTAAGCAACGTTTTATTTTTTATTATCTTTTATCAAAGAAAGACTTCTACATAATTACTGCAACTTTTATATTTTCAATGCAACTCACACAAATAATACATTAGAGATACATCAACACTGCATTACCACTATTCACACTGCTATCAAACAACATTAAGAAGCCGTGATTGACTGATCACTCAAAGCTTTCGTCTTCGTGCACGGCTGATGACAAAAATGTTATCTTTTCCGCACAAATAAAAATAAACATCATTATTTCAATCCATTAAGACAATTTATCTTTTGTCAATATTGTTAAACCGTACATGTGAAAAACATAACAAAAGAGACTTAGCTCTATGCAATGATTATTAAATCAACCCTTCATAAAAATGAAAACCAAGTCGTAAACCAGCCTTAAACTTACAAATAAACACAAATATTTCATTATGTTAACAACAAAACAAATTGCTGAACAATATTTACTATACTTTTGATGCTGCTACATTGATTACTGTTGACTTGCATTAATACCGGACATAGGTGGGAATTGTGAACGACACAAAACCAACCAGTTTTTTGAGGATATAAATATGTACATATTAAGAACTATCAAAGCATGGGCTGCTAAGCGCCACGCTCTTAGCGGAAGTAATGTTAACCACAGCCTCCACGCTGTTCTTACCCTCGCAACTTTGGGACTTTGGCTTCCAGCTTGGACAATCTTATGTATCCGTAGCGGACAGCAGTCCCGTGCAAAAATGAGAGGAAATCTTGTTAATCTTCGCGACATCGAAAGACTCAACATTTCTCCAGAGTACAGACGTCAACTCGCACGCATGTCTTAGCATCTTGCTAATTTAAATATACTGACCCCGTCACATCAGGCCCCTTGAAACTCACTTTTCAAGGGGCCTACTCATTTCTGCTTTCTTTAAAACATACATCCTTTGCTTAAACACTCCTGTTCTGCTATTTTCAGACAAAAAAACGGAGTGCTCCCAAATGAAAAAAATATTTCTTTTGATACTGCTGGCTACAACCCTGATTTGCGGTTGTCAGCCCAAAATGAGCTTGTTTCCTGACGGCACTGATCCATTGCTGGAAAAGACCATCCAAGGCGAAGCTGCCGATAAAGTTCTAGTCATCTCAATCGACGGAACAATATCTGATCGAGCTAAAAGAGGACTTTTCGCTGCAAGGCCCAGTCTGGTGCAGGAAGTTTCCTCGCGCCTGAAACTCGCAGAAAAAGACGATGCCATCAAAGCTGTGGTGCTCAAGATCAATTCTCCGGGGGGCTCGGTCACAGCAAGCGATGTCCTGTACAATGAACTCATGCTGTTTAAGAAAAAAACCGGTGCAAAAATTGTTGTATCAATGATGGATGTAGCGGCTTCCGGCGGATACTATGTCAGCCTTCCTGCCGATGAGATCATGGCGCATCCGACAACTTTGACGGGGTCAATCGGAGTTATTTTCATACGCCCCAAATTTGATGGACTAATGGATAAAATCGGCGTTTCTGTTGAGGTCTCCAAATCAGGCCGCAATAAAGATATGGGATTCCCTTTTAAACCGGATACTCCTGAGCAGAAAGAAATTATAAATAAAATTATCACCAATTACGCGAACAGATTTAAGACCCTTGTTCAAAAGCACCGCTCTGTATCAAAAACAAATATGGAACAAGTCTCCACGGCACAGATTTTCAGTGCTGACGGCGCGAAAAAAGTCGGCCTTGTAGACAGCATAGGCTATGTTCCCGACGCGGTAGCAAAAGCCTGCGAACTTGCCGGAATTCCACAAAATGCAAAGGTTATAACTTACAAACGTAAAACATATCCTAATGACACTTTGTACAACTCCGCATCATCTCAAGCTGTTGCGCCTGCTCTTATAAATATTGATGCCGGACATCTTCTGCCGCCTAAAGCCGGCTTTCATTATCTATGGTATCCAGCCGCAGAATAGCGGGTTAATATCAGCTAAAAAAGCGCGGACCCACTACCGACATCCTTTGCTTTAATCATAAAAAGATGTATGAACTTCCAGCTTGTCGCGCAATGCGGCGAAGACTCTCAGGAGGGCCTCAGTGAACAAAATTAAGACCATACTTGCAATGCTTATTCTCTTATCTTTTGCTTTACTCGCAGGATGTACTCAAGAAGCTCAAAACAAATTCGGCAGATCTATTCAGAACTGGACCGGTGTTAATGGAGTTCTTGAAGTTTATTCCGGCGGAAAACTTGTCAGAAAATTTGTAAAAATTGACAAACTCTCCACCGCGACCGGAACCAGCGAAAAATATGAACGCCCTTACCGTTTCGGCTACGGAGTCCTTGATGCCAACTTCAACGGCATAAAAGATCCTGACGAAAAGAAAGTCTATTTCGAGTTCAGTGACTACTCCACCAATTATGTATTTTATGAAAACCCATAAGTAAACATAGCCGGGCCGCATGGCCCGGCATTTTTTTGCCCATGAACAAATGTATAAGAGCGGCTAGAGCCGTCACAATGAAATCCGGAGAAAGTCTTATCCACGACTTTGCTCTGATCCACAACGGAACCGAGATTCTGGAAACGGGAACATGGTCTTCTATTAAAAACCATTTTTCCGGCGACGTAACCGACCTCGGAGATGTGACTATTGTTCCCGGCCTTATCAATGCACACGTTCACCTTGAGCTTTCCCATCTCGAAGGAAAAACTGTTCAGGGTCAAGGGTTTCTGTCCTGGATTACATCGCTACTGAAAAACCCCACTTACAAGATTGAAACAGATGCCATCAATAAGGCTTTGTCCGGCATGCTTGAAAGCGGAACAGTTTTTTGTGCGGATATCTCTACCTGCAACTGTTCAAAAATGTCTGAACTGATGAACGAATCCGGGATTGGTTTTTACAGTTTCTGCGAAGCTATAGGCCAGAAAATTCCAAAATCAGGTGCATCTTTTTTTCCTGACAAGGTTTATCCGCGGGGCAAGACAGCCGGAGCAGGACACGCTCCCCACTCAACTTGTGGAGAGCTTTTAATCGCGGTAAAAAAAGCTGATTCTGCGGCAAAACGCCCCTTCTCAATTCATTTGGCAGAAAATGAAGAAGAAGACGAAATCGTAGGGCAGGGAACCGGACCTTTCGCCGAAATGCTCCGAAAAGCCGGGATACTCTCTGATTGCGGAAGCAAGGGGCTGTCCCCTGTAGAATACATTCATTCACTTGGAATACTTGATGAATCTACCCTTGCGATTCATTGCGTAAAAGTTTCTGAAAGTGATATAAAAATTTTAGCAGACACCGGAACCAACGTCTGCCTGTGTCCACGCAGCAATGAATTCATCGGCGAAGGTCGCGCTCCGTGGGAAAAGATCATTAATTCAGGTATTAACACATGCCTTGGCACTGACAGTATTGCATCCAACCACGATCTTAATATGTGGAATGAATTGGAATATCTGTTAAAAGAGATCCATATAAAGCTTACATCGCAGCAAGCTTTATCAATGATCACTAAAAACGGTGCCAAATCATTAATGATAGAAGATTTATACGGATCTCTCGAAGTTGGTAAAAGGCCGGTCTTTGCGACCGTCCCCTCCCATCTTAAGAATCTTTTATTTCAATAACTCCGTTATATACGGCAAACCACTAATCCCGTCTCGAAAGAGGCGCAAACAGAGGACAGCTTATGGAGTGGCGACACAAAGACCTGCTGGATATTACACAACTCTCGAAAGAGGACGTGTGGCACATTTTCGAAACAGCTACATACTTTCAAGAAATTAATTCCCGCCCGGTAAAAAAAGTACCGACATTAAAAGGCCATAGCGTGGTCCTTTTTTTTGCCGAACCAAGTACCAGAACTAAAACTTCTTTTGATATGGCAGGGAAAAGACTTTCCTGCGATACTTTCTCCCTTGCCAAAAGCTCAAGCAGCTTAACCAAAGGCGAAACACTTAAAGATACAGCTCTGACTCTGGAGGCCATGAACATTGACGGGATTGTTATCCGTCACTGGGCCAGCGGCGCCGCGGCTTTCCTTGCCGAAAGGCTTGATTGCAGCGTGATCAATGCCGGAGACGGCAGACACGCCCACCCTACCCAAGCTCTGCTGGACGGCTTTACGCTCTATCAGGAATGGGGCGCACTGGAAGGTAAAACAGTGCTCATTCTGGGAGATATCGCGCATAGCAGAGTTGCCAGATCAAATGTCATTATGCTCACCATGATGGGAGCTAAAGTCAGATTTTGCGCTCCTAGAACTCTTCTTCCACCAAACATCAAAAGCTGGCCCGTAGAAGTCTATTCAAATGTAAACGAGGCTTCTAAAGGCGTTGATGCTATCATGTGTCTGCGACTGCAGCTTGAAAGACAGCAGGCCGGACTTCTTCCTGATGTGCGGGAATACTCACGCTATTTCGGACTCGGGCCAAAACAAGTGGAACTAGCTTCACCAAATGTAAAAATACTGCACCCCGGACCGATGAACCGCGGCGTTGAAATAGACTCAGCACTGGCCGACTCAACTTCGAGCCTTGTACTTGATCAAGTTGCAAGCGGTGTCGCCGTGCGTATGGCTCTTCTTTATCTCTATCTTACTCGCAAGAAATAATAAGGAGAATTGACTATGACCAATCCTGAACTGGTTATCCGCAAAGCGGTATGGAAAGGTGAAGAGGTCGATCTCCTCGTAGCAGACGGAAAAATACTCGAAATAATCCCTTCATCAGACGCTATGTACGAAGGAGCCGAGGTTGTCGCTGCCAGAGGATACCTGCTCATGCCGAGCCTTACGGATGTTCACACGCATCTGAGAGAACCCGGCTTTGAATATAAAGAAGATATAGCTTCGGGCCTCAAAGCCGCAGCACACGGCGGTTTTTCCAACATAATGTGTATGGCTAACACCAGCCCGGTAAATGATAATGCCGTGATCACAGCCGAAATGCAGAACAAAGCTCACGCGGCATTTCCAAACGGTCCGCGTCTTTTTCCTATCGGTGCACTGACCAAAGGACTTGAAGCCAAAGAGCTTTCATCCATGCACGACCTTGCTGATGCTGGATGCGTTGCCTTTTCAAATGACGGCGTACCCGTAAAGAATACCGAGCTTTTCCGAAGAGCTTTAGAATACGCTTCCGACACCGGAAAACCAGTAATCGATCACTGCGAAGATCCATATCTTGAACTGGGCGCAGGAATGAACGAAGGCGCAGTATCAAGCCTTCTCGGCCTTGCCGGACAGCCCGATGTTGCGGAAGCGGCGCAGGTTGCCCGCGATCTGCTTTTAGCTGAATATCTCGATATTCATATCCATCTGGCTCACATTTCCTGCCGGAAATCGATTGACCTTATCGCATGGGCCAAGAAGCGCGGCGTTAAGGTTACAGCGGAAACCTGCCCTCACTATCTGCTGCTCACTGAAGAAGCTGTGGAAGGATATGGAACGGATACAAAGGTAAATCCCCCGCTACGTACAGCAGACGATGTAGAAGCTCTCCTGCAAGCTATCCGTGAAGGCATCATCGACATGTTTGCAACCGATCATGCTCCCCATGCGGCACATGAAAAAGAAGTTGAGTTTATGGTCGCCCCTTGCGGAATCTCAGGACTTGATTCAGCCTTATCCCTGACATGGGAACTTGTTGCTTCCGGCAAAATAACATTTGATGACTTTATACGAATGTGGACCACCGCCCCTTGCGAAACTTTCGGCCTGCCGCTGAACAGTTTCAAGAAAGGTGATGTTGCCGATTTCTTCCTATTTGCCCCGGACGAAGAATG
The DNA here is from genome assembly GCF_900101105.1 of Maridesulfovibrio ferrireducens. NCBI lineage: Bacteria > Pseudomonadati > Thermodesulfobacteriota > Desulfovibrionia > Desulfovibrionales > Desulfovibrionaceae > Maridesulfovibrio > Maridesulfovibrio ferrireducens. The sequence continues at coordinate 554,792 of NZ_FNGA01000001.1, forward strand.
GACTCTTTCCCCTGAAACAATGCACTCTAAAGGCAAAAACACACCTTTCCTAGGCCAAACCCTGAAAGGACGGGTGATAAGTCATTTCCTTGGCGGCAAAAAAATAGTATGACACCATGAAAAGGCAGAGGAAAACTCTGCAACCTAGGTAAACGATTAAAGATTTAATATATTTCGCCTTAAGGAGACACTATGAGCGAACCCTTTAAAGACGCGGTTGGAATTTGTAAAACCATTATGCGCAATGGCTATGACGCCTACATTATCAGCGAAAGGCTTCAAAAGCTTACCATTGACGATAAAGGTAAAGAAATAACCCTTGATATTTCCACCGAGCTTGATTTCAAAGGTCTGAGCAAATTTTTTCCAAATGTTCAGGTCGCAGGAAAAGATGAAATAACAGCGATTCTGACAGAAGGAGAAACCACCTTCAATTTCTACATGTCGGATACCAGCAACTCTTCACATCCCGAAGAGTGTGTTTCCCGCATGACCCCGAGACTGCTTAAGGCTCTGGAAAAGAAGAATGAAATTCCAATGTCTTCCGCCTGTCCTTACATCCCTAAAGCAAGAGATTCTTATGAAGGATTTGCTGAACTCAGCACCGGGCAAGTTTGCTTTCTCGGAATTCCTGACCAGACTCTAAAAAAAGACTACCTCATGGGAATTAGAGCGCTGCGTTTTGCTGCCAACTATAATCTTCCCATTGAAAGCAACACCAAAGCTTCCATCATCAGAGCTTGTAAACGAATTCTCGACTATGTTCCCATCCCTGAAATTATGGATGAATGGCGCAAAGTCGAAGCAGAAAATATGTACACCTTTATTTCTCTGCTTTTCGAAACAATGCTTCTGCACGGACTAATCCCTGAAATTGCTGCTCTCTCTCGCTTTACACAGATTAAAAACAGCAAAACAGGTGAAACTGAAACCGTATTCAATCACACACTTGATGTAATGCGCCTCTACCCTGAAGAACTTCCGTATGACTGGTTTGGCGTGGCAGCATGCCTTTTCCACGATGTCGGTAAAGTTTACACTGCGGAAGAAGTGGACGGAGAATGGCAGTTCCTACAGCATCACCGCGTTGGAGCTAAAGTTACCAGAAAGATTCTTACCCGCCTCAACTTCCCACAGGAAGATGTAGATCTTATCTGCGACATGGTTCGCAATCACATGCGTTTCCATTTCATGCTGACTGATAAGGGTATCAGAAAATTCAAGGCAATTGACGAATACCCCCGTCTCATCGAAATGGTTCGTGCTGACATCAAAGCGCGCGGATCACAGTACAAAGAATTCAATCACAATATCAAAATGCTTGAACGTGCTGATATTCCAGAAGAAGCGCTCGATCCTTTCCTTAACGGAAATGAAATCATGCAGCACACCGGCCTGAACCCCGGTCCAGTTGTAGGTATCATCCGCGAATCTCTGCTCACAGCGCAGATTTCCGGAGATGTTTGCACAATGGAAGAAGCTATCGAGTATGTAAAATATCAGGCAGATAAAGAAAAACTTCTTTAACAGCTGATAAAATTAGTTAATTTAAAAGCCCGTGCCTAAATTTAGGCACGGGCTTTTTTGCGTTCTGTGAAAAAGTTTTAAGAGCGAATCAATAAAAACTCTAAACTTATTAGCTTTGGCTATCACGAATATGACCCCATCATCGGTAGTTTCATTACCCCGGACCCGCTAGGATATGATGGCGGAAATGTGGATGTTTATGAGTATTGCCTTGATAATCCGATTAAATTTACTGATTAGACGGAAAACCGTTGGAAATAATTAAAAATATGAATTATAAATAATATACACAAAAACATTCACGCCCATTTCGGATCATGTTTATTTCACCAGCATGAAGTATTTTTAAAATTACACTTGACTAGTTATTTAAACTCTCATAAAGATATAGACAGACTGAGTATCCATGTTCAATCCATGGTTACTTAAGCTTAAAAAAAAACCCGCTAAGCTTAAAGCTCAGCGGGTTTTTTTTACATTTCATACTCAACTAAAGCTGACAAATATCCTTTTCCATATCGTTACGCAGATGCCCCTGCCCTGTGGATTCAAGCACTGCTCTCCAATAATCAGACTTAACATTCAATTTCTTTCTTTTCAGCGTGACAAGATCAAGTGGCAAATGGACATACCTAGCCTGTAACCGGCTTACCACCATATCGGTTTTTCCTGCCATTGCCGCATGTACGGCATGCTGTCCTAGAAAACCGCAATAAACGCAGTCATTTGCATTGGCTGGAACTGACCGAATTATATAACTTGGATCAATAAATTTAAGGGTGAAATCTTTTCCAACTTCCTTAAAATGCTCCTTCACTTTGCGGATGAGCAAGGTACAAACATCGCAAAGAATAGGATTGCCGGAAGCATCCTTTTCTCCCGTATATTCACACTGTTCCTGCCCTGCTCCCTCTGCACACACAATTACGGCATGCTGTCTTTCATCAAGCCTTTTCTCAAGAGATCTCAGTAATCCGTATTCACCGTCAAACTCAAAGGCATGCTCGGGAACCAGCACGAAATTTACATCTTTAAGGGCAAGTGTCGCCTGCGCCGCAATAAAGCCTGACTCACGCCCCATCAGTTTTACTAAGCCAATGCCATTGACGACGCCTAAAGATTCAACATGAGCCGACTGAATGGCTTCTGTGGCCTTATCTACAGCTGTATCGAAACCGAAAGATTTTGTGACGAAACCGATATCATTATCAATGGTTTTTGGAATACCGATTATTGATATTCGAACATTGCGCTTATTGATCTCTTTTACAATCTTCTGAGCGGCGCGCATGGTTCCGTCTCCGCCGATCATAAAAAGAACACTGATATTCATGCGTTCAAGAGCGTCCACGATCTCTTCCGGGTCCTGAGGGCCGCGAGAAGAACCGAGCATAGTTCCGCCGAATTGATGAATATTTGCTACTTTATCCGCTGTAAGCTCAACCACATCATGCCCATATTTGGGGATAAAACCCTGCAAACCGAATTTGACACCCAGCACGGAAGATACTTTATAAAGATAGTGAGCTTCGAGAACAATTGAACGGATAACATCATTCAATCCCGGACAAAGGCCACCGCATGTAACAACAGCACACTTTGTTTTTGAAGGATCAAAATAAGTGAACGCACGTGGACCGGATTTTTCAAACTCCTGATAGACAGTTCTGTCATCAGTCAGTCCCATATCTTCTTCAGCTAAATTAACAAGAGTTCTATCGTTATCGTCTATGAAATAGCACCTCTTCAAAGGAGAAGGTATTTTCGCCTTTCCAAGAACAGCTATCTCGGTATTTAATAATTCTTTCTTTTCGGTCGAGTTTTTTGCCACTTTTAAACTCCTCCGGACTAACTGTCCGGCCTCCAGTAATAGGTGAGGTTACCGTATTTCGCCCTGAATCAGGGGGGTCCAAATTGCGGGCTGATCTGCCAGAATACTTTCTCTGACTGGCAGTTCCATAGGGTGAGGAATTCTATCAACTACATCCCCTGCCTGCTGCCACCATAAATAAAAACCCTTTCCTTCAATATGTCGGCAATAAAGCTTTTGAGCTCCTTTTTGACACACAAGATCATATAAACGAAACAAAGCTTTTCCGGCCTTATAAACTCCGTTTTTAGGAGATATAAATTTCCAGTCAGATGTCTTTATTTCCGAAAACTCTTTTCCGTCTAAGGCGCTATAGTAACGAGTTTTAGAGTCAAGGTCACGAACTCTGAACAATTTTTCCTTTGCAGAGTAAGAAACAATAAACAAGGGCCTTCCGAAATGCTCAGCAACTTTCCAACGATCTACCCCGGTAGAATAAACAAGTGATCCTTCTTTTTCGTAAATCCAGGAAGAAGATTCCTTCAAGGCCTCTGATTTTTTAACCAAATCACGCTTGCGAAGATCCCAGTAAACTTCTTTACCGTCATCACGGCGCAGACAGACAACATATCCAGACATCCTCACCGAAGCAAAAGGGCCTCCGGCTACTTCATCAGAATTAATACGGGACAAATTCTTCATGCCCCACATAACAATTTTACCTGAAGCTTCAACAGCAACTAAAATTCCCTGCCCCGGTGTATATCCAAGGAAAAGAGGAGTTCCTTCCAGCACGGACATTTCTTTTAAAGGGCCGTTTGAAGGGCCGCTCAAAAGTGCATTAAAACTATCTATCAATCCCAGCCAGTCGCCTGTGCGTGAAATGGCCATCATTTTAACAGGGCCATGCTCAACGGGAATATCTCCCGGTATTCTGGAACAGGTTTTCAAATCGTAAATAAAGAGATTATCCCCTTTGCTATCCGTCGCGGCTAAAACAGGACTTCCCGGCGCATATGCGACAAGTGCTGCCCCTTTTCCAGAAGGCAGTCTCAATTTTTTGCAGGGATAGCTGCTCCAAAGCCGGATAGAACCGTCATAAAGAGCCGCGGCAAGACCTTCCTCCGTACCGGAATAAGAAGAGACCCCTCCGGCAATAATAGGAATAGCTTTTTCCCTTGTGACTGAAATATACATATTGTCCGCAAGCGCTTCAAACGGAGGAGTATACAATTTTCCTGTGCTGACATATTTCTTGCCCAGCAACTCGGAAACATACTTTTTCAAGGATTTAACTGTTCCCTTACGCAACTGAGGAGGAACATCTATATAGGTTTGCCCGACTCTCTCTTTAGAATTTGCAGAGCTTTGTGCGTCGGATGAAACCGGAGCACTTATCAATATCAGAACAAATAAAAAAATAATAATCTGAACCTGTGAAAATCTGAGGATCATCCCTTTTTTTCCTTGAATTTATTGCTGCTCAGGGTCATCCGTTCGACGATATTCTGGTAATATGTATCTTCAGTGTCGATTGAAATTTTCTGCCCGCGCATTTTTTTTATTTTCCCGAAAAGAACATTTACTTTCTGCATCTGGCAATAGCGCTCTTTTTCTTCCTCCATGCTTTCAAGCAGGTCAAGAGCTGAATAAATATCCTTTCGAAGTTGCATTTCCGGCGGAAGATAGCCGGCATTTTTCAAAGCTTTATATGCCATTCGCAACTCAGATGGAATCATTGAATCATCTTCAAGTTTCAAAGGCTTTCCGCTACATGGAAGATTTTTAAACTCTCCCTTTCTCTCTGATTCTTTAATCTTCGCCTCGGCAAGAGCCGCAATAAAAAACATTACAGGCCGCCCTCCTAGGGGTTGGCTTCTTCACTGTACCCGTCAATCCATGTCGCCGTCTGAGCCAGAATAGACTCTAAAGCTGTTCCGGCGGCGTTCGCAATGGCTCGACCTGTCAAACTTTTAACCGGAACCGAGGCCTCTATCAGCTTCCTTGCAAGCAACCGCTTGCCTGCGCCGTCCCATAAAGAATACCTGACAGCACCCTTAAAAATATTTCCTCCACTGCGCTGCACTTCAAAAGCCATAACCACGCCTGAAAGAATCAATGCGCGTTCAGCACCGGGTCGATACGGAGCAACGACTTCGTAATTCTTCATACAGCTAAGAGCCGTACCTGTTTTAATATCAAATATTTCAGCAGGTGTTCCTTCCCAGCTCCATCTGTAATCGGGAGTCAGCACCGGACCATTTGCAAGAATAACCGTTTCGCGGTCTAGAGCAGGAAGACTCGTAAATCTCTTCACCGCCACGGCTGGCAAGTCAGGTCTCACTTCTTCGCAAACTGTTTTAAGCTCAGCGTTTGAACCGACCCGTAAATAAGAACTCTCCACAGATTTTCCGCCAATACAACCGGCAGCAAATAGAACAACAACCAGTAAGGATATGCTTAAAATATTTTTTATCATTTTCCGGCTCCTTCAGGAGGATTGAGAACCTGCCACGGACGTTCCCGAAGCGATCTGGCCAACCTGTTCATTTCTCGAGAAAGTCTGTTTACATTTAAAAGAATAATTTCAATTTCTTCCTGATCATATTCTAGATTTTTGCGAAGATCTGATGTCAGTCCGTCAACGCCATCCGCCACTCTCGTGACTTCACCGTTCATGCTCTGCAAAGTGTTTTTCATATCTCCTTCAAGAGATTGAAGGACCTTTTCGACCTTTTGCAAAGTGTCGGAAATTTCAACTGTGATATCCCCAAGATTTTTTGTTCCCGATTCTATCCCTGTGGAAGCTGTTCGAGAAAGCTTAACCCACTCTTTTTGGAATGAAACCAACGTAGCGTTAGTTTGCGCAAGTACATCAGGAGCAATTTTTAAACTTTTTTCAAGGTTTGCCCTGTTCTCACCGGAGAAAAGAGCCTGAAGGCCTTCTGCGGCCTTTTCCAGCTTTGGAGCAACGGCAGCAACTGCTTTGCCTATTTCAGCAGCAACATCATTCATACTTAAAGTCACTGCAACTGGAATCATTGCTCCGGGCGCAAGTTTAGGCCCCGGATCACGTTCAAGTTCCAAAAGAATATAATTATCACCCACAAGTCCTTTCTGAGTGATTGTTGCAACAGTGCCTTCATAAAGTGCAAAATCCCTGTCCACATTAATAACCACAGAAATACGGCCCGGATTCTGCTCATCAATTTCTATGATTCCAACCTTACCGACACTAAGACCCGCATATTTTACAGGCCTGCCGGAAGTAAGATCTTTCACATTACGGAATGAAATATTGTAAGTGGAATAATCAGCGAAGAAATCATGACCGCCGAGAAAAACAATAAATAACCCCAACACAGCTAACCCGCCTAAGGCGGCTAAACTTGCTTTAATAATATCTGTCTTTGAACTGCGCGGATTGAGTACCATTTTTATCCCCCAAAAATCATAATCTACTTCTAAACTTTACTGATCTTGCCATTGAATTATCTATTATAGTCGGCCGTCTTTCCAGAAAATCAATCAGATACTCATCGTCCGAATCTCTAAGGCCATCCAGATCACCCTGATATAAACATCTGCCCTGATGCAGCACCACAACATGGTCCGCAATATTAAACAAGCTGTCGAGATCATGCGTAACAACTACAGTCGTAACATTAAATGTCTCTTTAAGTTTCAAAATTAATTGATCAAGATCGGCCGCTGTGATCGGATCAAGTCCCGATGAAGGCTCATCACACAACAAAGTTGTCGGGTCCATGACCATTGCTCGAGCAAGCCCTGCTCTTTTTCTCATTCCGCCGGAAAGCTGGTTAGGGAAATAATGTGTAAACTCACCAAGCCCAACCATTCTAAGCTTCATATTTACAACTTCCTCGATAATTACATCCGGAAGCTCCGTATGCTCTTGAAGAGGCAAAGCCACATTTTCACCCAAAGTGAGAGACCCGAGCATTGCCCCGTCCTGAAAAAGGACACCCATGCGAGTTCGGATAAGTCTTAACTCATCTTCATCTTTCAATTTGGTGAGGTTTGTTTCACCAAGGAATATTTCGCCTGAAACTGGAACATTCAAACCTAAAATATGTCTCAGTAATGTCGACTTGCCACATCCTGAACCGCCAAGAATTACGCTGATCTTACCTGCCGGAAGTACGGCATTAAGATTCGCCATCAGCACTTTTCCCGGATACCCGAGGCTGAGTTCTTTTAATGTTATGTCTTGTGCAAGTCTTGATACTTTCATGATCACTTAACGAAAAAGAAAATTCAGTGTTGTAAAAAATAGGTCTAACAAAATAATCATAAATATTGATATAACTACAGAATTTGTGGTTTTACGCCCTACATCAACCGCTCCTTCCCGAGCTAAGAACCCCTGCCAGCACCCGATCACAGTAATTGCAACGGCAAAGCCTCCGCTTTTGACCAATCCGGCAAAGACATCCCGTAACTTCAAAAATTCCACTGTGTTATTGAAATATGTAACTTCGTTTATCCCGAGAGCAACAGAGGAGAAAATGCCGCCTGAAACAATTCCTACAAAATCAGCCCAGACTGTAAGACAGGGGACCATAATGAGCATGGCTATCAATTTGGGAACGACAAGAAAACGAACAGGTTCGATACCCATTACTTCAAGAGCATCGATCTCTTCAGATATCTGCATAGTGGCAATTTCGGCAGTAAAAGCGGCACCGGATCGCCCGGTGATAATAATCGCTGTGAGCAACGGCCCTAACTCGTTGATAATCGTAAGCCCGACAAGGCTGGCAACATAACTGACAGCCCCGACTTTCTCCAACTGCTGTGCTGCCTGCAAGGCCAGAATAATACCTGTACAGCCGGCAATAACACTGACGATAGGTATTGAGTCGGCCCCGACGCTGGCGAGATCTTTGTAGAGTTTTTTACGATAGAAAGATTTTTTAGGACCGGGTTTCAGGCGCAGGCATCCCAAAAGTCGGGAAATCATCCATGCCAGAACCTGCAATCCTTTCATAACCTTTGACTCCGTTTGAAAATATCAACTTTTCATGAAGCAAACGCCTTAACTATTCCATACCAAATAATGATTTAACCTGAGTAAGATGCAAAAGTTTATCAACCTGTTCCGTAACGGAAATGATCACAACAGTTCGATCTTTTAGTGTCAGCATTCTTCGCAGCTCAATCAAAGAAGCAAGGCCGGAGCTGTCCAGATATTCCAACTCAGAAAGATCAACCCGCACTTCTCCCGATGAGATTTCAATAAATTTATGCAACTCTTCACGAAGAGCCGGAGTTCCTGTAAAATCAATTTCCCCGCTGATTTTAATCAGAGCTTCTTCGGCACTAACATCTAGTTTCCAACCAAAACTCATAGACATCTCCTTAATAAAAATGACCCATCAAGATTTATATATTTCAACAACGGTTGTATCATCATTCGGCGGAGTTTTTCCTCTCCATCTGGAAACAGCTTTAAGTAAAGATTTACCTAAAGGAGGTTTTCCCTCGATTTTCAAGGCTTCCGCCAGACGCTCTGTTCCGAAAAAATCTTTGTCTTTATTCCGGGCTTCATCAACCCCGTCTGTGACGACTATCAAGGACTGTCCTTTTTCAAGAGAAATCTCAGCTAAACCGAACTCCCCGTCATCCAGAATTCCGACAGGAAGTCCAAGAGGCCTGTCCATTTCTTTTACTTCACCGTCTGCAACAAGCAACGGAGCGGGATGACCGGCAACGCAATAACTACATTTACCCGTTTCAGGATAGAAACGAACAAGCACCATTGTAGCAAAAACTTCGCCGCCCATAAATTCAAAGGCAGCTTTATTAATCTCTGTCATCATTTCGTTCGGAGACAGCTCTTTAACCGCCGCAGCCCTGATTCGTGTCCATAACGCAGACATGATCAGCGCAGCAGGAAGTCCTTTTCCAGAAACATCCGCAACATAAACATACCAGCTTCCATCTGAATTGGGTATAAAATCATATAAATCACCGCCGACAAAATGTGCCGGGACGGAATTTCCCCAAATATGATTGCCACCGGTAAGTTCAGGAGTTTTAGGATTGAATTGTTTCTGAATTCGGGAGGCAGCCTCAAGCTGTGTTTCAAATTTTTGTTGATTGAGCCTCTGAATCATCAGCTCAGAGCGTACCAGAGCAACTCCGGCCAAATGCCCAAAACTCTCAAGAAGCTCCTGATCTTCGATATTAAAGCAATCTTTGGAACTTGAGTTTAAAACTTGAACAACGCCTTGAAGTTCACCTTTATGAATTATAGGCACACATAATATACAGCGAGTTTCAAAACCTGTTTTTTTATCCGCGTCGCGAGAAAAACGAGCATCATTTTGAGCATCGACGACATTTAAAGACTTCTTATGCAGAGCCACCCACCCGGCAATACCTTTACCAAGCGGCAACTCAATACGAGTTTTTAAAATATCCATACTCATTTCGCTCAACACATCATTCATAGCCAAAGCAAATTCGAGAACATTTTTCTCTTTATTATAGAGCAGAATAGAAGAGGCTTCAGCTCCGGTGACATCTTGTGCCAACCTTAAGAGTTGAGGCAACAAATCGACCAGCGATTCAATGCTCGCCAGCACTTCGTTTGCTTGAATCAATTTTTTTAATCTACGGGCTTGGCTACTCACCACCCTCTCCCTATTTACTTTCGACCAAGAATAATGCCCGATTCGTCAAAATTTAACTCTTCGGTTTCATTTAAGCTTTTACTGTATACTATTTCAACATAATTTAAAATTACTTCTAAGTTATTCACTCCAAGCTGTAACTTTCGGCTTAGACCAGTTACGTACAGCTTCTGCGAGTTCCTCAACAGTAGCAGTCGCCGCACCGACCTGACCGACAACGATGCCGGCAGCATAGTTTGCAAGCACAGCGGAGGTAAGCGGATCAAGCCCCGCAGCAAGTCCCAATCCCAAAGTTGCGATAACGGTATCGCCTGCCCCGGTTACATCAAAAACTTTTTGCGCAAAAGTCGGAACATGTTTAACCACATCACGCGATTCAAAAAGAGCCATACCGTCACCACCGAGAGTGATGAGCAGATGAGTTGGATCAAGCCGATCAAACAGCTTTCTGCCCGCTTCAAGGACATCTTCTTTGCTTTTGATCACCATACCTGCGCCTTCACCTGCTTCTTTGGCATTAGGCGTAAGAAGATTGACGCCTTTATAATGATCATAGTTAACGGTCTTGGGGTCAACCAAAACATGCGGTTTATGGCTTTTCACTTTAAGTAAAGCCCAGAATCTATCAAAAAAGTTCTGAGACAGGGTCCCTTTCCCGTAATCAGACAATATTACAACACTGTAATCGCAAATTTCATTATCTAGAAATGAGAACAGCTGATCCATATGATAGACTGAAAATTCATCTGTTTTCTCTCTATCAACTCTGACCATCTGCTGATTATGAGCCATTACCCGTGTTTTCTTTGTGGTAGGACGATCCTCAGATTCGAACAAACTACATGAAATGCCTGAATCAAGGCAGAGTTTGTTGAAAACATGCCCCTCTGCATCCGCTCCTATGAAACCAGTCAAATGAGGATCACCGCCCAGCGCGACTATATTTCGAGCCACGTTTCCAGCTCCGCCCAGAAGATACTTTTCCTCAGTAACCTGAACAACGGGAACCGGAGCTTCAGGCGAAATGCGATCCACGGAACCAATCACGTAATGATCAAGCATCACGTCACCAACAATCAACACCTTCTGCCCTTTCAGTTTGGGCAATACGCTTAAAATTGTTTTATCCATATCTTAAAAATATCCTTATATATCTTAATCTGACATCAAGCGGAGTTACACTTCAAGCAGTGCCAGAATCTTTTCAAGCTCTGCTTCTGACGAATATTTAATCGTCAGATTTCCTTTATCTAAAGATCCGCTGAATGACACTTTTGTTCCCAAAGAATCTTCCAGACGGGCTTTTACATTTGCCAGTTCTGCGTCAATTTGTTTTGGCTCTTTCTTCGTGCGGCTGGCAGATTTAGCGACGACAGGTACTTCACCTTTCGGCAGAGATCCATGTTCTTTAAAAAAAGAAACAGAACTTTCAGCCTGTCTGACAGATAAGCCATCCGAAAGAACCGTTTTAAATAATTCTGTGCGGGCATCATCATCTGCAATTGCTATCAGGGCACGACCATGTCCTGCTGAAATATCACCCTTTCCAATAGCGCTCTGAATCGGTTCGGCAAGAGTCAATAGCCTCATAGAGTTTGAAAGAGTCGATCGGCTTTTACCAACCTGCCCCGCAAGCTGTTCCTGACTTAGTCCAAACCTCGTGATCAGTTCTTGAAAACCCTTAGCTTCTTCAATTGGATTCAAATCTTCACGCTGTAGATTTTCAATCAAAGCAATCGCCATACTCTCAAGGTCTGTCATTTCTTTTACAAGCACAGGAATCTCAGTCAAACCAGCCAGCTTAGAAGCTCTTAAACGACGTTCTCCAGCTACCAGTTCAAAGGAGTCTCTGCGTCCTGCAATTGAACGGACCAAAACAGGCTGTATTACACCTTTTGCTTTTATTGATTCTGCAAGATCCTTTAAAGCCTCGGGAGCAAACTCCTTGCGCGGCTGATTGGGATTTGCAATAATTTTATCTATATCTATCTGCCGGGCATCTACAGATGTAGAGTTGCCCTGGGCATCAAGTTTTGATCCACCAAGTAGTGCGTCGAGTCCTCGTCCGAGTCCTCCGGTTGCGCCTGCCATGGTTTTCTCCTTCTTTTTATGAATTTACGCCTTCCGAAGGGAAAATTCGATATATTATTTCCTTTGACTTGATCGAAAGCGTGATTAAAGTAGCATTTAACAATGTTACATTAAAATAAACGTCGGAGGCTACATGTCTAATCACGATGATAATCTTACAGAACTTTTCGATAAAAAAGGCAACCTCATCGGAGCCTTGATCACAGCTGAATTATGGACCAAGGTTAAGCCGCATATAACAAAACTGCTCCCCAAAGCTGAACCTGAAGAACGCCCTGAACCAATAAGAGCTTGGAGACAGCTCAAAGAATACTGGGACTTCCCTTACCCTATTGACACCAATGTAAGCTGCGATATTTGCAACAACTCCACAGAGAACTGGGAAACTGACGAACCTCGCAAGTTTAGACTTGTATCAGCCAACCTTGGTGGACTAGTATCTTTTAAGTGTTCAAAATGTCAGGGACGTATCACTAAAAGACATTTCAAAGATGAAGTAACTACTCAGTGCACTGCTTTTGTCGAAGAAAAAGATAACAACTTCGAAGCCAAGTACACCAATAAAAAATAATTTATATAAAAGTTTCCAAATATTTGAACAATTAGGCCGACAAATGTCGGCCTTTTTATTTATCTTAATCTACTTCCATAGCCGCATGTCTTTTAACAACTTCCTGAGCGAGACTTATATAAGCCTTTGCTCCATTCGATTTTGCATCATATGAGATTGCAGGTTTGCCGAAACTCGGAGCCTCAGACAAACGAACGTTTCTCGGAATAATCGTTTCGAACAGACTATCGGGAAAAGCTTTTCTAACTTCGTTCTTAACCTGTCTGGCAAGCCTGTTACGGCGATCATACATGGTTAACACAACTCCCAAAACAGTCATGTCAGGATTTAATCTTTTCTTAACCAATTCGAAAGTCATTAAAAGCTGAGCTACACCCTCAAGCGCATAGTACTCGGTCTGCAAGGGAACTAAAAGCTCTCTGGCTGCGCAAAGAGCGTTCACCGTAAGCAGCCCAAGCGAAGGAGGACAGTCGAATATTATATATTCGTATTCATCCTCAACCCTATCGATCAACTCCCGCAAATAATACTCACGCCCCATTTTATCAATCAACTCTATCTCAGCACCAACCAAGTCCTGACTCGCAGGCATCAAGGAAAGAAACGGAATGTCAGTTTGAAAAATTGCGTCTTTGACCCGCTCCGGCTGAAATAAGACAGAATATACATTTTCTCTTGAGTCGCCGGGATAAAAGCCCAGCCCGCTTGAACAGTTTCCCTGCGGATCACAATCCACAAGCAAAACTTTTTTTTCCATTACAGCTAATGAAGCTGCCAAATTGATTGATGTCGTTGTTTTACCAACTCCACCTTTCTGATTCGCTACAACAATTCTTTTTGCCACTGGAAACCACCTTGTTCATGAGATTCCAATTTTCATGTTTCACGTGAAACATCACGTCAAAAACTGATATGAAAACATTTAAAGCAAATTAGACTGAAATTTTGTTTAAATCAAGAAATCAAAAACAAAAAAGAAGCTGATAACCCAAACAATCACCAGATCATTAGGCTTAAACCTCTTTAAAAAAGTACTTTTAATAAAAAAACTTAATAAAAAAATTATCTGATCATCACAAACAAAAAAAGGCCGCTGAAAACAGCGGCCTTAAAAAACTTACTTATGAAGACAAAAACTCTAAACTTTGTAGTACTCTCTATACCAAGCAACGAATTTTGCAATGCCTTCTTCAATTGTGGTGCAAGGTTTAAAACCTACATCTTTAACAAGATCATCAACATTAGCATATGTGCAAGGAACATCACCTGCCTGCAAAGGCATCATGTTTTTCTCAGCTTTCTTGCCAAGGCAGTCTTCAAGCACTTCAATATAACGCATCAACTCAGTTGGCTGATTGTTACCAATGTTATAAATTCTGAACGGAGCCGGACTTGTACAAGGATCAGGAGCATCCCCGGACCAGTCAGGATTCGGCTGAGCAGTGTTCTTAAGAACTCTCACAACGCCTTCAACTATGTCATCAATGTAAGTGAAATCGCGAAGCATTTTTCCGTGATTAAAAACATTGATAGGCTCATTGTTCACGATTGCCTTGGTAAAGAGGAACAAAGCCATGTCAGGTCTGCCCCAAGGTCCGTATACAGTAAAAAATCTAAGCCCTGTTGTAGGGATATTGAAAAGATGACTATATGAATGAGCCATCAATTCGTTAGATTTTTTAGTTGCAGCATACATGGAAATCGGATGATCAACATTGTCATGAGTACTGAAAGGCATGCTTGTATTAAGACCGTAAACAGAACTTGAGGATGCATAAGCAAGATGCTTAACTCCGTTATGTCTACACCCTTCAAGAATATTCATAAAACCGACAACATTTGAATCAATATATGCCTGAGGGTTTTCGAGCGAATAACGAACTCCGGCCTGAGCAGCAAGGTTAACAACATGTGTAAACTGATGCTCGGCAAAAAGTTTCGCCATGGCTTCTCTGTCAGCCATATCAATATAAGCAAATGTGAAGTTTTCATGATCTTCGATCTGTTTCAAACGATTCTTTTTGACCTGAACATCATAGTAATCATTTAAAATATCAAGGCCAATGACTTCGTGTCCTTCAGATAAAAGGCGCTTAGAAAGGTGGAAGCCGATAAATCCGGCTGCTCCGGTTACAAGAACTTTCATTCTTCGCTACTCTCTTGGATTTTTTTTTCAATTAACTCCCCACTGCCGGCACCAGGTGCCAACATCCTCATCAAATCAAGGGGGAGTGGGATTATAGTAGAAGCCTTACCCTCAGCAGACATTTCTCGAAGAGTCTGTAAATATCTGAGTTGCAAAGCTTCAGGGTGAGCTGAAATAATTTTAGCTGCCTGCGAAAGCTTTTCCGCAGCCTGAAATTCACCCAATGCATTAATAACCTTAGCTCTGCGTTCACGCTCGGCCTCAGCCTGCTTGGCCATCGCCCTCTGCATTTCCTGCGGAAGATCGACATACTTAAGCTCAACGGTACTGACTTTAATTCCCCAAGGATCAGTATGAATATCCAGAATCTCCTGAATTTCATTATTTACTTTTTCTCTTTGAGAAAGGATATCGTCAAGCTCGACTCCCCCACATACGCTACGCAAGGTGGTTTGGGCAAGCTGAGAAGTGGCGAACATAAAATCCTCTATTTCAAGGATAGCTTTAATCGGATCGGTCACTCGAAAATAAATTACAGCATTAACCTTAACACTGACATTATCTCTAGTAATCACAT
The DNA here is from genome assembly GCF_900101105.1 of Maridesulfovibrio ferrireducens. Taxonomy (NCBI): domain Bacteria; kingdom Pseudomonadati; phylum Thermodesulfobacteriota; class Desulfovibrionia; order Desulfovibrionales; family Desulfovibrionaceae; genus Maridesulfovibrio; species Maridesulfovibrio ferrireducens. Next base: position 570,173 of record NZ_FNGA01000001.1, read on the forward strand.
CCTGACTGGGCACATCAAGAGTCATAATTCTAAGTGAGACTCTAACCATTTTATCCACAATAGGAATCAGAATGATCAGCCCGGGCCCCTTGGAGTTTATGACTCTACCAAGCCTGAAAATCACGCCCCGCTCATACTCATTCAAAACTTTAAGAGCTGTTACCAGAAAAAAAACAAGAAAAAGAATAATAGGAATCGTATAAGTCATGACAGTCCTCCATTTTAAAAGTTAAAACTAAGACAGACGCGTCACTGTTAAAGTTAATCCTTCAGCATTAATAACTTTTATTTTTGAACCAAGCTCCAGCCTAGATTCATCCGCGTAAACCGCATTCCAGATTTCACCACGAACACGAACTTTCAGTTTTGTATCCTGAACGTGAATGACTTCACCCTCAAGGCCGATCATCCCCTGCATACCTAAATCGGATTTACGGGAATGAGCTTTTGCAACAAGATAAACAACACTACCCACAAAGACCGCAAAGGATAAAACCGTACCGATAATTGTCCCAAGTGGTAGCTGTTGAATCTCGCCTCCCCTGAAAAGCACAAGAGAACCTACAAAAAGGCTAATAATGGCTGCAACACTGAGTAAACCGTAACTGATAATAAAAACTTCGAGGATAAAAAACACTCCGCCAAGAAGCATTAAAAGCAGCCCTGTAGCGTTTGTGGGAAGGATAGACATGGCATAAAGAGCTGTTACAAGACAAAAACCACCGACAACTCCCGGGAAAATGGCTCCGGGGCTAACCAGCTCAAAAAAGAGGCCTACAATACCGGCTATCAACAAAAAATAGGCAACCTGCGGATTGAGAAGCCACGAGAGAACAGAATAACTCAATCCGGCTTCATAATTTACAAGAGAATAACCATCCTTGGAAAATTTCACTTCCTCCCCATTCAAGAGAAGACCCTTCGCTCCAAGCTGCTCAAGAAAATCATCAGGTGAAACAGCTATAAAATCAATCACATTCAGTGTGACTGCCTCCTGAGCATCAATACTGACTCCTTTAGTGACAGAATCAGCGTACCAGTTGATATTCCTAGCTCTTTTACGAGCAACTCCTTTGATCAGGCTGGCTAAGTCATTTGTCACCTTCTTGCTCATAGTATCCGGAAGATCATCACCGGAAGATGACACCGGCGAAGCAGCTCCTACTGTTGTACCGGGAGCCATCGCTGACACGTTAGCAGCCGCAACCATAAATGCTCCGGCAGAGGCCGCATGTGAACCTTCAGGGCCAACCCATATGCAAATTGGAACGGGTGGATTCATCATGATCTTGACGATATCGCGCATCGAAGTTGTAAGTCCGCCCGGCGTATCTAATCGCAACAAAATCAAATCATGTTCATCATCAACCGCCAGCTTAGCCATATTCTCAATCAGGCTGACCTGAGCAGGACTTATGGCCCCTTCCAGCTGGCCGTATAGGACTTTTAGCCCATCTCCGGCATAAGCTGATCCTGACATGAAGATGATAATCACAAGAGTGATAATCATACATGAGTAACGTTGTCTTAGATGTTTGAAAAATAACATGTGCGTTCTCCCTGCCTAATGCTTTTGTAATCCATCATGCCAAATCAGCGCTGATAAATAAACAAAACAAATTAAAAAAGGCAGGTTCCCGCTTATATTTAAAAAAGAGGAAGGCGTAAAAGAGGAATAGAAAGAAGCTGCTGCTCTTCAGGTGGAAGAACTTTGAGGAGGTCCGGGTCTTGTAAAACTATGACCTGCACGCCGTTAACATAAGCGGAAGAAGCATTTTCGGGAGCCTCGGGTGCGATAACTGAAAGCCCCTTTACACCGAAACAAGCTACGAATTTTACACCGTAGGACTCGACGCCTTTCCAAAAAATATCCGGCCTGTTTTCAAGAGCGTTACCGTTCCAAGTTGTACACGGCCAAAAAGAAATAGCTCCTTTAGGAAGCCCCATGTACCCGATAAGGGATTGGAAAAGCTTACGCCTTGCAGGATCTGCATCACCTGAAAGATCCTTCCCAAGTTGCGGGTAAGTCCAAAAAATCTGCAATCGCGGAGTTATGCGCGATGCAAGCAAGCTCCATGGATCAGGCCATGAGCCGGCATCAGGGTGTTTTATTGGCTGTATACTCTGCTTAACAGGCGGAGGCGGAATGCGAGAAGGCTTCAAAGGCGGCGTTGACTGCTTAAAATGAGTTGGCATAGGCGCGGCAGGTGCTCTGCTGACAGGAGACGATTGCGGCCCTCTATTCACATTTGATTGCGAAGAATTCGGAGAAGCCTGGACTGCACTTATATTTTTCTGCGTAGCAGCAAGCTCGAGCTGTTCAAGCCCGGGCAAAGCGTCCTTAAATATAAAACGCAGGCCGTTTTGATACCACGGCCTGACGCTTTCGAGCACATTTAATTCTGCAGAAGGAGATCCCATATTCGCCACGCTATTTCTGTTTTTGGAAGATTAGGCCATTCTTCGGCCCGACCAGACTTGTCTAAGACATAAACAGAATTTGTGAAAGACTCAAATCCCGCTCCCGGCATATTTATGAGGTTGGCAATTATCATGTCCAAATTTTTAGCTTTAAGCTTTCCGGCAGCAGCTTTTTCAATGTCAGAAGTTTCAGCAGCAAAACCGATAAGTTCCTGATCATCACGCTTCGTAGCTCCGAGAGTCTTTAATATATCAGAGTTGGATTCAAAATTAACGCTGAGTGAATCTTGACCAGCTTTTTTAAACTTGCTGTCACCATGAGGAACAGGCCTAAAATCTGCTACTGCGGCAGTGAGGCAACCGGTTGTACACTCGGGCCATACGTCGGTGGCGGCCTCGAACATCTGGCGCGCACTGTCGACCTTGATCACGTTAACATCGGCAGGAAACCACCAGTTAACCGGACCGGAGACAACAGTAACTTTAGCTCCCCTGAGCCATGCCGCCATTGCGATACAAGCGCCCATCAACCCCGAGGAAGGATTAGACCAAAAACGGACCGCATCCCATTTTTCACGTGTAGGCCCCAAAGTAATCAGCACATGTTTACCACTCATATCATCGGGTGAAACAGCTCTGAGAGAATGCACAAAAATTGATTCGAGAGTAGCAAGCCGCCCGCTTCCGTGATCACCGCAAGCAACATCGCCGCAGTCCGGACCTATAAACTCAACTCCGCGCTTAGCAAGCAAAGCACAATTATCGCGAGTCGCAGAAGCATTCCACATGGCCGGATTCATAGCCGGAGCAACAAGCTTCGGTCCGGGAAAAGCAAGAGCCTGACAGGAAAGCATATCATCCGCCAAACCGTAAGCCATGCGGGCAAGGGTGGAGGCTGTAGCAGGAGCTACAACTAAGGCATCGGCAGCCTGACCGGGTTCAAGATGTCCGAAAATTTCATCTCCGGCAGGAAACATCGAGTCCCAAACTTTAAAAGCACCAAGGGCCTCAAAACTGAGGCCCTTAATAAATTCCTGTGCACCTGAGGTTAAGGTGGCGCTGACTTCTATCCCGGCCTTGCGATACATTCGCAAAAGATCCAAAGACTTATAAGCTGCAACGCTTCCGCAAACCCCGAGGTGAATCCGTTTTCCTAGAAAACAGTCAAAATTTAGATGTTCATTCATTATTTTATATTCTGCTCGTGAACCCCGCCACTATCGCGAAGAGATTCAGCTTTAAGTTCTACAGCATAAATTTCAACTTCGGTGTTGTACGAACCGTCAGTGATACGAATCATGCAGCTTTTGTAAGGCTTCTTAAAAACAATGGTGGACATGCTGGAAATTATAGAGCTTTCTTTTGTCCAGTTGTCTTTTGCCATCTGATTCACGAAAAAGTCGATCAATGACTGATTTTCAACACGGCCTTTCATTACGATCATGCCGGTTTTGAATTCTTTATTTTCATATATAAAGGTTCTTTCAGGCACACGGCTGAGTTCGTTTGGAACTGCTATATCGTCAAATTCGGTATAAGGTACAAATTCTTCATAGCTTTCAGTTGCACCGACAGCCGCAACAGCTGGTTCTTCCGGGCTAGTTTTTTTCCCGCTGACACAACCGAAAAGCTGCATAACCAACATTGAAACAACTAATAATCTGATAACATTACGCATATTTGTTCCTCCGGTATTAAAAACCAAATCAAGTTGTAATAATTACACTCAAATAAAGAGCTTTAAAAGATGTCAATCAAGGAAATTAAGCTTTATATAAGTCATAAGCAGAATATCTTCTAGACTTTTTCTACAGACTCAAAGATGAAAAATCAATTGCCATCAACCGGATCTAAGGTTTAAGACGTTTGATTTTATCCAGGAAATAATTTTCCATCTCTCTACGATCACGGCGAAGCCTGACAAGCTCAGCTTCCATAACTTCAACTTTGTTTCGCAAATTACTGTTTTCTTGAGATAATTCAGAAGTGACTTCTTCTAATTCAACATCCTTCTGCTCAAGAGCACACGTTCTTTCGTCGTATCCCTCAGTAATTGAACTGATGTCAAGCTGAGGAAGAGCCTTGATTTTTTTCTGACTGCGGGCAAGAAGAACAAAAGCTTTTTTGAGCTTATAAATATCTTCACGCTGTTCATCAATGATGGACTTCTGATTGGCAACCATTTCAAGTGACTTTGTCATGTTCGCCATCATATCAGCAAAAGCTCCGCTCAGCTCTGCCTGAATATTCATAGAAGGCTGAGAGGCAACGGATCTTTCGGTTGAGCTGATTTCGATTGTACGAGGGAATTCAGAACGAAGTATTTCCTCTATCTCGGTGGTAACCAAACCATCATTATAAAGGGAAACAATACGTTTAAAAATTTCAACAGCAGATTCCGGGTATTTTGTTACCCTGCCCATTTTTCTGCAGGAAAGGTACTCCTTGAACAGCGAGGCGTAACGTCTGGCCGTGGGAGCAGGAATCATAGTAATCTTGGATATTTCCGCAACTGATAACCATTTCATAGTATAATCCGTAAGTTCGTGATCAACGTGAGAATGAAACAACCTAATTGAACAGCAATCAAGCATTAAACAACGTCCTAAAAGAGTCCATCTGCTTGTTGGAAAGATTCTTACCAGATTATCATCAATAAAGAAAACTGAAAAAATGAAGACAATCCCAAAAGATTTAAATTTAGAAAGCTACAACTTTGAATTACCGGAAGAACGCATTGCACAATGCCCTGCCGAAAAAAGACACGGTTCAAAGCTGATGGTTCTGGACAGAATTACAGGTGAAACTGAAATCAAATCATTCACCGACGTTCCTGACCTTTTACCTGAAGGAGCGCTTCTGGTTGCAAATAACTCAAAAGTTATCCCTGCCAGAATTTTCGGTAAAAAGCCTTCAGGCGGAAGAGTTGAATTTCTACTCCTCTCTCCGATTCCCTTAATTGTGCCAACTGCAACTCCGCAAGGTTATAAAGCTGTTGTCAAAGGATTACTGCGTTCCTCAAAACCGACAAAAATCGGCAGCGAAGTTAAATTCGACTGCGCCATGAAACTTACGGTTTTAGGCAAAGGTCAATTCGGGCTGTCTGATGTTGAGCTTGAATGGCAGGGAAGCTTAAAAGAAATATTTGAAACCTGCGGTAAAATCCCCCTTCCGCCATATATCAGACGTGTTGCTGATGAAACTGATAATGAAAGATATCAGACTCTCTACGCCTGTGATGATAAAGCAGGATCAGTGGCAGCTCCGACAGCCGGACTTCATTTTTCAAAAGAAATTGAAGAAAGACTGCGCGAGAAAAATATCGAGCGGGTCGAAGTTACTTTATATGTAGGGTACGGAACATTCAGCCCGGTCAGAACGACCGACATTCGCGATCATGAAATGCACAGCGAATATATTGAAATTCCCGAAGAAACAGCCCGCGCAATCAAAAAAGCTAAAGACGAAGGACGTCCTGTTATTGCCGTAGGGACAACTTCCGCCCGCACGCTTGAAGGAGCTTTTCAGCAGACTGGTAAAATATGTGCATTCAAGGGTGAAACTAATATTTTCATCTATCCCGGCTATGAATTTAAGGTTGTAGACCGCATGTTGACTAATTTTCATTTGCCAGAATCATCACTTGTAATTATGATTTCCGCTCTGGCTGGTAGGAATAACGTTTTGAATGGATATCAAAAAGCCATAGAAAACGAATTCAGATTCTTTTCTTATGGTGATTCAATGTACATCAGATAATCTGATCCAGTACAATCCCAAAATTTGCACCTAACAGTAAATCGTTATACGCTACTTATGAAATAGTCGGCCTCTAATGCAGACTGTTCTAAAATTATTAATGACCGTAATGGTCCTTGGCCCGTTTAATTACGGGCTTTTCTGTCACGGTAACAGGAGTTTAGGATGTCCCGAGTTGAATTTTTGGAAGAACGGTGCAAGGGTTGCCTGCTCTGCACAGTTGTCTGTCCAAAGGAAATTATAAGGCAATCCGACCGTTTCAATCAGCACGGCTACAAAGTGGCCGAAGTTCCGGCTGAAGACATGGATAAATGCACAGGCTGTACGTCTTGCGCACTTATATGTCCGGACGTGGCTATCCGCGTCTACAGGACCCCGAAAGCCAAAGGAGCAGAATAAGATGGCTAATAACGGCGAAAAACTTTTTATCAAGGGCAATGAGGCTATTGCACGCGGCGCGATCGCTGCCGGCCTCAAATGCTACTTCGGCTACCCCATCACACCGCAGAATGACATCCCTGAATATATGTCAGCAGCACTTCCCGCAGTCGGCGGTGAATTTGTGCAGGCGGAAAGTGAAATTGCGGCGGCAAATATGCTCATCGGAGCGGCTGCATGCGGCGTTAGAAGCATGAGCTCATCATCAAGCCCCGGCATATCACTAAAACAGGAAGCAATATCTTACCTCGCAGGTAGTCAGCTGCCTACAGTCATAGTCAACATGAACCGCGGTGGACCGGGTCTTGGCGACATCGGACCTAGTCAGGGCGACTATTTTCAGTCTGTAAAAGGCGGCGGTCACGGCGACTACAGAATGCTAGTCCTCGCTCCCGGCACATGTCAGGAAGCATATGACCTGACAATCAAGGCCTTTGACCTTGCTTTCAAATACCGCAATCCCGTCATGATTCTCGGTGATGCCATTCTCGGACAGATGAAAGAGCCTGTCATCACATGGACTCCAGACGAAAAGGACGAAAAAGAAGGTCACGACTGGCGCATGTGCGGAGCCAAAGGCCGCGAAGGCCGTATACTTAAATCCCTGTTCCTCAGTGAAGGCTCTTTAGCTGCTCACAATCAGATGTTGCAGGACAAGTATACAGACATGGCTTCATACACTCAGCAGGAAGAATACCAGATCGATGATGCTGAACTTGTTGTTGTAGCCTACGGCTCCATCGGCAGAATTGTAAAAAGCACAATCAAAAAACTCAGGAACGAAGGACATAAAGTCGGCCTTTTCAGACCGATCACACTCTACCCGTTCCCTTCCGACGATCTCAAGAAACTTGCTGAGCAAGGTAAGAAGTTCCTTACAATAGAACACAACCTTGGACAGATGGTTGAAGATGTCCGTCTTTCAATCCGTACAATCACGGATTCAGACTTCTTCGGCTTCCTGCCGGGCAACCTCCCCACTCCCGATGACTTCGAGGGACCGATCCTTAAAAGTCTTGGAGGTAAATAGATATGAGCGAACAAGAAATTATAGCATTCGAAAGAGCTGATGCTCTTGTAGATGTGCCTACTCACTACTGTCCGGGCTGCCAGCACGGTGTAGTTCAAAGACTCGCAGGAGAACTGCTCAGCGAAATGGGCCTTACCGAGAACACACTTCTCGTAACTTCCATCGGCTGTTCTGTTTTTCTCTACAACTACCTTCGTGTCGACAGCGTGGAAGCTCCTCACGGACGCGCTCCTGCTGTGGCAACAGGTGTAAAAAGAGCACGTGCCGACAAATTCGTTCTTTCCTATCAGGGAGACGGCGACCTTGCATCAATCGGTATGGCTGAAATTATGCACTGTGCAAACCGTGGTGAAAACATCTCCATCATCTTCGTAAACAACACTGTTTACGGAATGACAGGTGGCCAGATGGCCCCGACCACAATGATTGGGCAAAAGACCACAACCTCACCTGCCGGACGTAATGCTGCAAAAGAAGGCATGCCTATCCGTATGGCTGAAATTATCAGCCAGCTCGGCGGAACCGCTTTCTCAGCTCGAGTGGCTGTGAACAATGTTAAAAATATCCGCAAAGCTAAAAAGGCTATGAAAAAGGCTTTTGAAGTTCAGCAAAAAGAACTCGGATTCGGATTCATTGAGCTTTTGGCAACCTGCCCGACCAACTGGAGAATGACCCCGATCAAGGCGAACGAAAGAATCGAAGAAGAATTGATTCCTTACTTCCCTCTGGGTGTGTTTAAAGATTTAACAGTTGAAGCGGAGGACTAGCCAGATGAGCAAGTATCTTGACAGCATTATTGCCGGATTCGGCGGACAGGGCGTCATGCTTATCGGCAACCTGCTGGCCTACGCGGGCATGAATGCCGGACTCAATGTAACCTACATCCCAGTATACGGCCCTGAAATGCGCGGCGGAACTGCCAACTGTACAGTTGTTCTTTCCGAAGAAGAAATTGGTTCCCCAATCATCCGCAGCCCGCACAGTCTGATTATGATGAACCGTCCTTCACTGGAAAAATTCCAGCCAGTTCTGATGGACGGCGGAGTTCAGATCGTCAATTCCTCTCTTATAGATAAAGAGCTGGTTGATACTGACCGCATCAAATCATACCTTGTTCCTGCCAACGATATTGCCGACAAAATAGGCAATACCCGCATGGCAAACATGGTCGCTCTGGGCGCTTTCATCAAGGCAACAGGAATTATGGACATTAAGGCTGTTATCGACAGTCTGCCAAACGTAATTTCCGCTCACTACACTCACCTTATCCCCAAAAATGCCGAAGCTCTGCAAGCAGGCGCTGACGCTATTGCTTAACCAAAAGATTCAAAAGAATCAGTAATGGCTATCAAGGCCCGGATAGAAAGGCTTTATGTCCGTCTATCCGGGCCTTTTTTTTAATCGTAGGAGCCAAGAATGAACGTTTTCAGACCAGAAAAACTTTTCGGGATAATCGGGTTTCCACTAGGACACTCGATGAGTCCTCTTCTGCATAATTGGGGATTTTCGCAAAAAGATATTAAAGCCGCATACATGGCTTGGCCTACTACGCCGGAAAAACTCGGTGACTTCATGACAGCTCTGAAAACTCTGCCTATTTCAGGCGCAAGCGTAACCATTCCCCACAAGCTTTCCGTAATGGACTACATTGACGAGCTTACTCCCCGCGCAAAGGCAGTTGGCGCTGTGAACACACTCTACTGGAAACAGGATAAACTGATTGGTGACAATACGGATACAGCAGGTTGCTCTGAACCACTGCGTCCTCATTGTGATCATGTGGAAAGAGCTTTGCTCATTGGCGCAGGAGGGGCGGCGCGCGCAGCGATTGTAGGACTTAAAAGCCTTAAAATTAAAGACATCTTCATTACAAACAGAACAAAATCAAAAGCCGAAGCTCTGGCTGATGAATTCGGAATATCATGTATCGATTGGGATGAAAGAGGCAATGAACATTATGATCTAGTCATAAATTCAACACCACTCGGCATGTCTGGAGACAAGCAGCAGATCAACCCCATGATCATGGATCATATTGACGAAAAAACAATCGTCTATGATCTGGTCTACAACCCTCTTGAAACCGTTTTTCTTAGAGACGCGAAAGCAAAAGGCAGTAAAACTATCAGCGGAATTGAAATGTTTTTACATCAAGGCCTAGCTCAATTTAAATTGTGGACAAATTATGATTTAGATGAATTAGAAGCTCGCAAGCTTTTACTTAAACACCTGTAAAGACTCCGTGAGTCCTGCCCCAGAGGAAGATAAATATGAAACATATTGATGCCGATTTATTAATTCAAGAATGGCAAGATGTTGTCGATTTATTAGCAGCCATTATCAATGTTCCTGCGGGCTTAATTATGAAACTTGATAAGGGTAAGCTTGAAGTTTTCGTATCAAGCAAAACACCAGACAATCCATATAAAGTTGGCGCAAATGAAGTAATGGAAAATTCTGGCTTATATTGTGAAACCGTCATCAAAACGAATAAAAAGCTAAAAATAACTAACGCTCTTACAGATGAAAGGTGGAAAAACAATCCCGATGTAAAGCTAAACATGATTTCTTACTTAGGATTTCCCATACTCTACCCAGACGGAAACCCCTTTGGAACTATTTGCATTCTTGATTCAAAAGAAAACAACTACAGTGACAACCATGAAAAATTAATTGAGAAACTTAGAGATCTGATCGAAAAAGAACTGACTATTCTCGATAATAACTACCAATTAAAAAGAATTTCTGAGATTGATGCGCTAACTCAAATAGACAACAGATACTCTTTTCTTACAAAAGCCGAAATAGAGATAAACAGATCAAAACGCTATAACCATCACTTCTCATTTATTTTCTTTGACTTAGATTGGTTTAAAAAAATAAATGATAAATATGGACATCAAATTGGGGACACTGTTTTGAAAGAATTTTCAAAAACTGTTAACTCACAATTAAGAACAACCGACCTTTTCGGCAGATATGGTGGAGAAGAGTTCATAGTTGCTTTGCCTGAAACAGACTTAGCTTCAGCAAAGTTGTTAGCAAATAGAATTCGTGAACGTGTTCAAAAAATGAATATTGTCTACGAAAGTAGTAATGTGTCTATCACTGTGAGTGCAGGAGTCAGTGAACTGACCGATGATGACCGTGATATAGACACCGTCATAAACAGAGCTGACATGGCTCTTTATGAGGCAAAACAGTCTGGAAGAAACAAGGTCTGTTAATACCTTTGACTCGTCTCAAACTCAAAAAGAAAGCCCGCTGCAATCACTGCAACGGGCTTTCTTTATAAACAAATTATTGAAACTTACTGAACGTAAACCTTAATCTTGTCACCGGGTCGAATAATGCTCTTGGAATTAAGGCGGTTCCACTTCATAAGTGAAGAAACCTTAACACCGAAGCGACGGGCTATTCCGTAAAGATTATCCCCGCGTCTAACCTTATACTTAACTAGCTGATTATTAACAGTTCCGGCTTTAACTTTAGATGATCTGGAACTCTTAGCTGAGTTGTCAGGAATATAAAGTTTCTGGCCAATTTTAAGTCTGGATGACCGAAGTCCGTTTGAGCGTTTAAGTGTGTTTACACTTACCTGATAGCGGCTTGCGATATCCCAGAGAGTATCCCCTTTGCGCACTCTGTAGTTTGCCCTGCTTTGAGCTGTGCGGCGGGTTTTTGTAACCTGTCTTGTATAGAGAGAAGCTGTCGAGCCTTTACCCGGAATCATAATAAACTGACCGGGTTTAATCAGATTTGACTTGCGATTGTTAACACTTTTCAAAACCGCGACAGGCACTCTGTAGTTATGAGCAATGCGATGCCAAGAGTCGCCTCTTTTAATCTTGTAACGTTTGTAACCGGCAAAAGGTCTTGAGCGTGGGCTTTCAAGATAACTGGAAGCTTTAACCATCACCTGCAAGGGAAGATAAGCATTGATGGCTGCATCAGGCGGGCTGACTTGTCTGCGGAAATGCGGGTTATATGTGTGGAAATCATTCCATTTCATATCACAGGCTTTAGCCAGAGCAAGTAAATCAGTTCCTCCGGGAACCTTAACTGTTTCTACTTTAATGCCATTATTCCAATTAATTTTCTCAAACCCGAGCGGTTCAAGATTTTTAAATATCTTGGAAATAGCGATAAATTTAGGGACGTAATTTTTAGTTTCTGCTCTCAGTCTATATTTTCTACTAAGCTTATGATTCTTTTTGGTGAGATCAAAAAAGTCTTCAGCACCGGTCTTTTTCAAAGCCCGGCCAATCTTCCCTTCACCCGCATTATATGCGGCGAGTGCAAGATACCAGTCTCCGAACATCTCATGAAGGATATTCAAATACTTTGCGGCAGCTAAAGTGGATTTATAAGGATCTCTGCGTTCATCAACCCACCAGTCGACCCGTAAGCCGAAGTGACGACCGGTATAAGGCATAAACTGCCACATACCTGCTGCTCCGACTCTTGAATAAGCCATAGTATTATAGCCGCTTTCCGCGAAAGGCAGCATGGCCAGATCTTCAGGAATATTGTTCTTAGAAAGAACTTCACGGATATAAGGCAAGAAGGGTTCAGACCGCTTAAGCCAACGAGTAAAAGTCTTACGAGCCTTATGGGTAAAATATCCAAAATACTGCTGAACTTCTTTTGTATCATGAACATCAAGATTAAAATTGATGCCTGAACTGCTGGCAAGAAGAGCTTTCTGCTCTTCCGGTGTCAATTCTTCAGTTTCGGCTGGAGTTGACTCAAGTTCAGGATCAAGCTTTTCTACTTCGGAATCTTTATATTCAGACTCGGCAGCGCTGTTCTCAGAAACATTAATTTCAGAATCTGATTCAGGAGTTACTGTCTTATGTGCACAACCGGCAAAAAGAATAAAAATAGCCAACAGCGCAACTAAACGAAATAATTTCGGGCTATTCACTGTCTGCTCCAACCTTGCGTTATATGTATTGTTTTTTTTCATAAATTATCTAGAAAAACTATAGATTCTAATTGTTTAATTAGGCAAAAAAGTCTCAAAGACCTAAAAATAATGATTTTTTACAGAAATTAATGATGATTATCAAACAATAGTAGAGCTATCCTAAAGTTTGAAGGTTTGCAATAGCAAAATAAAAGGACTAGATTGCCGGAAACGGCTCAACGACAAGGTTTTAAGGGCTTTTAAAAGTGTTTCAGGTACATACCTGAACAAATGAAATAGAAACCATTTTTCTCTAAATATTAAATCTTATTTTTTTGCCAATTAATACGGACGAATAAGGTAAACACAAATTTTTTGTTCATTTACCTTGATTAATCGGGTTAAAATCAGCGAGAACGCTCGCAACAGAAAGTGCTATAAAATAATATTTTTCAATATAAGGTATTTTTAATGAAAAACAGATCTCAAGAAGATGAGAACACCATCATTGTAGGGCGCAAGCCCGTTCAGGAGCTTCTTTTAAACGATCCTAAGAGCATTGACATGCTTTACGTGCAAAAAGGCCGTCAGGACAAAAATTTCGAACGAACCATTGAAAGATGTAAAAAATTCGGCATTAAATATAAAATTGCAGACAAAGAAGAATTAGCTCGTATTTTTACGGGAAATCACCAAGGGATGATTGCGAAAGTGGCCGCTCTTTCATTTGTCGACTTTGATGAATTGTTAGCAACACTCGCCGATGCACCTCTTCCCCTTCTGGTGGTCCTCGATCAGGTTCAAGATCCCGGAAATGTCGGAACGCTCGCCAGAACACTGTATTCACTCGGTGGAGCAGGAATAGTTGTGGCTCGCCACGGCGCCGCATTCCTCGGACCGGGAGCTGTTAAAGCTAGTGCCGGAGCGTTGACCAAGTTACCTATAGCCCGTGTATCCAATATATCTCAGGCTTTGGATAAAGCTCTTGATATGGGCATAAATGTCTACGGGGCCGGATTGGCTGACGATTCCAATCCTGTATATGACGTTAAACTCATGGGACCGGCCATACTGGTTCTCGGAAATGAGGAAAAAGGTATCAGGCTGGGTGTTGAAAAACGCTGTCAGGAACTGATTCACATCCCGTTCAAACGTGAGTTCGACTCTCTGAACGTCGCTCAAGCCGGTGCCATCCTCATCAGCGAATTTTGCAGAACTCTGGGCTGATCAAACCAACACTACTCAGATTAATTAAAAAGCCCTTGAAGACTAATTGCTTCAAGGGCTTTTTTGCGGAAAAATTTTATAATAATTATCGTATATAATTAGGCAGATTCAAAAAAATATTACGGGTAAAATCGATCATTTTATCCATAATCCACGGGAATGCGATCAAAAGAGCAATAAACATTGATACAATTTTCGGAACAAAAGTAAGAGTCATTTCCTGAATCTGAGTAGCGGCCTGAATTACACTGACAAAAATACCTACGACCAAACCGACGCCAAGCATTGGCAATGCCAGCGTAAGAGCCAATTCAATTGACTGTCTTGCGAATCCGATAACGAATTCAGGGGTCATAAATATCTCCGTGTATTAACAAATCCACTTTTAAGAAAAACTCTGACGGCTTAAGACAAACCAGTCCCTTCGTCACTGAAATGTATTAACAAGAGACCCTGTCAGCAAGGACCAGCCGTCTACCATAATAAACAAAAGAATCTTAAACGGCAGCGAAACCATCGCAGGCGGCAACATCATCATCCCCATTGCCAGCAGGATACTTGCTATAACCATATCAAGAATCAAGAATGGAACATAAATCAAAAATCCAATGGTAAACCCTGTCTTAAGCTCACTGATGGTGTAGGCAGCAACCAAAAGCATGGTATTAACATCTTCTTTTGTTTCAGGTCGGGCTTCACCTGTGATGGAATAAAAAATCGAAAGATCTTTTTCGCGAGTATGCTTGAAAAGAAATTTTCTTACTGGGATCTGCGCATTCTCCAGCGCCTCTTTAAAACCGATTTCTTCATTTAAATAAGGCTGTAATGCCGTGTTATTAACCGCTTTACCGGTTGGCATCATGATTACCACAGTCATAAAAATGGCAAGACTGGCTAGAATCTGGTTAGGCGGCATCTGCTGTGTGCCCATTGCCTGCCTTAAAAAGTGGAAAACAATAATAATTCTAGTAAACGAAGTCATGGTCAAAAGTATGGATGGAGCCATACCCAGAACGGTCAGCAAGAATAGAATTTCAAGCAGACGCGAAACCTGTTCAGGCTCATCCTGCCCGGCAGCAAGATTCAGCGTCAAAGTAGGAATGGTCTGATCCTGAGCAAATACAACCGCAGGCAGAACCAGCAATAATATTGCGCTAAGAGTCAGAAGAGCCGGTATTTTCTTTTTTAAGAAATCCGGCAAAATCTTTTTCATCCTTTCCATGAACTTCTTCCCTTGCTTGAAGCAGAGTAATTTTATCCTGAGTAACACCAAGCACAAGATCCTGACCGCGATACTTAATAACTGTAATATTCTGACGCGGTCCGAGCGGAAGACGTTCTACAATCTGCAACTCTTTGTTCCGCACACCGGAAAAGGATACGCCAAGATTAAGACGCCGCATAAAATAAAAAACCAAAAGAAGCATTCCCAGAATAAAAAAAAGTGCTCCCGACATTTTAAGCACGGAACTGACCCCAGCATCAGGGACAGACATAGCAAGCGGCACAGAAGCGTTAAGCAAGGTGTTTAACCCGCTCAATAGGACTGATAATATCGGTAAGTCTGATACCGAATTTCTCGTTAATTACAACCGCTTCCCCTCTGGCAACCAACTTTCCATTCACATAAATTTCAAGAGGCTCACCTGCAAGCTTGGTAAGCTCTACAACAGAACCTGCTCCAAGCTGTAAAAGCTCATTAATAAGCATTTTAGTGCGGCCAAGTTCAGCTGAAACATCAAGAGGAATATCGAGAATAAAATCAAGGTCACGTCTTGAACCGTCATGACGAGGATTTTTTGCTTCGCTTGTAAAATCATTAAAATCTGCGTCTCTGGTCTGAGTACGAAGAAACTCCTGTTCCTTTTCTTTCCGGATATCATCTCCGGTATCCTCAGCCAATGCGGAAGCCCACTCATCAGCAAGAGCGTCGTCACTTCCCCCGCCGGCATCTCCGGCTCCGGCATCGTCGTCCTGTTCACCAAGAGCTGCCGCCCATTCATCGGCAAGAGCATCATCGCTGCCGGCATCGTCACCCTGCTCAGAAAGAGCAGAAGCCCATTCATCAGCAAGAGCGTCATCATTGCCGTCACCGGGGTCTGATCCCAAAGCATCACCGCTATCCGTATCTTCGGTTAGCGCATCCGCCCACTCCTGTGCGAGTTTATCCTGATCAAGATCATCAGACATCATTCCCGTAAACCTCCGGCTTTATCATTTATTGCCTGCCGAATAATCTGTATTAAACGCCAATTACTCGACAGAGCAATACAGCAATTGCAAAAAGCGTGCTACTGAATAACCATATCTGTAAAATATACCTGCGAAACCTTAGCTCCACCCATAATCTGGTTGAGCCGGTCTACAATTTCTTTCTTTAGGAGAATCTTGTTCTCCATACTGGACAAATCCTGAAAAGTTTTACTGGAAAGAAGCAGAATAAGCGTATCCTTAACCATCGGCTCTTTCTTATTAAGCTCCGCAACAGCTTCTTCGCTGATGACTTCTACATCAATACCCAATTTCAAATATCTTCGTCCAAGCGGGTCAGCAAGGTTTACAACAAAAGTCGGCAAAGTAACGGTGAAACCATCACCGGGCAAGGGAGCAGCATTAGGATCAACTGCTTCTTCGGTTTTTGAAACTTCAGCCGCATCTTCCGGCGCTCCTGCAAAAAACTTCTGATAGGCGAAAAATCCGCCGCCGCCGAGAACTGCAAGAAGCAGAACAAGAATAATCCACTTCAGCATGCTGCCTTTTTTCTTCGCTTCCTGTCCATTTTCTTCGGCCATGATATTCAGCCCTCTCCAGTGTTACTTTACTAAATTACGAATACCCGCCCAAATGGGGAGTTGTTTTAATCAAAATTTCTACTCGTCTGTTCTGGCCCCTGCTTTCCGGCGTTGTATTACTATACATCGGATAGGTAGGGCCATAGGCTGACATAGTAAGCCTGTGGTTAGAAATACCCTGTTCAACAAAATAAGTAAGCACGGCTATTGCCCGCTGTCCCGAAAGTTTAAAATTGGAAGGACTCATTCCCCCCACATCATCAGTGTAGCCAGAAATATTGATATCCGCCGCCCCTAGATAACCAAGAACAGGAATCAGTTGGTAAAGCAGAACTTTTGCATTGTCATCAAGTTCATACTTGCCCAGCGGGAACAGTAGCTTGTCTGTAAGTACAAGGGCAACCCCTTCCGGCTTTGCAAGAACTTTCAAATTCTCTTCAAGTGTCGCCTTATCCATATCCGGGGGAAGAATCTCATCGGGAAACAACAAGTCCTTAATTCTGTTTTGCTTTTCCAGAACTTCCCAGGGACGCTCAAGCATTTCACTGACCATTGCAACTTTGGCTGTAACCCGCCCAGATCCTCTTTTTGAAAGAAAACCGAGCTCCGCCGGAGTAATCGTAACCCTTGTAATAAAACTCTGATCCATGGATGCCATACTGAGCAAGAGCACAAAAAATGTCAAAAGAAGCGTAACAAGATCAGAAAATGTGACCAGCCAGGCTCCACCCGGATCAGGAAATTTTTTCTGTTTTTTTTTAGCCATAATTTGAATAATCGCTACTGCTTGCTCTGTTTTGGCTTCGCGGAATCCTTTATCGGAAAAACGAAACCGTCATAATCAAAACTACCATCGCGCTTTTCTATTTTTTTAGGCTGATATTCCTTAAGTTCCCGCTCAACAGAAGGATTTCTTGTATCCAGCACAATATCAACCCTGCGATTTTTAAGCCGCCCCTCCGGAGTAACATTGGGATAGCGGGGATTAAACTTTCCAAAAGCTTCTATTTTAAGCATCTCTGGATTCATGCCGCTCTGAACAAGATGAGTGTAAACAGAAAGCACCCTGTCCAATGAAATTTTCCATGAAATATCAGGAATAAGATCCTTATCTTCCACCCTGTAATCGTCACCGAGTTCATCCCGTAAAATAGACGTATGCCCGGCAAGCATAATAGGATTGGTAACACGTTTTAAAACCGGAATAGCTGTATCCAGTATCTTCCGGCCTTCAAGTGAAAGTTCGGAACTGTCCGGCATAAACAAAACATCCGCACCGATAGAAATAATCTGAACAAATCTATTAGACTCAAAGCGCAAATCATCTTCTGTAAATTCCCAGAGCATCGGTTTTACGGGCTCAAGATCATTCTTAACTTCAAGCGGACCGACTTCAATAGTTCTGCGCGTATCTGTCGTGGAAAGAACGTCATACCCTTTAGTTCCAAAACCGAAAGTTCCGATAATTGATCCGAGAACAACCAACTTTCTGCGTTCATCAACCACCGACATACTTACCAAAAGCACAAAAAAAGTGAGCATCAATGTCATGAGATCACTGAATGTAATAAGCCAGAGCGGCTGCCCCTCAGGAGGTACCTGTTTTTTCTCTCTACCCATTCGCCCCCCGATCAAATCCCTTAAAACATATTATGAACCGGATTTGAAAAAATACACTTCAAGCCTAATCTACAATTCTACGAATTTTAGGAGGCAGGAAGCTGTTGAGCTTTTCTTCAATAATCTTGGGATTCTCACCTTTTGAAATAGAAATGATACCTTCCATTACCATTTCACGCAGAAGCACTTCTTCCTTACTGCGGGTTTTAAGCTTACCGGACATCGGAGTGAACACAAGGTTGGCCAGAATCGCTCCGTAAAGCGTAGTAAGCAGCGCAACAGCCATCGCAGGTCCGATTGAACTAGGATCACTCATGGTCTGGAGCATCTGCACCAAGCCGATAACAGTTCCGATCATTCCCATTGCAGGGGCAAAATCAGCAAAGACTTTCAGAATTTCAGCCCCTGTTTCGTGCCTGTTTTCAAGGTACTGAATTTCCGTTTCAAGAATTTCCTGAATTACCTGAGGCTCAAGACCATCAACGGTCAGCTGCAAACCTTTACGTAAAAAGTCATCTTCAATGCTTTTAAGTGCAGGTTCGAGAGAAAGGATTCCTTCGCGGCGGGCGCGATTGGCAAAATCCATAAATTTAGCAATGATATCAGAAGGAGATTCAAGGCTTGAGAAAAAGGTTTTCTTGATGACTCCTACGACACCGATAATGTGTCCTGCAGGATAATTAACAAGAGATGCTCCGATAGTTCCTCCGATAACAATAAACACAGAAGGAACAGAAATAAAAATACCCAAAGGACTCCCGACAAGGATAGCCGCGATTACCAGTCCAAATGAAAGAACTATTCCTATTACGGTACCCAGATCCATTTAGTCCGCCTATCCCTGTGTTGTGAGTCGGAGACTTAACTCAATCTCTGACCAAAAATTCTTGTTCCGACTCTGACCATTGTAGAGCCTTCCTCAATCGCAACTCTGAAATCCCCGGTCATCCCCATGGACAACTCAGGAAGCTTGATGCCGAACAACTTTTCCATGCCCTCGGAAAGCATGCGAAGTCTTGCAAAATATGGCCGCGCTCCTTCCGGGTCTCCGAAAAAAGGGGGAAGAGCCATAAAACCCGTCAACTTTAAATTATCCAAAGCAGATATTCCTTCAATTAACGAAGGGAGCTGCTCTTCGGACACTCCGCTTTTCTGCTCTTCTCCGGCGGTATTAACCTGAATCAGAATGTTTTGAACAACACCAAGTGATTGTGCTTTTTTATTCAAAAGTTCTGCCAACTTAATTGAATCAACACTATGTATAGCGCAAAACCTTCCGGAAACATACTTCGCTTTCTTGGACTGAAGACCGCCGATGTAATGCCAGTCAATATCCAAAGAAGCCAATTCGTCCTGTTTTGCGAGAGCCTCCTGCACGTAAGACTCACCAAAACATTTATGCCCGGCTTGATACAAAATTTCAATATCAGAAGCCGGATGCAGCTTCGAAACGGCCATCACAGCAACAGATCCGGTCTTTCTTCCAGTCTTTGCAACTGCGTCAGCAACGTCTTCATTAACTGCCGCGAGGTTTTCTATAAGTTCTTTTTCCCTACTTTCCATCTGCTTACTACCAACCGTATTGAACCGGCTTATATTAAATTTCGGTTGTTATTAAATATTTCTTTAATAAAAAGAAAATAAAAGAACAAGAAAGCTCTTCATTTACCACTCTAAAACAAATCACTCAGGTTAAAAAAAGCTTTCTCGTTTTTATGACCTCAACAAAACAGATTGTCTGCTATTCTCCAAGACCGATCGATCTCAAGAACCCAACGTCTTCTGTCCAGCCTTCTCTAACCTTAACCCAAAGTTCAAGCATAACCTTCTGCTCAAGCATTTCTTCTATTTCAGTACGGGCCTTGATACCTATTTTCTTAAGGTTTTGACCGCCCTTACCGATGATCATGCCCTTATGGTTACTCTTAGTGGTGTAGATAATGGCACCGATATTAACAAGATTTTTCTCTGGATCTTCATTCCAGAACTCAATCTCAACGGCAGTGGAATAAGGAAGTTCCTGCTGAAGACTCATGAAAAGCTTTTCGCGAATAACTTCGGCAGCCATGAAGCGCATTGGAACTGTAGAAATCTGATCGTCAGGGAACATGGGAGCGCCTTCAGGCAGTGCTGCTTTGATCTTATCAAGCAATACGTCCGCGCCGTCTCCTTTGCGTGCTGAAATCGGGAAAAATTCAGCATCAGGCCACATTGCCTGCGCCTTTTCCATGACCGGCAAAAGCATAGCCTTATCTTTAACTTTATCGATTTTATTTACTGCAACATAAACAGGACGGCCTGAACCGTTGACCGGCTTTACCAAAGGAGCCAGTTCCTGTTCCATCAGGTGAGGTTTGGATGCAAAAAAGGCGGCATCAAAAAGAACGACAATGATATCTGAACTTGAAAGAGCATCCCATGCGGTCTCAAGCAGAAAGCGATTCATCTTTCCGCGCATTCTATGAATTCCCGGAGTATCAAGAAATACTATCTGAGACTCGTCATCACTGAGAATCCCGCTGATACGGTTACGGGTGGTCTGGGGCTTGGGAGAGACAATCGCCACTTTCTGCCCGAGATAATGATTCATAAGTGTACTTTTGCCCGAATTCGGGGGTCCAAGAAGCGCTACAAATCCGAATTTAAATTCCGACATTTATTTATCCTCATTTATTATTTCAACCCGCATATTTTTTTAAAAAAGCGGAATAAAAATTATATTTTCTTGTTTTAAAATTATTCTCTACCGAAATAACTACACGAAAAAAACGGTACACGCCAATTTTCTTATCGTCAGTTATTTACAACTAAAGGCAACCATACTTTTAACAATCAAGCCCTTCCCAAGCATGCTCGGGAAGGGCTTTGAAACACATTTATAACCTAGACAAAATCTAGCATTTGTCTAGAACCATACAAATATACTTATAAAACAAACAGATATTCACTACTCTTCTTCTTGAGTATAGCCACATCCTTTTTCAGGACAGGCAATGTGAGTTCCTTTTGCTTTTGTTGTCTTTTTGACAAGCACAGGGTGTCCGCACTTAGGACAAGGTCCATCAATAGGCGGATACCACACGGCATAATCACAATCAGGATACTGATCGCAAGAGAAAAAGATTTTCCCCCGGCGAGAACTTTTTTCTACAAGCTCACCTTTGCAACCTTCTTTCGGACATTTAACTCCGGTAGAAAAAGGCTTCGCAAACTTACAGTCAGGATAATTGCTACAGGCAATAAAGCGACTTCCTGTTCTGGCTCTCTTTATTATGAGATCACCCTTACAGTCCGGGCATACACCCACAACCTGCGATTCTTCCGTTTCAACAACTTTAATAACGCCGTCATCATCACGCGCAAAGTTTTTAATACTGCGACATTCAGGATAACCCGTGCACCCGAGAAATTCACCTCTGCTGGAACGCTTGATTGCCATAGGCAAGCCGCACTTTTCGCAGAGAACTCCGGTATCTTCGGCTGGCTGATCTTCCAGAACTACAATCTGACCTTTATCATCACGAGTAAAGTTAACAATACTTTTGCATTCAGGATATTTTGAACAACCTAAAAATTCTCCGGTACGTCCGAACTTGATAACCATCGGAGCACCGCATTTTTCACACATAATCCCGGTATCCTCGCCGCCGCGCTTCATCTCTTTCTGCGCAGTTTCAAGGGTGGGATAGAATCCATCAGCAAAGGTTCTCATCAAGGAAGTCCACTGAAGTTTACCTTCAGCAACATCATCAAGCTGTTTTTCCATGGCGGCGGTAAACCCGACATCCATCAATTCCTTGAAATGCTCACTGAGCTGATCGCTGACAACAAAACCGAGTTCGGTCGGTACAAATTTTTTCTCTTCAATGACCACATATTCGCGATCCTGAATTGTAGAAATAATCGCAGCGTAAGTAGACGGACGCCCTATTCCTTTTTCTTCAAGCTCACGAACAAGCGAGGCTTCGGAATAACGGGCAGGAGGCTGAGTGAACTTCTGTTCTTTATCAATTTTATTGACCTTGAGATTCTCACCTATTTCCAACTTCGGAAGCTCGATAAGTTTCTCATCGCCAGTCTTACCTGTTACGCGCATAAATCCGGGGAAAAGTAATCTTTCGCCCTTGGAACGCCAGATGGTTTCGCCAGCTTCAACGGTCACTACAGTATCCCAGAAACGGGCCTGCGCCATCTGTGAAGCAATGAACCTGTCCCAGATAAGTTTATAAACTTTAAACTGATCAGCCGGCAAAAACGGCTTTACATCATCAGGCTGAATCGCGGCATCAACAGGTCTGACTGCTTCATGAGCATCCTGCGCGCTGCCTTTTGATTTGAAAACTCTGGCCTTAGGTGGATAAAATTCTTTTCCGTACTTCTCGAGGATGAGTTTTTTCGCTGCATCACGAGCTTCATTCGCGATTCTGACTGAGTCAGTACGCATATAGGTGATAAGAGCTGTTGTGCCTTTATCGCCCAATTCAACCCCTTCATAAAGTCTCTGGGCAAGAGTCATGGTGCGCTTGGCAGAATATCCTAGTCTGCGGTTAGCATCCTGCTGAAGAGTAGAAGTAATATATGGAGGCAGCGGGTTACGCTTGCGTTCTTTTTCAGTAAGGTCGGTAATTTTAAAAGGAACATCCTGAACGGACTTCTCAAGTGCTTCAGCTTGCTCAGCAGAACTGATCTCGGCCTTTTTCCCTTTAAACTTCCAAAGATCGGCACTGAACGGAGGAGGATTATTGCCTTCCAGTTCAGCTTTAAAGAGCCAGTATTCCTCAGGAATAAACACTCGCCTTTCTTTTTCACGCTCGACTACAAGTTTAAGCGCAACGGACTGAACCCTTCCGGCTGAAATTCCGCGCTTAACTTTTTTCCATAAAATAGGAGAAATTTTATAACCGACAAGACGGTCGAGAATACGGCGGGCCTGCTGAGAATCAAAAAGCTGCTCATTAAGCGGCTGAGGATTCTCAAGGGCTTCTTTAACGGCACGCGCTGTAATTTCGTTGAACTGAATACGACTTACGTTTTTATTAACGTCCTCAAGAATGGCCGCAACGTGCCATCCAATAGCTTCCCCTTCTCGGTCGGGGTCAGGTGCCAGATAGACGTGGTCAGCTTTGGCTGCCGCTTTTCTCAGTTTACTTACCACATCCTCTTTACCGGGGATGATCTGGTATTGAGGTGTGAAATCACCTTCTTCATCAACACCAAGCTTATTCTTTGGCAAATCTCGGACGTGACCGACTGAAGCGGCCACTTGATAGTTTTTACCAAGGAACTTGCTGATGGTCTTCACCTTTGCTGGGGACTCGACGACAATAAGATCTTTACTCATAGTTTGGAGCCTATAACCATCAAGAGGACACTATGCAACCATAAAAACAACATGAAAACAAATTATAGCCCTTAAAAAGAAGTGCATAGAGGGTGTAAGGGTTATTATTAAACCCGCTAACAATCAGGAAGAAATGATTTTTTTAACTTGGACAACTTAGTCTGTAAAAATTTTACATCATTTGAATCGCGTGCAGATAATTCAAGCTCCTTAGCAGCCACACTTACATCAGGAAGTCCGAAAGTTCTGGCTGAACCTGCAAGAGCGTGGGCTCCTTTATATAAGTTTTCAAGAGCATCTTCGCTGCCGGATGAAGCATACTCGGATAAAAATCCTTCAATCTTCATAACTCGATCTCCAAGATCAGCGGCATATCGTTCATTCAATTCAGCCAGTTTTTTTTCCAATTCATTCACGTTTCACCCCTGTAGACAATAAACTTTGTGGACCGTTGTAGATCTATTTTTAAGATTGGAGACTCTGCTTCCGTTCTTTGCGCTTTTCTTTCCATTCCATGAATCCCATAAGAAGATCCCATTCGACCGGTATAATGAACAAAGTCAGGAAAGTCGCAGTACAAAGCCCTGTTACAAAGGTTGAAGCCATGGCTCCCCAGACCAGTGAATACGATGGAAAACCTATCGCCATCGGCAATAACCCGAGAGTTGTGGTCAAAGTTGTAAGCAAAATCGGCCTGAGTCTTATTCTGACTCCTTCACGGAGTGCTTCTTTGCGGCTCAATCCGGCCTGATAAAGTTTATTAATAAAATCCAGTAACACTAGCGAATCATTAACAACAATCCCTGTGACACCCACAGTTGCGATAAAGCTGTTCACCGTAAATATGGTTTGCGACAAGAATGTGCCGAGTATAACCCCTGTCAGTGAAAAAACAACCGCGGAAAGTATGATCACAGGTTGAAGGTATGATTGAAACTGAGTCGCTAAAACCAGATAAATTATCAATATTGCGGTAAAAAAGGCGTATATAAGGGAAGTATACGATTTTCTTGTAGATTCAAATTCACCGGAAAAATTAATAGAAGCTCCGGGAAAATCTCCGCGCACGGATTCATAGAATTTTTTAATCCTGTTTACCGCAGTAGGTGAAGAAAGCCTTGAACCCGGTTTAATATTGGCTGTGATCGTCACAGCACGCTGACTCATAAACCTGTTGAATTGCCCCGGCTCCATATAAATAGATGCCTTACACAAATCTCCGAGCCTGAGAGGACTTTCGTTATGCTCCAGTACCGGAATGCTGAGAGCATCCTCAGGTGAAGTTAGAAATTCAGGATCTATCTTTAGACGCAGGTCTACATCTTCGTCAGCCAGTCTGAATTCTCCTACAAAACGACCATCCAAAACCGAGCCGGATAATCTTGCAACCTGCTTCGGGTTAAGCCCGTATTCTGCGATACGTTCATTTATGGGTAAAAATCTGAAGATTCTATTGGGAGTACCATCATCTTTACCAAGATTAACAAGCTCAGGCCCTAATTCTTCATTTCCTTTTATAAAATCAAGTATTACTTTTGTCAGTTCCTGCACTGCCCCATGATCAGCGCCGAGCACTCTAATGTTTAAATCTTTTCCGGTGGGGGGCCCGTCTTTTTCAGGACGAACGCGAAGAGTCCAGCCCTCTTCACCGAATTTTTCAATTTCCTTTCTGATAAATTCCAAATGAGTTCCGGGATCATTTTCAGGAGCATCAGCAAAGACCTGTTTATTTTTTGCGGGCAGTTCAATTACGATATTTCCTAAGTTGCTGCCATGCACCATTTCATAATCTTCATTTTGATAGAATCCGGCAAAAGCAGTAGCTGATTTAGACATGCCCGGTCCCATTTTTTCAATATACACCGACATTCTTTTCAACTTGTCAGATGTAATTTCAATGGGAGTTGCAACCGGACCTTCCATTTCAATATAATACAGGCTGTAATCATCAGGGAAAAACTTGATTTTAATCAGCGGAATTGCACCGGAAACAGATACCCCCAGAATAAATATCGCCAGAACAAAAGCAGCAAAAACTACAGAGAGTGAAGTAAAACGGAACCGCATAACAAGTGAAAGCAATTTATCAGTCCAACGCCTTAAAGGACGCATAAAAACAGGCTCGTGTGCTAACTTATCGCTTCCCTTGGAAAGTTTTTTAGCTCCCGGCCAATCGAGAAAATGAGAAGGAAGAATCACCAGACACTCAATCAGAGAAGCAATCAGCGCAAAGGTTACGGCTTTTGGAACCTGAGCAAAAAATTCACCTGTCGATCCAGACATAATAAGCATGGGTAGAAACGCCGCAACAGTCGTGGCGGTGGCTGAAATAACAGGCCAGAAAACCTCAGAGGTCCCATCCACAACAGCTTCCCGCAGATTTTTGCCTTCCTGAACATGACGAAAAATATTCTCAACGACTACGATTGCGTCATCAACAATTATTCCGCTGACCAGCACAAAGGAAAAAAGAGTAATCTGATTAAGAGAATTACCTGTAAGATGCATGATTGTCATAGTCACAAGAAAGGCAAAAGGAACTCCGATTGTAGTCAACATCGCGTTACGGAACCCCATAACAAGATAGATCACCACAAAGACAAGCCCGATACCTACAAGCAGGTTAAGTCCCAGCGTTTTCATGGCCTCATCAATATGAAGTCTCTGATCGTTGGTCAGTACAAGCTTAACCCCTTCACGCTCAAGAGCTTCTTTAAATGAAGCCACGACAACTTCGACTTCTTCCGCAATCGTAACCGCGTTTCCGTCTCTGGTTTTAACGATTTTAAGGGTTACGGCATTTTGACCGTTAATGGACGTTATCACCTGCGGATCACGGTAGGAAACCCGCGCATCACTCATAACATTGCCAATCGTTACAAACGAACCGTCTCCGTCCATGCGAATAATAGTCTCCGCTATCTCCTCTCTGGTACGAAACCGTTCATCAACAACAATTACATACTCTCCGGTATTAGAAACAAAGTCTCCGGCAGGAATAGAAATATTTGCATCTTCCAAAGCTCTGGCAGCATCTTCGAAAGTTATCTTAGTGCGAATTAATTTTTCAGGATCTAAATTTACATGGAATTCACGTACATATTCACCCTCAATCTCGACTTGATTGACTCCTTGAATTTTACGCAGCGGCACCTTCATTTCGTCCGCCATCATTGCAAGAGCACGGTTGGCTCTATCACCCACAAGGCATACCCTGATAACAGGGAGCCATTCACTCACATTAATTTCCATAAAGGACGGCGGGTCCATCTCTTTTGGCAGGTCATTTTGAATAGAAAGAACTCTGAAACGCAGTTCATCATAACTTGTTTTGTAATCTGTATCATCGATGAATTTTACAAGAACACTGGACCGTTCACGAAAGGAGCGTGATCGGATGTATTCGACGTTCTCCAGATCATCAAGCGCGTCCTCAATCTTCTTTGTTACTAGAGCTTCAACGTCTGCGGGGGATGCACCCGGTAAGAATCCCGTGATCACAACCTTACCCATGTGAACATTCGGATAACGTTCAACAGGAAGATCATATGCACAGAAAAGACCGACCACCATCAGCAATATAAAAATTATATTTATAAAAACAGTCTGTTTCAGAGTAAACCGCATCAGTCCCTTCATGTGAAGGCTCCTTGTCAGATTGAAATTAACCTTGATAACCGTTCAAGAAATACTATGGCTTCAATAAAAACTGTTCACCAGCTTTGACGGCTCTTGAGGAGACACGGACTTTGCCATCCTTTGTTTTGCCAAGAACTAAAACTTTAACCCTTACGCCGTCGGGTCTGACAAGAAACCGGTCATCATAGGCTTTAACCATCGCAGATTCGGGGACAATCACAGAGCCGCCCTGATCAGGCATTTCAATCTTTAATTCTGTACGAAGCCCGCCTCTGAACTTAAAATCTCCGCTGGAGATTTCAAAACCTACATCAATTTTACGAGTTTCAGGATCAAAATCAGGAGAAATACGCTCAAGCTTTGCTTCAACAGATTTATCAATATCAGGGAGATCAAGAGTAACCTTGCCTTCCATTTTATTAATTTTTTCAAGTTCTTTCACTGTAAGGGCATAAGGAACTAAAAGAATTTTAAAATTACCGAGTTCTGCGACCTTTTCACCTTTAGTCACCCACTCTCCCGGCTCAATATAGCGCTTAACGACCTTCCACCCTACGGGAGCACGCAGGGTATAGCGGCGTAAATGCTCCTGATCAACGTTAAGCTTAAGCTGTAGCGACCTGAGAAGGCTTTCGGCGCTTTTAAGATTACGGATATGCAGATCAAGCTCAGACTGAGCGGCCGTATTCTTTTTAACCAGCTTAATATAGCGCCCTGCCTCTTTATGATAATAATGCACATCGGACTTAAGCCTCTCGGTGTCAGCCTTCAACTGCGCAATTTCGAGCTTGATAAACTTTGGATCAAGATCCGCAAATAAGCCATCTGCAC
Organism: Maridesulfovibrio ferrireducens; assembly: GCF_900101105.1. Lineage (NCBI taxonomy): Bacteria > Pseudomonadati > Thermodesulfobacteriota > Desulfovibrionia > Desulfovibrionales > Desulfovibrionaceae > Maridesulfovibrio > Maridesulfovibrio ferrireducens. Next base: position 598,180 of record NZ_FNGA01000001.1, read on the forward strand.
CGATTGTGTCCCCGATATCTGCATGAACGTTGATACACATAGCGGACTCTTCACTCACCAGAGTCATTTCGACTCTAGGCCGAGTAAATCCGGTTAAGGATATAACCCGTGCAGCCGGTATGGCTTCAAATACTTCCGGCGAAGAAGCCCCAACCGTTGTAGGAACTGTCAGACCAAGCAGCACAACCAAAAGAAAAGAAAGAAAAAAATCAATACAGCTATGTTTTATCTTCATATTGCTTAGCCTTTTTCAATTTTTCACGCTCAATTTGCGGAATAGTTATAAAATCTAAAACATCTTCAAAAATATTATCCATATCTATATCAGGTAAACAACATTGCAGTTTGCCGGTTGCCGCCAACGAAGCCAGCCCGTGAACAGAAGCCCACAAAGCCGCCACAGCCGTATCAACCGAAATATCTCCCACAACTCCGGTTGCAATACACTCGCGCACGGTCTCTTTAAAATTCAAGAAATTCTGATGAGGCTTGCCTAACCATTTTTCAGAGGAACAAAACGATGGAGTCGCTTTGATAAAAAGAAGATCATAATATTCAGGCTCTTCCCTTGCAAAATTAAGATAAATACGCCCACCTTCTCTGACCCGCTGAAAAGGATCTTCAATATCTGGCAGATGCTTTTCCATTTCAGCAAACCTCTGCTGTCCTTCCTCTCGAAGACAAAGAACAAGCTCTTCTTTGTTCTTAAAATAACGGTAAAGAGCAGCGGGGCTGTAATCTATCCGTGAAGCTATTTTGCGCATCGAAACATTATCAAAACCGTCCTTGGCAAAAAGCTCTTTTGCAGCATCAATAATCAGCTGCCTCATACGATCATGTTCTATTTTCTTTCTGGTGGATGTTGTCATGAGAATAGAACTAGCAAGCAGTGTTCACTTTGTAAACACCGTTCACGCTTCTTCTGACACCCTTTTGGGGGGCAAAATATACATGCATAGGTCACAGCTGACCTTGCATTTTTGATCAACTCTGTTTGTGAATAATGAAAGAAGGAGGGTAAAATAAATGTGAAAGAAATATGAACATTACGGATTTATAGCTTTGCTGCCGTTAAAAATAACCTGCCATAAACGTTCAAAGGCGTGCCCGGTATTATTCGTATCACGGGGATCTGCTTCAATTATCGAAAGTGCATTTTTATAAAAGTCCAAGGGCCGGGTAAGAATTCGATCCCTTCGAACCATAAAAAGACCTGTAGCTGCGCTCGCAATAAATTGCTCAGGGGATGTACGGTTGAAAAGCTTTTCATACAAATCACCTACAGGAATATCTTTACCCCACCCTGACCATTTTCCTCTGCTTGCAGGATCAGACATTTGATGAGGTCTCCCTAAACGGTCACAACGAAGTCTAAACCAGGCAAATCCCTTAAAAGGAACATTTTTTGAAACTGATTCCTGAATAAGATTGACCAACGTAGTGCAATCAGCCCCCTCTTCCATATGAAAAAAGGGTGCCCCCTGCAAAAACACCGTAAATTCTGGAAGGTCAGAATAATTCCTTACAATATGAGTCAGATAAGTATGGGCCTCCCTGCCTATATTGGGCAAAGAAACCGCGCCTTCCACAACTGTTTCTCCTTTGTTATAAACAGTTGCGAAGCAATGAAGATCCTTAACCCATTCAAGATCTTCACTGTAACGAGCCACAACAGCCTGCACCTGCTTTTTGCTGAACTCGGAGATCATAACGGATTAGATTTGTTGCAGGTAAGTGAGAGTGAACAGCTGCGTAAAACAAGAAAACCAAGAAGCCCTGCAACCGCGGAAGCTGCCAGAATACTGAATTTTGCATCCACAATAAATTCAGCATGATTTCCCCATGCAAGAGTGGCAATAAAAATAGACATTGTGAAACCGATACCGGCAAGCAGCGCTGCTCCTAAAAAATGCCCCGTCTGCATGGTCACAGGTCTATCCGCAATACCGATTTTAATAGCTACCCAACTGGCCAGACAAATCCCGACAGTTTTACCAACAATAAGCCCGAAAAAGATACCGATGCTTACCGGGTGAAAAACATCAAGTCCACCGCCGCCGCTATCCGAAGAAAAACTTATTCCGGCATTTGCAAGAGCAAATATCGGCATAATAGCGAAGGCTACAAAATAATGAAGATTATGCTCAATCCTTTTCAAAGGGGGTGAAGCCATTAAAATATCATTGTGCATCTCCTCAAGCGAGGAAAGCATTTCCTTATTAGAAAGAGTAACCGGGCTCTTACCTCCTGCAAGTTCATATTCCATAAGACTTTTACGAATCGAAGAAACAAAGTTTCCACAGCAAAGAGTTGTGGAAGCTGGAATTGTCATTGCTGCCAAAACTCCGGCAACAGTCGCGTGAACTCCGCTTTTTAAAAATGCGAGCCACATAAAAATACCCAGAATTAAGTAAGGAAAAGGAGCTCTGACCCCCATCCGGTTGAGCACGATCATCATCAGGAAAAATAAAAGTCCGAGACCTATAATCCAAAGAGATACACCAGAGGAATAAAAAATAGCGATAACCAGAATGGCCCCGATATCATCAACGATAGCTATTGCTGTTAGAAAAATTTTCAGACTGACGGGCACGCGGTCACCCAGCAGAGAAAGTACCCCGAGACTGAACGCAATATCAGTCGCCATAGGAATGCCCCAACCGCCTATAGAGGACGTACCGTAATTGAAATAGACATAGACAAGAGCAGGAACAACCATTCCGCCCACAGCTGCACAAATCGGTAATGATGCCTGCCTCAAGGAATTAAGCTCTCCGACTAAGACTTCACGCTTGATTTCAAGCCCCACCAAAAAGAAAAACACAGCCATAAGACCGTCATTAATCCATAGAATTGCTGGCTTCGAAAGAATAAATTCCCCGGCTCCGACCGTAAGAGGAATATTTTTGAATTCTTCATAATAATGAGCCAAAGGTGAATTCGCCCATATCAAAGCAATGATAGTACAAAGTATAAGTACAACCCCACCGGATGATTCAATTTTTACAAATTGATTAAACGGCAGCAGCATTTTTTCAATAACAAGCAAATCTTCTTGAGTATGAATTTTCTGTTCACTCATAATCACTCCGTATTTTTTCAATAGCAATGAAACAAAACAATCTACGGGATACCAATAAAAAGCTCAGTTATTCAATCAAAAATCTAAGAAACCTCTTATTAATTTCGAACTCGCAGAAAAAAAAATAAACCGGCATGTATTTAAATACGTGCCGGTTTATTTTTTTAGAGTAAAAGAGAAGCGTAAGCCTTCATCAGTCTACTGATTGGAGTGAGCTTCCGTAACTTTGGCTACAAGGAAATCCTTCATTTCAGGGCTATCTGCATCGAAACAATGTCCGTCTTCACCGAGAAGTCCACCGGGAACAAGATCACCAAGTTCGTCAGGGTCGGTTATTGTATCACCGAAAAAGCAAACTGAAAGCCAGCGATCGGCCGGATCATCATCTATTACATCAACCATGACATAGAGAGGCCACTTGCTCTGAGTATTTTTAACTCCGCGAAGGGAGTAAGTTACACCCGGTCTGGTCTTAAAAACCAGATCAGTTGCATCAAGAGATTCAAGCAAAGTTTTTAATGTAATAAACGTTTCTTTAACACCGGCGGGGTCTTGAACCCATTCGGCTATAAATTTATCAAGTTCCATTTCTAAACTCCTTGTAAAATTCTTACCCATATATAACTTCAAATCGCCTTTAAGTTGCGACATTGATACTATTATGTCGAAATATGAGCAATGAGGATTTGACATTTACCTTTATTACATTGTAGAAAAATTTATCAATAACGGTAATAATCAGTCAATCGAGTACAGTTAATGAAATCAGCGAAAGACATTTTTTCAGAATATCTGTCCAAACAGAGACTTAAAATGACCCCTCAGAGACGAGCTCTTCTTGAAGCTTTTCTTAATGAAGAAGGACATATTTCGTCTGAAGAACTGTACAATCTTATCCGTAAAGAAGACTCTTCCATCGGACAGGCGACTGTTTACCGTACCCTTAAACTCCTAGCCGAATCCGGCATTGCCAAGGCTGTTGATTTCAATGATGGCGTGCTCCGTTATGAGCATAAATATGGTCATGATCATCACGACCATTTAGTTTGCGAACATTGCGGCAAGACCATTGAAGCCGTTGATCCTGAGATTGAACATCTTCAGGAAGAACTCGCAAAGAAGCACGGATTTGTGCTTACCCATCATGAAATGTACCTCTTCGGCGTTTGTAAGGAGTGTCAGGATAAAAGCGAATAAATCGCATTTACCTACAAGCACACTTAAAAGCGCCGCCTGAGACTCAGGCCGGCGCTTTTTTTTCGCTTATAGGGACTAATTCAGATTGGTGAGTATCCGAAGTAATCTTCCCTTAAAAAACTTTAAAATTCACGCGGCTGCAAACGCCTACCAAATCAGAGGATTGTATGATGAAGCCTGATTTTGAAAAAATGAACGGACTCGTACCTGCCATAGCACAGGATGCCGAAACAGGAGAAGTCCTGATGATGGCATACATGAACGAGGAAGCATGGAACAAAACCCTTGAAACCGGTGATGCTCATTATTGGAGCAGAAGTCGTAACACCCTCTGGCATAAGGGCGGAACATCAGGCCATGTTCAAAAAATAAAGTCCATCAGAATTGATTGTGATGACGATACGTTAGTCTTGCTGATTGATCAGATCGGTGGAGCTGCGTGCCACAAAGGTTATAGAAGTTGTTTTTTCCGCGAACTTAAGGACGGCGCCGTTACAGAATGCGCGCCCTATATTTTTGACCCCAAGGAGGTTTACAAATAATGTCCAATATGCTCAAAATCGGCCTTCCTAAAGGCTCCCTACAAGATGCTACAATCAAACTTTTTGAAAAATCCGGCTGGAAAATTAACCTGCACCACCGCAATTATTTCCCGGATGTCAACGATGATGAACTGACATGTGCCATGTGCCGTGCGCAGGAAATTTCTCAGTATGTTGAAAACGGAACACTTGATGTAGGACTTACCGGAAAAGACTGGATCCTCGAAAATGAATCTGATGTTGTTGAAGTCTCGAGCCTTGTTTACTCAAAAGTAAGCAATCGCGCAGCACGCTGGGTTCTGGCTGTTGCAGGAGATTCTCCTTACAAGACAGCACAAGACCTTGCCGGCAAAAGAATATCCACAGAACTTATGGGCTTCACCAAAAGGTACTTTGAATCAATCAACGTTCCCGTTGAAGTTTCATACTCCTGGGGCGCAACAGAAGCGAAGGTTGTAGAAGGACTTTGCGATGCTATCGTTGAAGTTACCGAAACAGGTACAACCATCAAAGCAAACGGACTTCGCATTATATCCGATCTGATGTCCACAAACACCATGCTGATTGCCAACAAAAAAGCATGGGAAAACCCTTGGAAACGTAAAAAGATTGAAAACATCAATTTACTTCTACAGGGCGCACTTAAAGCTCAGAAAATGGTCGGCCTTAAGATGAATATGCCTAAAGCTATTCTTCCCGAAGCAATGAAAGTTATGCCAAGCCTGAACTCCCCTACTGTTTCAGAACTTTCCGATGCAGCATGGGTTTCAGTTGAAATCATGATAGAAGAAGTTGCTGTACGCGAACTCATCCCTGAACTCATAACAATGGGCGCAGAAGGAATTATTGAGTATCCGCTTAATAAAGTAATCTAACATACTCTATTTAAAGGGGAAGATATTCTTCCCCTTTAATCAAACCATTCATTTAATCACTCCGGACACAACTTCAAGCAGATAAAACTCTGGCGGACCGTATTTAAATCGTGCAAACTGATTTAAACGCGTCAGATGAGAATTTTACTTAAATAATATTTCAATGGCTCCCTCTATCATATGTACAAGCTGCTAATATTCATATTCATCCTCTTTCTGATATTCGGGTACCGGAGAAAACAGAAACTTAAAGGCGGCATCAATATCAACACTATTTTGATGGCGGCGCTGGCTGTTCTTTTCATCATTTCCCTGCTTACACGCTTTCAAAACTGATCCCCCTGCGGACTCATATTTAAAGAAAAAAGCTATCCAATTTTAAGAGGTCATCAATGAAAATATCCGCATGTTCATTAGATTGCCCCGACAGTTGTTCATTCGTAGTTGAAACTAAAAACAATAAAATTACCCTGAAAGGCAATCCGGAACATCCCGTTACCAAGGGATTTATATGTGCAAAAGGGAAAAACCTTTTAAAACGCATCAATCATCCAGATAGAATTACTAATCCCCTATTAAAAAAAAACGGTTCCTTTGAATCAATCTCATGGGAAGAAGCTTTTAAACTCTGCGCTGACAAACTCAATTCATTAGATCCTCAAAAAATTCTGCATGTCCGTGGTTACGGCTATAGAGGCGTGCTTGCAGATGCCAGCAATGTTTTTTTTAGAACACTTGGCTCTCTTGAAACTTACGGCTCCCTTTGCGACGAAGCCGGATGTGAAGCAATCGTCAAAACCTTCGGCTCACTTGAACAAAACGATTTATCTGAACTCAGCAATGCCGATATAATAATCAACTGGGGCAAAGATCTTTCCCGAAGCTCTCTTCACACCGCTGCGTATATCAAAGATGCCAGAAAAAAAGGCAAACTTGTCATTTCCATTTCTCCGGGCGGCGACGGCAACGAAAAATTCAGTGACAAAATCATTACAATCCGCCCCGGCACAGACAGATTTCTGGCAGCGGCGTTAATCAAAATTTTACTTGAATCGAATGAAGTAAGCCCTAAAGCAATTGAAAAATGCAGCGGACTTGAACCTTTTAAAAAGCTCATTCAAGGCTATGATCTTAACCTACTATGCGAACTCTGCGGAGTTGAGTTAAAAACAGCTCGAGAACTTAGTAACGCATATATATCAGATAAAAAAGTATCGTCACTTATCGGTTGGGGTGTACAAAGATACACCTTCGGAGGTGAAAACATTTCCTATATCTGCTCACTATGCGCGCTAAGTGGACAAATGGGACAATCCGGGACAGGCTTTTATTATAACATTTCATCAGGCCGAAATTTTTCATCTTGGGCGGCTACTCCCGAAACAAAAAACGATAACAATGTTCTCCTACAAAAACTTGAAAGCGAACTATCGAAGAGAGAGAAAAAGGTAAAATTTATCTGGATAGACGGTGTAAATTTGGCAAACCAGACTCCGAATTGCGAATCCGCCGCCCGCACACTTGAAAACTGCGAGTTCGTTGTCACAGTTGACGCTTTCATGAATGACACCGCCATGCGTTCTGATTTAATCCTGCCCTGCGCCCTGACCATGGAACGTGATGAAATTATTGGCAGTGCGCTTCACAATTACATCAACTGGTCTGCAAAAGTTTTAACTCCGCGAGGCTCAGTAAAATCTGATTTTGAAATAATCAGAACACTGGCAACTATGATTTTGGAAAAAAACCTGATTCCGGAAGCTGAACTTTGTTTTAAAAAAGCACTTGAATCTTCAAGCACCCCTTTTACTTTTGAACAGCTAAAGAAAAAAGGATTTGCGAAATGTGACTGGCCTTCAGTTGCATACGAAAACCTTAATTTTAAATCCAATGATGAAAAGTTTACGCTTCCCATAAAGCTCAGTGTCGAAGAATCGAATGGGAAAGGCTTTAATTTATTATCCCTGCTCAGAAAAAATTACCTGCATTCACAAATTCCAGAAGAATATCAAACTGGAACACCTGAACTTTTCATATCTCCTGAATCTCCATACCTTAATGACTTAAAAGAAGGAGAGGAGGCCATGCTGACCACAAAACTTGGCAGCATGAAAATTAAAATATGTTTTGATGAAACAATACACCCGGACGCTGCAATCATCAGAAGAGGCGGCTGGCTGAAGCATGATCGCAGCTCTAACAAAATCATCGAGCCGCTGATCACAGATTTAGGATTCGGAACAGCTTACTACAGTCAAAAAGCGTGGCTTGAAAAGATATAGACAAACACCCTACCTATTGACCTGCCAGACGATTACAGTTATCGATAACCCATAGAGAATAAAAATTTCATTGCATCGCACTCTGAAGGCGACGATCTACCTCCCATAGATCTTTCCTAAATAGACAGAATGCGGTATTGGGCGGAACCGGAAAGGGTTTTTATTCGCGCCTCAGTTAAATGGGTACCCGACTCAAACAAACTAAACGCGAAATTCTGAATCCGGTCCGTCCAGCCCCATTAAGATTCGACTTAAGAAAATTCAAAAACAGGATAATCCTGACCGATGGGCACAGACACACTCACACACAAAGATCTCGCCGCGACCACAGGCGTATCTGTCACCACAATTAAAAGCTATCGTAAAAAATTCCCTGAATTCTTCCTGATTGCCGGACACGGTAAACCTCTGCGGTTCAAAAAAGGCGCAGACAAACTTTGTTTGCGGATAAAAGAGCTGTTTGAGAAAAGCCTATCGACAAAGCAGATACGCGGTAAACTTCTTATTGAATTTGAGTCAGTTAAAGAAAATCAACACTTATCGGTAACCACAGAATCAAAGAACAATTCCAGTCTGGAATTAGAAAAACTGACCCGTATAACAATGCAAATGATGAATGGCATGGCAGGGCTTGTAACAGCTCAGGCTAAAGCCGAACATCGGCTTGGTAAAATTGAAAAAGGGTTATTTAAGCTTATAGAAAAACATGATTCTAATAATTCAGATAATGAACACTTAATCTCAGAGATTAAAAATATCTTTTCCTCTGCTACTGGATTGCCCCAATCCGAGAGAGTTACCGCCAAAAAACTTATTACTATTAAGAAGGATCATGGCGACTCCAGTTCGTACACTCTGGAATCAGACTCCAGTCAGATTTATCCTGAAAATGACTTCCTTGAACTTCCAGTTGTAATCCACTCTGAAAACGGTGATTTTCTGGGTATGCCGGGAAAACCCGGTCAGCCTTTTACACTTACAGAGCTGGTTGAACTCGTAACAACCAAAAAAGCTCTTAATTCTAATAAAATATGGCGCAAAGAGGGGCGTGAATGGATTCTTTCTTTTAAATCCCCGACAGGTCCACTCCACGAACTTTTTTTCCAACGCACAAAAACACCTAAAGGAAACATCGTTTCCTTCTTTAACCGGCTGGATATCAATTCCGAATCTAAAGACCAAACCTTCCTTCTTTCGTTCTTCCGTGAAGTTCGTGACCTGATTGATGAAACATAACTTCCCCACTTAAAAATTCTACTAATATCATTTGCAAAAATACCGTTGACTCAGCTATAATCTAATGATTAGTAAAGCCTTCATATTTTTTTTAAATATATGACAATACGTTAAACATATTTGACGACGTCAACACATACTAAACATAACTTCTTCAATCAGGAGGAAAGCAACTATGGATGCGCCTATCTTTAATTGCAAAAATGCAGATGATGTTCTTAAAGCTGTACGAGACTACAATATCAGCTTTGTTCAGTTCTGGTTTGTAGACATTCTCGGAACACTGAAAAGCTTTCAGATCACTCCTAAAGAACTAGAATCAGCATTTGAGGAAGGAATGGGATTTGACGGCTCCTCCATTCTTGGGTTCACCAGAATCGAAGAATCAGACATGATCGCATTGCCTGACCCTAAAACTTTCCAAATATGTTCATGGAGACCATCCCAACGCCCTGTCGCCCGCATGTTCTGCGACATTCAAAACCCCGACGGAACTCCTTACGAAGGAGACAGCAGATGGGTACTCAAAAAAACCCTCAATAAAGCCGCTGACAAAGGATACACATTCTATGTCGGACCAGAGCTGGAATTTTTCTTATTCGCTAATGAAAAGGGTACCCAAATAATCGATAAGGGTGGTTATTTTGATGCCCCCCCTCTTGATCTTGGTAATGATATCCGCCGCGATATCATCTTTTCTCTCGAAGAGATGGGATATGATGTCGAATACAGTCATCATGAAGTAGCTCCGAGCCAGCATGAAATTGATCTTCGCTATTCTGAATGTATGAGAATGGCCGACACCGCCATGACTTACCGTGTAATCGTTAAAAAAGTCGCCCGCAAACACGGTATCTACGCGACCTTTATGCCGAAACCTATGTATGGCGTTAACGGTTCCGGTATGCACGTTCACCAATCTCTGTTTAAAAACGGAAGAAATGTATTTTTTGATCCCAATGATGAATACCATCTCAGCCCTGAAGGAAAAAGCTACATTGCAGGAATTTTAAAGCATTGTCCGGAATTCACCTGCGTGACGAATCAGTGGGTAAACTCCTACAAACGCCTTGTTCCGGGTTATGAAGCGCCAGTATACGTAGCATGGGCCAGAAAAAACCGCTCTACGCTTGTACGCGTTCCTATGTATAAACCGGGTAAAGAATGCGCGACCAGAATGGAACTGCGTTCTCCTGATCCGGCAGCAAATCCGTATCTCTGTTTTGCTGTTATGCTCGCTGCCGGCCTTAAAGGAATAGAAGAAGAGTACAAACTTCCGGACCCCATTGAAGAAAACGTCTTCGCAATGGATGCTCCAACTCTTGAAGAACACGGAATAACGGCTCTTCCCGGCAACTTGTATGAAGCTGCTGTGGCTATGAAAAAGAGTGAACTGGTCAAAGAATGTCTCGGCGAACACATTCATACCAATTTATACAAAAATAAAATTAAAGAATGGGATGCCTACAGGACTCAAATCACTGAGTACGAACTCAAAACATACCTGCCCGTTCTTTAAATCTCGCTATTACGAAGAACATATTAAATCCCTTCCGTGTCATGCGGGAGGGATTTTGAGTTTATAAACAATGGAGAAAGCTTTCATGATCAAAATGTCTGACCTCAACACCGATCAAAGGCTGGAATCTCTGACCTTGATGCCGGATTACTATCTTCAGGAAATATTCACACGCGATATCAGTAATGAAACAACTGCAAAAATTCTCGTTATTCTTTCAGAACAATCAAAAGAAATAATCCTTTCAAATTTGAATACTGTCCGCAGAGAAAAAGTTTCTTCCTTGCTTGAATCTTATTTTTCAGAACAATTATCACTAAGCGCCATTGAAATTGAACATGGATGCGAAGCTTTACTTGATCGTGTAGAAAATCTTGTAAAATCCGGATTTATCAGACCGGCACCGACTGTTGAGATAGATGATTCTTTTTTTGATCTGTCAGCAGAGATGAAACATTTCTCAGACTCACTTCCAAGATTTGATTTTAACCAAAATGATTTACATGATCTTATTTCGTGGTGGAATCTGGCTGCTGAAAACAGCAAAAATCTTTTCGGCAGGAAACCTGAAGTTCAAAACCTCATTTTAGAGCGACTGGACGACACATTCAGCTCATCAATTTTCAGATTATCAATTGATGACGCTAGTGACATGCTTGTTCTTAAAGAATCAAAAAAATTACGCGCTCAGATTCTCGAAGACTATAAGAAACGGGTGGACCTGATTGAAATTTTCTTTCTTTCGATTAACAGCAAACAAGACTCAAACGAACTTGCTTCAAAATTGGCCGCATTCTTTCCAGACAGTGCAGCGATGCTGAGCCGTTTATTAAAACACGGACCACTTCTGCTTTATCCAGCGGTAAAAGATCGCCTTCCGCCCGAAGATATTGCAATGAGTCTTTTCAAACTGAAGCTTATTGAAGATGAAAACGGGCAAGCGGAAATGGAAAAATACACCCAAAAGTTTGATGACCAATTTTTCAACAAAGGATTGTCACTGATTCTAGCAAAGATGGATGAAGAATATCTGCGAAAAATATTAGCCGAGCGCAAAAAAGCGTATACTTTGGAGCTTGAAATTAAAATGAAAATGATAACTGACGCTGTAATATGTATTAGAAACAACGTCAGCCCATATATATTGCTCGAGCTTATGAGCAGCTATACTGTCTACGATTTTCAGGAATAACGAATGTTTGTAAACCTTCAATCAAACTATTTCCCGCTGATACTATATTTTTTCAGCTTATACTGAAGCAGGCTTTTAGAAAGTCCCAACATTTCAGCGGCATCAACCTTCACAAAATTACTTTGCACCAAAGCTCTGCGAACAAGAGTTGCCTCAATTTTATCTAAAGCCTGAGCCAGATTGATTTTGGTAGGTAACAAATCGACAGCACTTTTAAACTGTGCTTCTTCGTCTTTAATTTCAGCGGGAAGATCATCCGTATTGATAACCGTTCCGGAAGTAAGAACAACGCAGCGCTCAATAACGTTTTGAAGCTGACGAACATTTCCCGGCCACTCATAAGCGGACATGTAATCCATCGCAGCAGGTGAAAATCCTTCAAACTTTTTATCATTCTCCGCTGAATACTTAGCTAAAAAATGATCAATCATAAAAGGAATATCTTCTCTGCGCTCACGAAGCGGAGGAAGTTCAATACTCACAACATTAAGTCTGTAATAAAGATCTTCGCGGAAAGTTCCATTCTCAACAGCTTCCTTTAAATTTTTATTAGTCGCAGCAACAATTCGGATATTTATTTTTATAGACTCAACTCCGCCTACCCGTTCAATTGTTTTTTCCTGCAATACTCTTAAAAGCTTAACCTGCATGTCATGAGAAAGTTCGCCTATCTCATCAAGAAACAGTGTTCCCTTGTCCGCCATTTCAAAACGTCCGCGCCTAAGAGCTACAGCACCGGTGAAAGACCCCTTTTCATGACCGAAAAGCTCACTTTCGAGCACCCCAGCACTAAGAGCCATGCAGTTTACTGAGATAAAAGGATTATCACAACGCGGAGAGGACTGATGTAGAGCCTGAGCTACCAATTCCTTACCGGTACCGGATTCTCCTGTAATAAGAACTGTCGAATTGCCCGGAGCAGCTTTTTGAATCATCTCAAAAACCTGAAGCATCGGCTTTGAACGACCAATTATATTATTCGGAGAGTAGCGATCTTTAATCTGTTCGCGAAGCATTCTGTTTTCACGCTGCGTTTTCGCGAACTGGGCGGCCTTTGTTACTGAGAGCATCAGCTCTTCATTGGCAAAAGGCTTGGTAATATAATCAAATGCCCCTATTTTCATAGCTTCAACTGCTGACTCAATTGAACCAAACGCAGTCATAATTATCACAGGAATATGAGAAAAATTCTTTTTAACATGCTCAAGTACATCGCGTCCGGTGAGCTTCGGCATCTTCATATCGGTTATAACCAGATCCACTTCTGATTCATCGAGAAAAGCCAGACCTGTTTCGGGGTCTGAAAGCGCAGTAATATTATATCCCTCATCGGAAAGCATAGCTTCAAGAATGAGGAGGTAATTTTGTTCATCGTCCAATATCAAAATGTTAGTAGCCATAAATTATTACTCTATCCAAAATTTTAAAATCAGCACCAATAAAAGTGCTAGCAATCATGTTTTGCAGATAAAAAGACTTCTATCCGCGCGCCGCCTTCAGGATTATTCCCTACAGTTAATCTTCCCTCATGGTTTTCCACAATATTACTTACAATGGCAAGCCCGAGGCCCGTTCCGCTGTCTTTAGTTGTAAAGAAAGGATCTTTAACTTTATCAACTATATCAGCGTTAAAACCCGGTCCTGTGTCTGAAAAAACAATTGATAAACCATCTGCAACTTCATTGATAGAAATACGTATACTGCCGTCCTTCTCTATGGCCTGCACAGCATTCCCGACAAGATTGTAAAAAGCACGATAAAGTAAATCCTCATCAGCACATATTTTATGACCATGCACATATTCAAGCTTAATCTCAATACCGCTTTCGTGACATTTCGGTTCTAGAAAAGTAGCTATTTTATCAAGTAAATCAGAGGTATCAATTAAAACAAACGTTAGTTTACGAGGTCTTGCGTAATCAAGAAAATCGCTAACAGTACGGCTGAGCCTTTTACACTCTTCATGAATAGCCGAAAGAATTCTCGTATTCATCGGATCGACATCTTTCATTCTTTTAAGAAGCAGTTCTGAACTGGAACTTATTATTCCTAAAGGATTACGAATTTCATGCGCAACGCCCGAAACCATACGCCCTATACTTGCAAGCTTTTCACTTTGATTCAGTTCCCTTTCAAAGGCCTGCCTGTCTTTCATCCGCTGTGCATTAATGATATCTGCACGCTTGATAATCATCATGATGGTAGCAAATAAAATCAACGCTGAACAACACGATGTAAAGAGTATCAGCCTCTCAAAATTTATAACTGACTGGTAATCCTCAGTAATATCTTGAGTAAGGACCAAGGCTCCCATAATGATATTTTCTTCAATATTCAAACTCTGTTCTGAACGCAGAGGATAAACTATCTTCAAAAGCATTGTTCCCGGACGCATATTAAAATCAAAAATCGCGCCTATCGCAGACTTTTTACTTATAAATTCATATTTCGGCTTACCGCTTTCAAGAACGGAGGTAATAACTTCACCGCCTAAATCTTCTTTCCCTATATTCTCTTTATTCAATGAATACGAAATAATAAGGCTGGGATCATAAATACGCACTTCACTGACTTTATAACTATGAACAGTAGAACGAATTACCTGATCCAGACGGTCCATCTGTTCTTCGTTTTTTAACCCGATTTTACCATAACCGATGATCGTCGGCAGAATAAAACGCCTATATATCTGATGATTAAGGTTTTCAGCCTGTAACAGTGCAAATTCCTTATGCTTTTCCAGAAGGGTTTCATCTGCATGCTTCGCAAGAAAAACAGAAAGGCCCAAGCTGCTTGCTACAATAACTACCAGCAAAGTCCATGATAGTAATTTAACCAGCTGAAAAGACTGCATCTGCGGATCTTTAGGTTTGGAATTCAAGTGTTGAAGCTCCTTATTAAAAGGCAATAATGCCGACTTTACCCTTTAAAAATCATAATTATGGCAAACTAATTTCATTATTCAGCTCAATCCTGTGAAATCATCTTTATAAGCCTTATGCAACAAAATCAAATCGGTCATCCATTAATATGAACGACCGATTTTAAAATATTCTACCAAATAGGGTTTCCAAAGGGGATTATCCCCTTTGGTCCAGCTGAAAGCGAAATCATTTATCAAATCTTAAAAAATCTGTTCTTCGCGTTTGGTGCTCAAAAAAGCTTCCAGATCGTTTTTTTCTTCCTGCAATCCATCTGCTCCTAAACGAGCTTTGGCAAGACGCTTTCCAAGTTCAACAGCCGGCTGATCAATCGGATTAATACCCATCATCCAGCCTGTGAAAATGGTTGCCGCCATAAGAACCCCCATCAATCGTCCGGCTGATTCTTCGGAAGCCTCAGCCATCTTAAATTCTACCAAAGGAACATCGTTGGCCGACAGGGCCATTTTTGTTCCGAGCCCTTCAGCGTGAATCAGATCTCCAAAACTTTTTCCTTTGATATATGAAAATTTATCCGGGATATCCTCAAGGAACTTTTCTCCGTGAGGAAGAGAATCACAAGTTAAAAACAAACACCCCTTGTTCCGCGGCCCGTCTAAAAACATCTGATTAACGGAATGCTGATCAGTTGCACCGACTGCCGGAATAGGCTGACTGCCTTTACCTTCCTTGCCTAAACTTTCAGCCCATAGCTGTGCAAACCATTGCCCGAAACAGGCCCACTGAGGGATATAAGAGAAAAATATCAGCTCATTGTAACCTTTTTCCATCAGCGTGGCATTCCAGCAGGCTATTTTATATGATGGGTGATTAAGAAGTGTCTCAGCATCAAGAGTGGAAGATGCAAGCGAAGACAATACAGCGGAAGCTCCTTCCACCAGCGAGCGATAATCAATTCCCATAAACATAGCCGGAAGTAAGCCTACAGCAGAAAGGACAGAATACCTTCCGCCAAGATTGTCAGGAACTTCTAAAGTACGAATAGAAAGCTCATCAGCCTGTTCACGAAGAAAACCGCTTTTCTTGTCTGTTACAAACAAAAAATTACGATTCCATTTCTCACCCAGCTTCTTCTGCATCTTTTTACGGATTAGAAAATATTGACTGATAGTTTCAATTGTTCCACCAGATTTGGAAACAACTGCAACGAGAGTTTTTTCAAGAGGGAGTTTTTCAAGATAAGATTCAAGGGTCTTGGCGCAGACGTTATCACCTATCCAAAACCAGGGGCCTTTGTGACAGGGCTCATCCTGCTCTGAGAAAAAAGCTTTCTGCAATGCTCTTGCTCCGAGGACGGAACCGCCGATTCCGAGCAGCAGCATGTGATCAAAGCCTTTAACATAGTCCTCAAGACCTTCAAGATCGTATAAAAGTTCCGCCATGTATGGCATGGAACAGAATGGTAATTTACCTTCGGCAACTTCTTTGCTGAATCTGGCGGAAATTGCATCCGCAGAAGCATACTTTGATTTTATATCAAGCTTATCCTGCCAACTGTCAGTCCAGTCAATAATGTTCGTTGCCATACTCAATCTCCGCGATTAATGGTTCGTAAGCCTCTCCCGGAAAGATGTAATCTTTTCCGGGAGAGGTAAGATCCTATTACTAATCAAATATGACTATCTTTACGAACATTTTATTTTTTCATCAACACTTTCCCGACTTTTTCCAATGAAGTTTTGAGAACCTCATCATCAAGAGCATAAGAAAAACGAATACAACGGTCATCGCCGAAAGCGGAACCGGGAACTAAGGCAATGCCTGCTTCTTCCAGAATTTTAGTACACATGGAAGCGGAATCAGGTGTTTCTTCGTCGAAGAAAGTATTCAAAACGGGGAACAGATAAAATGCTCCATCAGGTTTAGGACAAATAACTCCGGGCCATGAAGAAATAATATCATAAGCAAGATCTCTGCGTCTCTGGAAGGCAACAGTCATTTTATCAATCAAGTCCCAAGGACCTTCGAATGCTGCTACCGCGGCTTTCTGTGTCATGGAATTAACATTCGAAGTGGACTGTCCCTGAATCTTAATCATTGCTTTAACTAAGTCAGGATGAGCAAGAGAAGTTCCAACGCGCCATCCTGTCATGCAAAAACTTTTGGACAATGCGCCGACAATAGCTACGTCTTCAGGATACTTTTCCCAGAAATTAGAAAGTGTAGAATAAGTCGCAGGTTTGTAAACAAGTCTATCGTAAACTTCATCTGAAATAATGAAAATTCCTTTCTTTCTAGCCCATTCAGCAATTTCAGTAAGATGATCCTGAGGGTAATGTCCGCCTGTCGGATTGGAAGGAGTGTTTAAAACAAGAACTTTTGTTCTAGGAGTACAAGCCGCTTCCAAATCTTTAACCTGAGCAAGAAAACCGGATTCAGCCGTTGTCGGAACAATTACTGGTTTGCCTTCTGCAAGTTCAACCATCGGAGGATAACTAACCCAATAAGGAGCAGGAATAAGAACTTCATCGCCTGGATCAATCAGAGCCATGAACAGATTGTAAAGTGAATGTTTCCCGCCATTACTGATGATTGTGTTTTCTGCTTTGGCTGTAACATCGTAAAATCTTTTGTAGTAACCGGCAACAGCTGTGCGCAGTTCAGGAATTCCGGGAACCGGGGTATAACGGGTGAAACCTTCATCGACAGCTTTTTTCATAGCATCACAAACATGTTGTGGAGTCTGAAAATCAGGTTCGCCAACCGCAAGGCTGACAATTTCTTTGCCCTGTGCGCGCAGTTCCTGTGCTTTTGCATTGACCGCCAAAGTTGCGGACGGCTTTGCTCTCATAAGTCTTTCAGAAATTTTCATATCGCTTTCCTGCTGCTTCAGTTATATGTTATTCCCCGATCAATGACTTGCTTTTGCCCCACTGACATCGGGAGCAATTTTCACAAAAATGACCGGTTACCGATTACCACTCTTTTTTATAAAACAAATTTGGGTTAGAAATCTTGAACATACTTTGCTTATATGACTTATTAAATATAATTCAAAAGAAGATGAACGTAAATCTTTCTGTGGGCTATATCCTGCTTTCCACCGTAACTTTATAACCATTAACCGAAACAAACCTTTTTGCAAATCAGGTTCACCCCTGCTAAGATCTCAAATCAGGAGCTAAAATGACCTACAGAATAATATTTTTGATTACATTGCTTATGACCCTTGCCGCATGTGCGGCCGTTCCCATGAATGGTGACGTTACAATCGGAGACAGCGATCTGGGATCAGCTAAAATGTCTGCAACCAGAAACCCCACCTTGAAATCACACGCCACATACTCCATCGTTTCAGAACTTCCGGACGGAGCAGTATACAAAGGTAAAATACAAAGTGATCTTAAATCTGTCACTATGTTCAGTAACGACGGTAAAAGCATGAAATGCAACTTTAAAGTAAATGATTTAGTCAAAGGATTTGAATCCGGCGGAACAGGATCATGCACAACTTCTGAAGGACAGAACTTAAACGTAAAATTCTAGCCTTTCAACAACAAGGCACTATTTAATATGATCCGACTTAATCGCCTGTCGTACAGCTTCGGCTCAAACTGGGCACTCAAAGATATCTCTCTGCATGTTGATAAGGGAGAATTCATATTCCTCACCGGACATTCCGGGGCAGGCAAGACTACACTTATGCGTCTGCTTTATGGAGCTCTGCCGGTAACAAGAGGACAGGCAAGCGTAGCAGGATATGACCTTCATAATATAAAACGTAAACATATTCCAAATCTGAGGCGTGAACTCGGAGTGGTTTTTCAGGATTTTAAAATTTTACCGAACCGCTCAGTTTATGAAAATGTGGCTCTGGCGCTTACAGTCAGAAGTATGCCCAAATCCATAATTGATAAAAGAGTAAGGGCTATCATACGCGCTCTGGGTCTCGAAAGTAAAACCTATTCCAATTGCCACAAACTTTCCGGCGGTGAACAGCAACGTGTGGCAATAGCAAGATCAATGGTAGTTAATCCCAAACTGATCCTTGCAGATGAACCCACAGGCAATCTAGATTTTGAACTTTCCATGCACCTGATGGATGTGTTCAAGCAATTTCACACCCACGGAACAACCATAATAATGGCCACTCACAGCCGTGAAATACTCCGCACAGTGCCGGATGCAAAAATTATTCACCTTGAAGACGGGCAGATATGTGAGCCTCCGGATTATATCCTTTCGGAGTTAAACCTATGATTTTTCTTCTTTTCAGACTGATAGGCAGAGGGATACGGGACTTAGGACTTCATCCCTGGGCAAACCTTTTTACGCTTATCGCAGTCACAATGGTTTCTCTGCTTGCAGGACTTTTTATGGTCACCCTGCATAACGTAAATCAGGAATTACTGAAAAGCAGAGGACAAGTTCAAATCCAGCTTTTCTGGCAGGCTGAAACTTCTTCTGACGAATACAGCAAGCAATGGGAAAATCTCTCAAAACTTGAGGGATTAAAAGAAATTAGAACATTTACACCTGACGAAGCATTGAAACAGCTTTCCGAAGCCCTAAGCGGAACCGATGACTTTTCATGGATGAAAGAAGGTAATAATCCACTTCAACCAACCGCACTGCTGGCTTTTTCAGTTGAGCCGGGGGTTGAAAATGAAATGTGGGCAACCGATCTTCTCAACCAGCTTAAAGCTCTTCCTTTTGTTGATAAGGTTCATTACAATCCTTTGCAGATCGATTTAGCCAGAGGTTGGATCAACCTTACACAATCCGTAATATGGCCCATAATCGGATTTCTGGGACTAGTCGTTGCACTTGTAGTCGGTAACACCATCCGCCTCTCACTCATGACTCGTAAAGACGAGATAGAAATTCTTTCTTTAGTAGGCGCAAAACAATGGTTTATCCGTCTGCCCCTTCTTACCGGAGGAGCACTGCTCGGGTTATTGGGAAGTTCCATAGCACTCGGAACACTCTACGGTGCGCAAAGATTTTTCGAGGACGCCTTAAATTTTCCGCCGCTGTTTATGAAACTGACATTTCTGCCGCCTGAACAATGCGGAGCTCTCATCGGAGCTGTCACTCTGATCGGAATGCTGAGCAGTTTTGTCGCTGTACGCGGCTAATTTTAATAATTTGATAGAGGACTTTATGAGAAGTAAAAAAATGACAGGCGGGCTGGAAAAAGCCCCTCACCGTTCCTTATTATATGCACTGGGTCTTTCTAAAGATGAAATGAGCAGACCTCTTATCGGTATATGCAACTCAGCCAACGAAATTATTCCCGGTCACATTCATCTACATACAATCGTCAGAGCCGTTAAAGACGGTGTCCGACTTGCCGGTGGTGTTCCCATGGAATTTCCCGCCATCGGAGTCTGTGACGGACTGGCAATGAACCATGCCGGAATGCGCTATTCCCTGCCGAGCAGAGAAATTATTGCTGACTCCATTGAAATCATGGCCACCGCTCATCCATTTGATGCTCTGGTTCTGGTTCCCAACTGCGATAAAATCGTACCGGGAATGCTCATGGCAGCTCTAAGACTCAATATTCCTACAGTTATTGTCAGTGGCGGGGCCATGCTGGCAGGTAAAAAGGACGGCAAAAAAGTCGACCTGATTACTGTTTTCGAAGGAGTCGGTCAGGTTAAAACCGGCAGCATGACTGAAAATGAACTTTCTGATCTTGAACAAAGCGCCTGCCCTACTTGCGGGTCATGTTCTGGAATGTTCACAGCAAACTCAATGAACTGTCTATCCGAAACAATCGGGCTTGCATTGCCCGGTAACGGAACCATACCGGCTGTAATGGCTGACCGTATCCGCCTCGCAAAAAGAGCAGGCACACGAGTAATGGATCTGCTGGAAAAAGATATTAAACCACGCGATATCGTTACTGAAAAAAGTCTCACAAATGCGGTTACAATGGATATGGCACTCGGCTGTTCAACTAACACCGTGTTGCATCTCCCCGCAATATTTGATGAAGCAGGTCTTAAGCTTGACCTGACTATATTTGACAAAATCAGCCGCAGCACACCTAACCTGTGCAAACTTTCACCGGCCGGACCTCATCATATTCAGGATCTGCACGATGCAGGCGGAATTCAGGCTGTGCTTGCCGAGCTGGCAAAATCAGGACGCATCGAACTGGATGCCATGACAGTCACAGGCAAGACCATCGGCGAAAATATCAAAGAACTTAACGCATGCGTTAAAGACCACGAAATCGTCCGCCCTATTGATAATCCCTACAGCAACGAAGGCGGAATCGCGATTCTGTTCGGTAACATCGCCAAGGAAGGATGTGTTGTTAAACAGTCTGCGGTTGCTCCTGAAATGATGAAAACAACCAGCAATGCCAAAGTTTACAACTCGGAAGAAGACGCTGTTGAAGCTATTCTGGGCGGTAAAATTGTCAAAGGCGATGCAATTGTCATCCTTTATGAAGGACCAAAAGGCGGACCGGGTATGCGCGAAATGCTGACACCAACATCCGCCATATCAGGCATGGGCCTTGGCGCAGACGTAGCACTCATAACAGACGGTCGCTTCAGCGGCGGAACACGCGGCGCAGCAATCGGACACGTTTCACCGGAAGCAGCATCAGGCGGAACCATCGGTATTGTTCAGACCGGAGATAAAATAGAAATCGATATTCCCGGCCGTTCAATAAACGTAGTTCTAACTGATGAAGAAATTGCTGACAGAATGAAAACATTTAAACCTATCCAGAAAGAAATGCCTTCCGCATTCCTGAAAAGATACAGCGAAAACGTAACTTCAGCGTCTACAGGCGCTATTTATAAAAAATAAGTTTTATTAGCTTTCAGCATATAAAAAGGGGACTATTTTCAAAAATAGTCCCCTTTTACTCTCCTACGAAAAATTTTAGCAATCCAGCCTAAAACCTGCCCGATTCTTTCAAAATACCCATCAATTCTTGACAATCTTTTGCCATAAAATCCGGCTTTACTTTTTTCAAATCTTCGAATGACATTCTGCCTGTTGCCACAGCTGCTGTCAGTGTTCCCGCTCTTTTTCCCGTTTCAATATCAATCAAGTGATCACCTACCATCAACGCATTTTCAGGACATAAATTTATGACACCAAGAGCTTTTAAAATATGCTCTGGATGAGGCTTCACATTGTCCACATCATCTCTGGATAAAAAACAACCGCACAGTTTTTCAACATCCGGAAGTATTGTTTTTACCGCAACCGAGGTGTTACGTGTAATGATTCCGGTTTTTATGCCGCTTTGCTGCAATCCGCATAAAATCGGATAAGTGAACGGAAACAGTTTTCCATGTTTTGCCGCTTCAATTTCCATTGAAATTATTAAAAACCTGCATCTTGTGTGAAATTCTTTCCCGAGATCAGGATCATCTGTTGCAAGACAGGCTGCAATATGATCAACCCACTCAAGTGCCGGAAGATTATCGGTTTCAGGTAAAGGGTCCAAAAAAGCTTTACCAATAGCCTTTAATCTCTTTTTCATTTCATTGAAATCAATGGTTAATTCTGCGAGAGTTCCATCAAAATCAAAAATTATTCCTTCAATTTTTTTCATAGTTTAAAAATTTCCAAGGTGTTGCTTGCGAAAGCAGGTTTCTAAAGGTTATGAATGCAAATCTTGTTAGAAGATTTTACGAATTAATAACTGATTTTATCAGGAGTTCTTGTGTCAGGTAAATTTGATGTCATTATTGCAGGGGGAGGCCCGGCAGGCTCATCAGCCGCATATATCCTCGCTGAAAAAGGTTTTAAAGTAGCTATTATCGACAAGGCAAAATTCCCCAGAAAAAAGCTTTGTGGTGGACTTATTACCGACAAGACCATGAAAACTCTGGAAAAAATATATGGTTGTGACGAAAAAAATATAATTGATAATGGACTTATCGACTACGAAGCAGCCGAATATTCCGTTTATTACCGCGAGCATAAAATACAGGACGGAACATCACCGGTTCCTTTCCGTTTCGTAAACAGAGAAATCTTTGATTACTTTCTTCTTAAAAAAGCTGCAAATGCCGGAGCGCAGATTTTCACCTCGGAAGAAATAGTTCACTGTAATTATCAAGATGCTGAAATAAAAACTAAAAGTAACAAAATTTTTAAAGGTAAATATCTTCTGGGAACTGACGGAGTTAATTCCACAATCAGAAAATTTGTTCCTTATGACAAAAAAGCGTGGAAAGAGAACATGGCTTCCACCATCGAAATCACTTTCGATGCCAAAGATTATCCCAGAGAAGTAAAATGGCCTGAACTATACATAGGATGTCTTAAAGCTGGGTACATCTGGGTTTTTCCGGCAAAAGACAAGGTTGTGGTAGGTATCGGCAGTTTGAATCGCTGTACAACAAATTTTAAAGCGACTTTCATGAATTTTCTTAAAACTCAGGGAGTCGAAAATCCTGAGTCCATTCCTTTACACGGCTTTCCACTTCCGTACGGAAATTACATCAAAGATCCCTGTTATGGCAGAACCATACTGGCAGGTGATGCGGCGGGACTGGTAGAGCCTCTTTTCGGAGAAGGAATATTCTACGCATTACAGACAGGAAGATACGCTGCGGAAGCTATCGCCAAAGGCATTTCAGAAAATAAAAATCCAGCTCAGTTCTATATTCCACGACTACAAAAATATATTTTCCCTGAAATTATCTATTCAAACAGATTACGCTGGACGCTCTTCTATTCTCAAAGACTGCTCAAACACATTTCGTTTAAAATAGCGTTTAAATCGCTACCCACAAAACTTGCAGAAATGATCCACGGGATCAGATCATATAAATTTCTTTTGAAAAAATATTGGGATTAATGCGACTTAACCTGCGATATCAACATGCCGCAAAGCATAAGCCCGCAACCGAAGAGTCCTTGCGTTGTGAGCACCTCGCCTAAGAGCAGACATCCGCCTATTGCCCCGAAAACGGATTCTAAACTCAATATGATTGCAGCGTGTGCAGGCTTCGCATCCTGCAAAGCTATTACCTGCAAGGTATACGCGACACCTACAGACATTAACCCGCCGTATAGAATAGGAATAGCTCCGTCAAAAATACCGCTTAATGAAACATCTTCTAAAATAAACGCGCCTATAAAACTTAATATTGAACAAGCTACAAACTGGCCGATTGCAAACTTAATCGGTTCTATTTTTGATGAAAAAAGTGAAATTACAATTACGTGAGCGGCCCAGAAAAAAGCACTGATCAGTACTAATAAGTCACCGAAAGATATATTAAATCCTTCGTTAACACTCAGCAGATACATTCCGACTACCGCCAGTAAAGCACCCACCCATGTCGGCAATCCTGTTTTCTGCTTAAAGAAAAGCCCCATTATAGGAACGATTACGACATATAGGCCTGTAATAAATCCGGCATTTCCGGCAGTGGTGTAAACAATACCCCACTGTTGCAAAGAAGCTCCCAAAAATAAGACCACTCCGGTAATCAAACTTCCCTTGAAAAACTGATTCATATCCAGCTTTTTGTAAGTTCCGTCTTTCTTTTTTTCCCTGTCCATCCTGTAGACAAGCGGAAGAAGCGCAATGGCGCCGAGAGCAAAGCGAACAGCATTAAAAGTAAGCGGACCGACATAGTCCATCCCTACTCTTTGCGCCACAAATGCTGTTCCCCAGATCATTGCTGTAATCAGTAAGAGTACATCAGCTTTTATATTTTTAGACTGCATTTATTTTAACTTAGGTTTGAGTTTTAAAACAAGCGGGAAGAATGAACGCAATTATCTAATTTCGCAAGACAAAAAGTTCCGTAGAAAAATTAATTTCTACGGAACTTTTATTAAAAACAACAAACTCAATTACAAATAAAAACAATCTGAAAATCTAAGTGGATTCAATCTCTTCAACTGGCTCAGTCAAAAGGAAATCACCCTTCTGAATCCATGATTTAAGCTTATCTGCAATTTCAAGAGAAATGACATGACTTGTTAACGGCACAGTCGGAATAACTTTCCCGTTAACTGTTATTTCACCTGATTTAAGTTCTTCAAAAGTTACGTGAGCAAGAGCACGTCCAATTCCATTAGGATAATCATAGCCGTAATCTTTCACAGGCATCTGAATATCAGCATCACTTACGCCGGTATACCAGGCCATTTCTTCATTAAGAATCGGAATAGGAATACCGATACCTACTGAAGCTGTACAACCGTAACCTTGGAAGCTCAAACCGCGGAAATAACGTGGATCCATTCCTTCTAAATCACCTTTGATCATAAGAGTTCCGGATCCGCCGAGAGGTATACCTCTTTCATTACGGGCTGGGTTCTTAACATGCTGAGTTCCGGCACCGATAACATACCCTTTAGAACCAGCTAAAAAGATGCGTGTTCCAAGACCGATAGTCTTCAAATACGGATCATTGAAAAGCGGTGAAAGCTGTCCGGCTGTAGCGAAATTAGCATTACGCTGATTGGCTTTGAGCGGCCCCATATATGTGTAAATTGTACGACTGGTCATATTAACTGCACAATTGTAATTTTGATAACAATTACGTGGGTTTAACATAACCGCATTTGGTAAATCTTTCAGCGTGATATCTTTTTCAATCTCTTTGCGCGGATAACAATCTGTTCCGTAAGCTTTGGCTTTAAGACGAACAGTCTTACCTGCAATCAAATCTTCGATTACATGACCGCCACCGTAAGCAAATCTTCCGGGGTATACTTTGTTAAGCGGGTCATCCTCAGCAGGCTCTGTAGCTCCGATATAAGCGTCCGCAGCTGCAATTCCAGCATAACATGGAACGTTATTCAGCCAGACCTGTGAAGTCTTCATTGTAGGCGGTTCCTGTCCAATATTGAACAGCATACCTGAAGAGCACATCGGTGAAAAAGTTCCTGTTGTTACAACATCGATTTCTTTAGCTGCTTCAACTTTACCTTTGGAACGGACGATTTCGACCATTTCCTCAGCGTTGACAACTACAGCCTTACCATTTTTGATGCGCTCGTTTATTTCTTTTATAGTCTTGTTGACTTCAAAGGTCTTCGCCATTGAAAAGACTCCATTTTGATTAAGTTTTAGAAGAACAGATATTGTGGCTTAAAAGCCCCTTGAATGCAATTTTATTTTTAAAATGGAATTTATCCTGTCAGTAGTTTTTTAAAACGTTTTTAAGGGCATATCCGTCTTGGCTAAAGCTTTCTTTTAATGTATAAGAAACAATGCTTTTTAAGGGAAAAATAAACTAATTTTTTCCTCTTTAATTTCAACAACTTACATCATTGGTATAAAAAAATAAATCACTTGAAGAATGCACTTAGAAATCACCTTCTGAATACATGCTCCGATTCAGACTTAAAACGCTGGTTTGACCCTATTAATCTCGATATTTCCGACGACACCGGAGATGTAGTTGTAACTTTTCCACATGCTTTTTTCGCTCAATGGTTCAGATCCAGCATCCAAGACAGATTTGAAGAGCAGTTAGGTCTATTCCTCGGAGGCGGATTTTCCGTTTCATACCTAAACAGCAGCGCTTCAAGAACTCATACAGCCGGGCAAATTACCGACACTAAAAAAATTGATTTTCCTTTCGGCCATAAATTTACTTTTGAAAATTTTCTAATCAGCAAGAGTAACTATTTTCCTCTGGCTTCCGCAAAAGAAGTAACACACGTCGACAGTGTTGCATTTAATCCCTTTGTTATCTGCGGTAAAAGCGGTTCAGGTAAATCCCACTTACTTAAGTCTATTGCAAACGAGATCAGCAAAAAAGTTGAGTCTGATAAAATATTTCTCGGAAATATAGACGATATTCAAAATATTTATTCCGTCCGCTTTGGCGGAGATATGATTCGCGCCAGAAACTACTTTTTCGATTTTGAATATTTCTTTCTCGATGATCTTAAACAAATCCAGAAATACGAAAAACTCCAACAGGAGTTAATTTCTATTTTTAATAATTTCTATGAAAATGGAAAACAGATGGTTTTCTGCTGCACCGATAAATTAGCCTCCTACAGCTTTCTTGATCAGAATCTGAAGTCAAGATTGGAGTGGGGACTTATTGTGAATCTGAAACGCCCTGATCTCGAAATAAGGGCTATTTACATTCAAAAGCAGTGCAAACTTAAGAAGCTTCCGCTTACCAAAGACCAAATCCTGACACTTTCACAGAGATTTCAGGATTTCAGATATCTTCAGGGGATAATAATAAAACTTTCAGCATTCAGAGAACTTGTCCGCAAGAACATGGATGAAAAAGATTTTGAAAACATTTTGAACAACACTGAAGAAAAAACAGATGAGACTCTCACTCCCGAGTATGTGATCAAGTCTGTTGCAACACATTTTAATCTCAAACCATCTGACCTTACCGGTAACAAACGGCATAAGATGACTGCACACGCAAGGCAGATTGCCATGTATGTTTGCAGGGATCTTTTAGGAATATCTTACCCTGCACTCGGAAGGATATTTGGAGGTAAAGACCACAGTACAGTCCTATATTCTGTTAAAAAAATACAGTTATTACAAAAGGATGATAAGGTTTTGAAAAGGGTGTTGATAGATTTGAAGAATACGTGTCTATTACGTGTTTCAAACTGAACAAGTTCATAAACAGTGTCTATATGTTCACAATGAATGACATTGAATGTATAAAAAAAAGTAAATGTTTTTAAGTATTTAACTCAATAAGAAACATAAGAACCGACCTTACTAAATCTACAAGGAGAATACATATGTATTTAAAGGTGAATAGGGACGAAGTCATCGAAGGATTGCAGAAGTCTGCCAGCATCATTCCCGCAAAAACCGGAGCTGCATATTTGCGGACAATCTGGCTGAAAAGTGAAGAAGGAAATTTGAGGATTATGTCCACAGATTCCAATCTTGAATTTTGCGGAACTTATCCTGCTGAGATCATCGAAGAAGGTCTTGCCGGAGTTCAGGGACGTGCTTTTTATGATCTGGTAAGAAAACTTCCTTCAGGGGAACTGGTAATCAAAAGTGATCCTGACGGATCAAGTATTCTGGTAGAGCAGGGATCAAGGAAATACAAACTTCCAGTAAATGATCCAACATGGTTTCAGAAATTTTCCACTTTTCCTGCTGAAGGAGCTGTGTACTGGTCAGGTGACTTTCTTCTTGAAATCATCGAACGCATTGCATTCTGCATAAGCGACGAAGACAGCATGGAAGCAATTGCTTGTATGAACATCGTTCCTTCTTCTGATGAAAACGGAAACTATGTTGAAGCATGCGGTCTTAACGGACATCAATTCGCAAGACTTAAATTTTTCAATGATGATATTCATGCTCTTCTTCCTGAAGAAGGCATTCTTATTCAGAAAAAATATCTTTCTGAACTTAAAAAATGGCTCACTGATGATGAAATTGAAATGAGCCTTATTGAAAAGAGATTATTTTTTAAGACTGCTGATGGAAAAGAAACTTTCAGCATGCCTCTGAGTTATTATCAGTATCCAAATTACAAGAATTTTCTGGCAAAGCTTAATGACGATGATGTTTCTTGTATGAAAGTGGCAAAATCAGAGCTTTCAAACGCTCTTGACCGTATTTCCATTTTTAATACCGATTCAAATCGTTGTGCGTCTTTCATGTTCAACCCCGGTGAACTTATTCTTTTCAGTCAGGGGCAGGAAGTCGGAACAGCAACAGAATCCATAGAAGTTGAGTTTAGCGGTGAAATGGAACGTATTGCATTTCCTACAAAGAATCTGATTGAGATCCTCGGTCATTTTCAATCTGGAAAAATCAGCTTTACTCTGACAGGATCTGAAGCTCCTTGCGGTTTAACCGGAGATGAGGACAATGAGTACCTCGTAATTGTTATGCCGATGAAGGTTCAGGAAGAGACTTACTACAGCGAGGAAGATGTTTAATGGCTCAAAACAAAGATCAGTATACAGCCGATTCGATTACCGTCCTTGAGGGATTGGCAGCTGTAAGAAAAAGACCTGCTATGTATATCGGTTCAACCGATACAAGGGGTCTTCATCACCTTGTATACGAAGTGGTGGACAACTCTATCGATGAAGCCATGGGTGGTTATTGCTCAAAGATTAAAGTTAAACTGCACATGGATAACAGTGTAACCGTTTCAGATGACGGCCGCGGTATTCCTGTTGATATGCATCCGAAAGAAAAAAAACCCGCTCTTGAGATCGTTATGACTCTTCTTCATGCGGGTGGTAAGTTCGACAACGATGCTTATAAAGTTTCAGGTGGCCTTCACGGGGTCGGAGTGTCATGTGTAAACGCTCTTTCCGAACATCTTGAGGCTACGGTCAGGAGAGACGGTAAAATGTATCGTCAGTCGTATGTGAGAGGAGTTCCGACAGGCCAAGTTGAATGCATCGGTGATGCTGTTACAACCGGAACAACGATCCGTTTCAGACCTGATGAACAGATATTTGAAACTAATCAGTATGATTTCAATACCTTAAAAAAACGTTTTCAGGAGCTTGCTTATCTAAACAAAGGTCTTGAAATCGAGTTCCTCGATGAAAGAACCAATGAAAAAGCAAGTTTTAAAGCTGAAGGCGGTATTGTTGAGTTTATTAAAGATCTTAATAAAAGTCAGACAGCTGTAAGTGAAGTTGTATATGCTTACACTGAAGTGGATAACGTCGTTACCGAACTGGCATTGCAGTACAATACAGCCTACAAAGAAAACACTCACACTTTTGCCAACAATATTCGCACAGTTGAAGGCGGAACTCATCTGGCCGGTTTTAAAACCGCGCTGACAAGAGCAATCAACACTTACATTCAGAACTCTGATTTGCCTAAAAAGCTTAAACAAAAGCTTTCCGGTGAAGATGTTCGTGAAGGTTTGACTGCTGTACTCAGTGTTAAACTTTGTGATCCTCAGTTTGAAGGGCAGACCAAGACCAAACTTGGTAACTCTGAAATGATGGGTATTGTTGCAACTATGGTTTACGACAAACTTTCATCTTATTTTCAGGAAAATCCGAAAGATGCGAAGTCAATTGTCGAAAAAGTTGTTGATGCTGCAAGAGCAAGAGATGCGGCCAGAAAGGCTCGTGAACTTGTCCGCAGAAAAGGCGCTTTGTCTGACCATTCGCTTCCCGGTAAGCTTGCTGATTGCCAGAGTAAAGATCCTTCAGAATGTGAATTATTCATAGTTGAAGGGGACTCTGCTGGTGGTTCAGCTAAGCAGGGACGTAATCCTAAACAT
Source organism: Maridesulfovibrio ferrireducens (assembly GCF_900101105.1). Taxonomy (NCBI): domain Bacteria; kingdom Pseudomonadati; phylum Thermodesulfobacteriota; class Desulfovibrionia; order Desulfovibrionales; family Desulfovibrionaceae; genus Maridesulfovibrio; species Maridesulfovibrio ferrireducens. The sequence goes on from NZ_FNGA01000001.1 coordinate 628,208, forward strand.
CAGGCAATTCTTCCGCTCAGAGGTAAAATTCTGAATGTTGAAAAAACCCGCTTTGATAAAATGCTCGGTAATAAAGAAATCCGTGCTCTTATCACTGCTATGGGTATCGGCATAGGACAGGAAGAAGGCGAAAAAGATTTTAACAAGCTCAGATATCACAAAGTTGTAATCATGACTGATGCTGATGTTGACGGCTCGCATATCCGGACACTTCTACTTACTTTCTTTTTCAGACAGTATGAAGAACTCATCCAGAGAGGGCATTTGTATATTGCTCAGCCTCCTCTTTATAGAATTGCAAAAGGTAAATTCGAAAAATTCATTAAAGACGATATAGAGCTTTATACTCTGCTTATTCAAAGAGTTGCAAAAGATATAATTATCAAAAGTAGTAACGACAAAGAATACACAGGTGAAAGACTTGCCACTCTGCTTGAGGATATCCGTTTTATTAAAAATAAAGTTTTTGATGCTATAAATATGGGTATTTCTGATAAACTTTTTGCTGCTTTAATCAGCTATGAAGGTCAAATAACTCCTGCTGATTTTGCTGAAAGTGATCCTGAAGAATTTATCAGTAAAATGCTTAAATCCGGGTTTAAAGTTTTTATCGAACGTGAAGATGATGATGGGGAAGAACGGGTTTATGTTACTTTTGAAAATGAAAACGGAAACCGCACAAGACTCGCCGTTGAATTCTTCAATTCCAAACTTTTCAGACATTCTTTTGAAAAGAACAGGAACATTGTAGAAGAATGTGCCGGAAACGATTTTGTTATTGAACGCGGTGAGACGACTATACCTGTCACCGGAATATTCAACCTTCTCGATGCAGTTCTTGAAGAAGCATACAAAGGAATCAATCTCCAGCGCTATAAAGGTCTAGGTGAAATGAATCCTGAGCAGCTGTGGGAAACCACAATGGACCCTGATAAAAGGTCTATGTTGCAGGTAACTATCGAAGATGCTGTAGGTGCCAATGAAATCTTCATGGATCTGATGGGAGATAACGTTGAGCCGCGCAGAGAATTTATTGAAAGAAACGCTCTTGCAGTTCAAGAGCTTGATATTTAATTCCGGCAATTTCCGTTTCCAATCGGAGGAAAATAGTGGATCAGATTACTATCGAAGAAGAACTTAAAAAATCGTACTTAGAGTATTCTCTAAGCGTCATCATAGGGCGAGCTATCCCTGACGTAAGAGATGGTCTAAAGCCGGTTCACAGGCGTATTCTTTACGCTATGCACGAACTGGGAAACAGTTATAACAGAGCATACAAGAAATCGGCTCGTATCGTCGGTGACGTAATCGGTAAATATCACCCGCATGGTGATTCTGCCGTTTACGATGCTCTTGTACGTATGGCGCAGGGATTTTCCATGCGCGATCCGCTTGTTGACGGTCAGGGGAACTTCGGTTCCATTGACGGCGACGCTGCGGCAGCAATGCGTTATACTGAATCAAGAATGTCAAAGCTCAGTTCTGAGTTTTTAGCTGACCTTGAAAAAAATACAGTCGATTTCCGAGACAACTATGACAACTCTCTGCAGGAACCGACTGTTCTACCTACTAAAGTTCCTAACCTTCTGCTGAACGGAACAACCGGTATCGCAGTCGGTATGGCGACAAATATTCCGCCTCATAATTTAGGTGAATTATTAGACGGAACTTTGCATCTTCTGGATGCTCCTGAATGTTCTATTGATGATCTTATGAGATTTATCAAAGGGCCTGATTTTCCTACATCGGGATTGTGTTTCGGTGGTAAAGGGCTTGAAGAAGCTTATAAAACAGGTCGCGGAAGTATTAAGATCAGGGGTGTGTTAGGAGTTGAAGAGCTTAAAAACGGTCGTCAAAGTATCGTTATAACTGAAATTCCATATGCTCTTAATAAATCAACACTTGTTGAAAAAATAGCACTTCTCATCGGAGAAGGTAGAATTGAAGGTGTTTCTGATCTTCGCGATGAATCAGACCGTAAAGGTATCCGTATTGTTATTGACCTTAAAAGAGGTTCAATAGCTGATATCATTATCAATTCACTTTACAAATTCACTCAGCTTGAAACCAGTTTCGGTATCAACATGATGGCTGTTTCCGGTAACAGACCAATGTTGATGAACCTTAAGAATATTCTTAGTTTCTTCCTTGAACATCGCCGGGAAGTTATTATCAGGCGTACAAGGTTTGACCTTGATAAGTGTGAAAAGCGTGCCCATATACTCGAAGGTTTAAAAATTGCCCTTGATAATATTGATGAAGTTGTAAAAATCATCAGAGCATCAAGCAATGGCGATGAAGCCAGAATCGGACTTATCGATCGCTTTGAGTTTTCAAGAGTTCAGGCTCAGGCAATTCTTGATATGAGATTGCAGAGACTGACCAACCTTGAGCATGAAAAAATTCTTGAAGAATATGCTGAGATTCTTAAAAAGATTGAATACTTCAAAAGCATCTTGGAAAATGAAGACGTTTTGAAATCTGTAATAAGGGAAGAGCTTACTGATATAAGAGCTTCATATTCAACAGATCGCAAAACCGTGCTTATGGATCAGAATCCTGATGATATTGATATCGAAGATCTGATTCCTGATGATGACGCAGTTATCACTCTTTCAAGACGCGGCTATATCAAACGTACTCCTCTTTCCAATTATCAGCAGCAGAAGAGAGGCGGAAAAGGTATTGCAGGAGTTCAGACAAAGGATGGAGACTTTATCCATACTTTCCTGACAACTTCGAATCACCAATTCCTGGTGCTGTTCACTACGAAAGGGAAGATGTTCAAAATTAAAGTACATCAGGTTCCCGAATCCAGCCGTATAGCCAGAGGCGCACATATTGCCAATCTGCTTCCGTTGGAAAAAGATGAAGCGATAGCAACAGCTCTTACTATGCGCGAGTTTGAAGAAGACCGCTTCTTCCTGTTCGTGACTAAGAAGGGAATGGTAAAACGTTCCAGCATTGCTCTTTACCGTAATTGCAGACAGTCCGGAATCCGGGCCGTAAGCATGAGGGAAGACGATCAGCTGATCACGGTAAAAGAAGTTTATGCTGATTCCGAAGCAATTCTTGTTACCAAGAACGGTACTTCTATTAGGTTCAGCTGTCAGGATGCCCGTGCAATGGGTAGAGTTGCCAGCGGTGTGAAGGGTATTGCCCTTCGTCCTAAAGATGAAGTCGTTTCAGGTGTTGTCACCGGTGATGAAGAACGTACCCAGCTCCTCACAATCTCTGAGGGCGGTTACGGTAAGCGCACAAATATTGAGCAGCATCGTCTCCAGACCAGAGGCGGTAAAGGTATAATCAGTATGCGCGTTACAACCAAGACCGGTAAGGTTCTTGGTTCCATTATGGTTTCACCTGACGATGAAGTCGTTATTCTTACTTCTGCTAATAAAATTATTCGCCTCGGAGTTAAAGACGTAAGTCTTGTAGGAAGGGCAACTCAGGGCGTAAGACTTGTTAGAATGGATGAGAATAATCATGCAGTCGGATTTGATCTTGTAATGGATGACGGCGTTGAAGCTCTTGTTGATGAGGAAGAAACCGAATCATGAGACAATGGTTTATATTAATTTTCGTATCCCTGTTCCTTATGGTTCAGGGGTGCGAAAAACCCGCTGATGATAATTTTAAGGTAATTGAAAAAGCGCGTAAAAATTTTATCAGCGGGTTTTATGTTGATTCTGAAAAAGGCTTTGAAAGGTATCTTCAAGATAATCCACAAGGTAAATACAGGCTTGAAGCGTGGAATTATCTCGTAAAAATAGATTCAGAAGTACGTCATGACAGTGAAAGAGGTGCTTCTTTACTGGAAGCTATGTATCTTGAATTTGGTCACAAGAACGATCTTGCGGCTGATTTAAAGGGTAAGCTCGCGGAGATGTACATAAGAAACGGTCAATATAAATTAGCCGTTGAAGCTCTTGAAAAAAGTTTAGAATTTCCAGATCAATCGTCTGAGCAGCTTGATTCAACAAGAACATTATTAGCTAAAACTTTTCGTGATTTAAGAAATTATGATTTAGCAATTTATACCTATAATGATCTTGCCGATAGTACTGCTGATCCGAAAATAAAGGCGAAAGCTCTGTATGAAATGGCGCATACTCTGACACTGATTCAAGCGTGGGAAAGAGCTGAGTCAGAGCTTAATGAAATAATACAGATGGAAGATGTTCCAGAAAATATTCATGCAAAAGCAACTTTTATGCTCGCTGATATTTATGAACAAAAACATGATTACAAAAAAGCAGTAGAATTACTGAAAGGTATTGTTCAGACTTATCCTAACCCGCAAGCTGTGCGGTATAAGCTTGAATATTTGAAGAAACTTGAATTGTCCGGCGGAAGAGCAATAAAACAATTCAAAGATCGTAATATTAGAATTAAAGATACCGGCAGAGACCAAAACGATGCTGATGGGGCTATTTGAATTAAAGCTGGTGGCTGAGATATTTAATCTTTAAGAAAAAATATCCCGCCACCATTTTTTTTCTTTACCAATCCACCGGCAACCGCACTTTTTTCTTATCTTTATTAGTGAAAAGTACATACCCGTTTTCTTTCCCGAATAGATAAACATCTCTGGTTACAGCAACATCCTGTTTGCAATAATCAGTAATGAGATCCAGCCTTCCTTCTTTCCACCATTCCAGAGCTTGTAATCCATCTGCGCTTTTAGCTGTGTCTAATGTTGCCTGCGCGATGTTATCAAGTTTCAGTCTATATCCCAGCTTTTCGTGTACTTTTATAAGCAAATCCAGAGTGGGTAAACCTTTGTAATGAAAAGCATGTACTCCTGAGAGCACTTTGTAATCAAACCTATCGATATTAAAGCCGATTATCAGGTCTAGTTTTTGAAGGCGATCTATCATTTCCGGTATTTGATGTTCTTCATATTCGAAGAATTTATCTTCGTCAGAATCATAGAGAACCGCGATTGAGATACCCATGCGTTCAGCTTTATTCCAGCCGCCAACTTCTTGAGCTGAGCGTCTTGTTTCAACATCAAGAACTCCGAAATTTTTCGGTTCAATAACTTCCTTTTTAATTTCTTCGCCGAAAGGTCTGAGAAGCATATTTATATCCTCAATATTTTTAGGTGTTTCACCATGTATCATATTTTGCAGAACAAAAATCGCGGCACTCTTATCGATAGGACGATTACCTGATCCGCATTTCGGAGAATGCACGCATGTCGGGCAGCCAAGTTCGCATTCACAGTCTAAAACTATTTGTAAGGTCCGTTCAAGTAGTTCCTCTGCATGTTCGAAAGCCTGCATAGTCAGCCCTGCACCACCGGGAATGCCATCATAAATAAACACTGCCGGACCATCCACCTGCTCGTGCATGGGGGTTGAAATTCCGCCTAAATCGTTGCGGTCAGTGAGAACCATTAAAGGAAGAATTCCGATTGCGGCATGTTCCACAGCATGAATACCGCCCATGAAATGAATGAATTCATCCTCGGCTCTGCGTTTAATTTCAGACGAAATTTCCATCCATAACCCTTGCGTTTCAAAAATAATCGGAGGCAGATCAAGCGGGACAATTCCTAATAATTGTCCGCCGCGCACAGCTCGTTTTTCATACCCTGTCACTTGTTCAGTTACTTTCAGTTTACCGAAACGCATTACAATGCCGAATACTGTTTTTTGAGAGTATATTTCGAGTATCTGTGTTGATTTATTTTTACGCGTGCGGGTGTAATAACCAACTCGTTGTTTGACAGCTGAAATTTTTCTGGAAGCTAAATCCAGTTCTTTAATGCAATATGTATTGCCGCGATGAATATACACTGCGCCTTCGTGAGCCTCGGAGTATGCTTTAACTTCGTCAATGGTACCGATAGGTTCTGATGTATCAGAGTCTTCGATGTGAATGGTACCGCCGGCACCGCGTAGAGATATTTCACGGTGAGGTCTTTTGCGTTTGGAATAAATTTCATCGCCGCGCTTGCTTCGCAGAAGTACGCCTTCCTGCTCAAGTTCAAGAACTCTACTTCTGATTTTATCATCTTTGAGCAGATAGTCATTTTCGCGCATGGTAAGTTCAGAAGCTGCACAGATGAGGTGTTTTTCCATAATCACGGGGTTATATGGATTGAGTACTGCGTTCTCAGGCGGCCGTGAGAAAAAGTCTTCAGGATGGCGCATAAAATATTGATCAAGCGCGTCTTCCTGTCCGATAAGAATTACCGCTGATTCCTGATTACTGCGCCCGACGCGTCCGCCTCTTTGTAAGGTGGCCATAATTGATCCGGGATAGCCGACCATAATACAGAGATCGAGTCCGCCGATATCAATTCCGAGTTCAAGCGCGCTTGTAGATATTACTGCAAGTAATTCGCCTGATGACATTTTTGATTCAATTTCTCTTCTTTCCTCAGGAAGAAATCCTGCTCTGTATGCACTTATTTTATCCTGATATTTACCGGCTTTTTCACTCACCCACATAGCTATTAGTTCAGTCATTTTGCGGGACTGTGTATAGACTATTGTTCGCAGTCCTCTGGCAAGTGCGGCTTTGAGTAGTTGTATGGCTGCATTGGAAGGGCTGACCACAGGATTGAAAAAAACGAAATTGCGTTTTCCTGATGCGGCTCCGCTTTCAGTGATTGCTGTAACTTCAAGACCTGTCAGAGAATTACAAAGAGCGGCTGGATTGCCAACTGTTGCTGATGAAAAAACAAACGAAGGGGTCGCTCCGTAAAAGTTACATATTCTGAGCAGTCTGCGAAAAACCATAGCCATGTGTGAACCCATCACGCCTCGATAAGTATGCACTTCATCCACAACTATATGTGTAAGCCCGGCAATAAAAGGTGCCCATCGTTCGTGATAAGGCAGGATGGATAAGTGAAGCATTTCAGGATTGGTAAGAATAACAGACGGTGGATTATCGCGTATTTTTTTGCGCTTATAGGGTGTGGTGTCACCGTCATAAATTGCTGCATCCGGTCTGATATTTTCTGGCAGAAGGGCGGTCATTTCATTGAAAGTTTTAAGCTGATCCTGTGCAAGAGCTTTGAGCGGAAAGAGGTAAAGAGCGTGGTTATCAGGATTACGCAGACATTGTTCAAGAACAGGCAGATTATAAGTAAGTGTTTTACCACTGGCGGTAGGAGTCGCAACTACGACATTTCTTCCGGCACGGGCGTAGTCAGTTGCTTCTGCTTGATGAGAGTAAAGATTCTCTATTTCTCTGAAATTCATAACGCAATCAAGAGATTCAGGCCATTTATGACGCGATTCACCGTACAAAGCACTATTACCGTCAATCACTCTGTGATGAACGACCTGATCCCCCATCACCGGAGAGGCGAGAAGTGAATTTATGTATTCCTGTACTTTGTCTTGCTGTTTCAAGTGGCAACTCGGTTTATGATTCAAGATCAATTAAGAATCATACCGGATGAGCACTTCGTCAAGGATTAAGAATGGAGTTAAAAGGCAAAAAGGATGGCGGCATCGAGTGGTGAGGGAGGAGGCTCGACACCGCCAAAGGGGTTGAACTAACAATTCCAAATGAGTAAGGCTTGTGTAGTTATTTCTATAATATAATAAATTCAGCGAAAATCAAGAATATTTGGTATTTTTTTTAAGTAATAAAGGTTTAAGAAAGATATATATTAGTAATTGTTTAAATACAGTATATTACAAAAAAATATGAACATCACAAAGAATGAATATACGGGCTTGCGCTTATAAAATTTGAATGTATATTGAAGTTTATATTTTTAATCATTTTGATAGAATCTAAAATCCGGAGCGAACCAAAATGGAAGTATTAGAAGCGATCCATACTAGAAGAAGTGTCAGGAAGTACGAAGATAAACCTATTTCTGAGGAATTGATTAAAGAACTTCTCAGCGCGGCTATGGTTGCGCCAAGTGCGGGCAATGCACAGCCGTGGCAGTTTATTGTAATTGATGATCATGAAAAATTAGCTGGAGTTAAGGAATATAGTAAGTATGCCACAATGGTGGAGCATGCGCCTGCCGGTATTCTTGTTTGCGGTGACTTGAGTCTTGAAAAATTTCCCGGATACTGGGTGCAGGATTGTGCCGCAGCTACTCAAAATCTGCTGCTGGCAGCTCATGGAAAAGGGCTGGGCGCAGTCTGGACAGGTATTTACCCGATGGAAGACAGGGTGAAAGCTTTTTCACAGCATTTTAATCTACCTGAAAAAGTAATACCTCTCAGTTTAATAGTAATCGGCTGGCCGGACCAAGAGCAAAAGTACAAAGATCGTTACAAAGAAGAACGAGTTCATAAGAATAGTTGGTAGTTGATTTCTATAAATTGATATTTGGAAAGCCTCGCAATATGCGGGGCTTTTTTATGTTTTAAAGCCATTTCTTAAAAGTATCTAAAATAATACCCCATGCCTTTTCAGCTAGAATGGGATCAAAAGCTGTGTCGTCAGGGTTTGCAAAGCCGTGCTTGGCGTTTTGAATGCGTATCATCGACCAGTCAGCCTTCACTTCATTCATTTCTTTTACGAACATTTCAGCGTGCTTTTCGGGCACTACAGGGTCGTTTTCAACATGAAGAGCAAGGAGTTTCGCTTTGATTTGTCCATGTGCGGCTGGATGAGTTGTGTCTAAATATCCGTAAACACTGATAGCGCCGTTTATTGTTCCTGCTAACTGCTCATCGTGTTTATTAAGTTGTATATTGCAACGGGCGAGTTCCAATACAGCACCGCCTCCGAATGAAAATCCGAGAGCTGTAATTTTTGCGGAATTGGTTTCAGGCTGATTAATTAGAACTTCAAGGCATGCTTGTGCTCGTTTGCGCATCAAAAGCCGATCATCACGGTAAATTCTGTGGATAACGCGCGCTTCATCGATATTATTAGGTATTTTATCCGGGCCGTAGAAATCTGCGGCAAGTACGGTGTAACCGGCACGGGCAAGTCGTCTTGCGTGGTCTAAAGTTACTTTATTCAGTCCGGTATATTCATGAATTAACAGAACAGCGGGGAACGGTCCTGAACCGTCCGGTGTAACGAGTACGCTTTCGAGCTGTTCGTCTTGGTGTGTATGTTTAATTGTTCGTTCTTTAAGCACTGTGAAAAAATTATTCATTATTTGATCTGAGAATAGAGCCGCATAAGCCGCCGGTTTCTTCGCAGTCATAAGAAGATTTATCTTCTTCCGGCTCAACATGAATAGTTACGTGGCAATTTTTAAGCTCGTCTTTTATGCAAACTTCAATTTCACTGCAAAGCGTATGAGAACTGGCAATGGTTGATTTGCCGGGCAAAAGTAGATGAAAATCAATAAATCGCTGAGAACCAGCCTTACGGGTTCTCAACCCATGGTAAAGAATTTCTTCTCCTGCACATTTCCTGATAGATTTATCAATAAGTGAAAGCTCCGACTTAGGAAGGGTATTATCCATCAATCCTGAGTATGATTTTTTTATCAGGTAGAATCCTGTGAAAATAATATTCAAAGCCATTATAATTGCGATGATGGGATCAAGGATAGCCCATGATGGCGGGGTGAAAAGCATAACACCGAGTCCGAGCACAAGACCTATTGAAGTCCATACGTCTGTTAATAGATGTTTAGCATCTGCTTCAAGGGTAATTGAATCATGAATTTTAGCGCCCTTCAGCATAATTTTAGCGGTAACAAAATTAACTGCTGAGGAAAGCAGGGCAAGAAGAAGACCGGTCAATAAATTACTGGGAATTGACGGTGAGATAAATCTTTCAATGGAAGCGTAAACAATACCTATTGCCGCAATTAATATAAGCATCCCTTCTGCGCCGCTTGAAAAATATTCTGCTTTTCCGTGTCCGTATGTATGGGCGTGGTCAGCCGGTTTCATGGCGAGAGTCAGCGCTGCTAAGGCGAAAAGACCGGCAGAAAGGTTAACAAGTGTCTCCATTGCATCTGAAAGCAAGCCTACAGAATCAGTGATATGCCATGCCCAGAATTTAAGAACCAGCGTGACTATCGATGCAGTAATGGAGTAATATATATATTTTTTGGGAGATTCTGACATAAGATGCAGCCTGATAAGAGGTTAAGAGAAGCTTTTTAATAGTCTTGAATTACATTATCATTTGAAGATTGAGCTTAGCAAGGAGTTCATAAGTATATAAATAGAATTATAAAAAAGGCCGCTCCATCTGGAGCGGCCTTTTAACTTGTATATCAACTGTGGTTATTTATGCTTAAGAGCTATGCGGAAACAGATTATTGCGCCGCCCCAGGTGATGCCGAGTCCGAATACCATCATAATTATTGCGCCGGTAGTCATAATCTATCTCCTTTTGAGGAAGTGGTTGTTTTCTGATTTTTTCACAAAAGCAAAATCTTTGTGTGCAAATGTCATTGAGAATATTGAGCAGACAAAAAGGACAGCCCATCCGAATAGTATGATGGCTGTGTTTGAGTATCCGCCGTAGTTTGTCTGAAGATCACCAATGAAGTTGTTGATGACCATGAAGCCGAGCATAACAGGCACAATGTACCGCAGGCAGGTTTTCCATAAGCCACCGACTTTCAATTCAGAAGTGGTGTTAATGTGCTGGCTGAGGGCGTCCAGATCGCAGAACCATGCGATGAAGATGATTTCAATAAATCCGCCGATGAGTATTCCGAAGTTGTTCACAAAGTGGTCAACAATATCAAGCAACAGAAGTCCGCTGCCGGTTGTGAACATAATACTTATGAGGAATCCGATAAGGCAGAAAATAATTGCTGCTTTTTGACGAGTAACGTTCAGTTTATCAATAATAGCTGAAACAACTGCTTCTGTGATGGAAATCATGGAAGACAGTCCGGCAACTACGAGAGCCAGAAAGAACATTACACCGAAGAAAACAGGCATCGGCATCAGATTGATTGCAGTCGGCAAAGTAATGAATGCCAGACCAACACCGGAACTGGTAACGTCACTGACGGGAACACCCTGCTGTAGAGCCATGTAACCGAGAACACTGAAGATCATTATACCTGAAAGCATACTGAACCCGCAGTTGATGAAAACAGTCATACAGGCGTTATTGGTGATGTCAGATTTTTTTGGAAGATAACTGGAATATGCCAGCATGATGGCAAAACCTATTGAAAGGCTGTAGAAAATCTGTCCGAAAGCGTCAGCCCAGACTTTTCCTTTTAAAAGTGCGGAAAAATCAGGTTTGAAGAGCCAGTTTAAACCATCTGCAGCTCCGGGAAGCATTAATCCGCGGGCAATGAATATAAAAACCAGCAGGAAAAGAAGCGGCATAAATATTTTATTAGCTCTTTCAATTCCTTTTTTAACGCCGGTAAAGACGGCAAGAAAAGTACAGAACCAAGCAGTCGCAGTTGCTGCAAAAATAGCCCACTGTATACCACCGACTTCCATAGGTGAATTACTGAGATGTAAAAAATCACCATAGAAGAAATCTTTCGGGTTCATCCCCCAGCCTTGCGTGAATGATAGAATTAAATAATTCATGGCCCACGCGATGACGACTACATAATATGTGTCAATAATGAAGGCGACCATGATCTGCCACCAGCCGAGCCATTCCCAGCGTTTAGATATGGAAGCGAAAATTTTGGGAGCTGATCCTTTGAATTTCTGACCGAGTCCAAACTCCAGAATCATGAAGGGAATACCCGCAGCGAGCATAGCTACAAAGTAAGGAATAAGGAAAGCACCACCACCGTTTTCATAAACTATGTATGGAAAACGCCAGATGTTACCTAGCCCGATTGCAGACCCTACAGCGGCTAAAATAAAGCCGGAACGTGAACCCCATGTTTCTCTTTTTTGCATTTTGTTTGAACTCCTTTCGAGAAAAGACAACGGATTAAGTAGAAATTATACGTAATCCGCAAAAATATGTATATTAATGTGCTAAACGCACGAATGGTGATTCGCATAAAATACATTTTGACAATTGTCTATTAAAGAAAGGTGCTATTTTTTGAAGCTACGACTGAGGGATGCGGAGAAAATTGATTTTTTTAATTTATAAAAACAAGTTAATTAAGTGAATTTTATATAAAAAGATAAGTTTTAAGCAATAAAGAGTTAATGTACTATTAAGAAAAATTATATCTTTTAGAGAGTTGCATAGAAGAGGGTAAATTTTTAAAAGACTAATAGTTGCGATAGTTTAATGTTATATTCTAATATACTGATTGCAGGGAGGATACTATGCAGGAAAAGTTTTATATTGGTGGTATCTTTTCAATGTTGTGTAGAGTTGTTTTTGCATCGCTTTTATGAATACGCTAAAGCTAATTCGGTTGGACAGTCTTTGAGCTGGTTGCAATGGGTGCAATGCAATTAATATGTCTCAGTGCATTTATTTAATTAGCCATTTTTTTTATAATTAGATGGTCGACTTATAGGGTCTGAATGGAATATGCTTTTCTAAGTAGTTTTTAAGGAGCATTAAGCATGGCAAATATTTTGGTTCTTGATGATGTAATAGACGCTGGAGTCCTTCTGAAACGTATTCTTGAACGTAAAGGACATGAGGTTTCGGTTTTTTCCGAAGAAGAAGAAGCTCTTAATCATGTTGCAAAGAATAAAGTTGATTTGGCGATTCTGGACATAAAGCTTAAAAAGATGACCGGAGTGGAAGTCTTGGAGCTGATGAAAGAAATATCACCGGATATAAAAGTGATCATGCTTACTGGATATCCTACTCTGGAAACAGCCCGTGCATCAGTTAAACACGGTGCCAATGAATACTGCGTAAAGCCTATTGATAAGGAAGAGCTTGAATCGAAGGTTGCGGATGTTTTGGGCTAGATAGTTATTTTTTGCGCGCAAGATTTGTTGATAATAGTAAATTGCTATTTTGTATCTTCAGGTTTTTCAAGTTGTTCAACTGTACAAATTACTTCATTTTTATCAAATTAAAGCAATATAAGATTGATTTTTTTTAATATACGGTTTTTTACGTGTAAGGTTTTTTCTATAGCTTTTTATTAAGAAAAATAAATTTCAGCCTGATTTTATATAGAAGATAGAGCTTGAATTGATCCGCTAAATTTGCTTTTTATAAGCTGCTTTTAGCGGATTATTTAGAAAGAACAGTCATTTTAAAATATAATTTATATACAGCGGTGAAAATACCGTAATGCAACTATAATCATAAGGAGAAATAATGTCTGATTTATCAATACTTTTCCCCGGTCAGGGATCACAGGAACTTGGAATGGGGCGTGAGCTTGCAGAAGATTGGTCTGTTGCAATGGACATGTGGAAATTTGCTGAAACCGAGAGTGGACTGCCTTTAAGAGAAATTTACTGGCAAGGTTCCCCTGCGGATATGTCTAAAACCGAAGCACTTCAGCCCGCGCTGACAGTAGTAAACCTGTCACTCTGGCTATATCTTAAAGACAGCCTTACTCCCGCGGCAACAGCCGGACACAGTCTCGGTGAGTTTGCTTCTCTCGGGGCATCCGGCATTCTCAGCATTAATGATACAATAAAAGCTGTATCATTGCGCGGTAAGCTTATGTCACAGGTCGCAAATGCGGATCATGGCATGGCCGCTGTTCTTAAGCTTTCACAGGGAGACGTTGAAGAAGCCGTTGAAGTCGCCAGAAGTGAATCCGGTAAAGAACTTAGAATTGCAAACTACAACTCTCCGGCTCAGTATGTGATCAGTGGTGAAAAAGCCGCTCTTGATGCTGCCGGTGTAGTAATAAAAGAGAAGAAAGGACGTGCTATAGTTCTGCCTGTCAGCGGTGCATTTCATAGTCCTCTTATTCAGGAAGCAGCGGATGAATTTGCTGCTTATCTTAAGAAGATGGATTGGAATATTCCAGCCTTTCCTGTTTATTTTAATGCGACTGCTGCACCGGAAAAAAATCCAGAAGAGATTAAAAAGATCATGTGTGCTCAGATGACTTCATCAGTGCGCTGGATTGAAATTATAGCCAATCAGTATGAAGCCGGTGTAGATACTTTCTTTGAACTCGGTCCTAAAGGAGTTCTTACCAAACTTCTCGTAGCAAACCTTAAGGGCAAAGAATACGAAGGTAAGGGAATCGGTAATCTTGCGCAGGCTCAGGAAGTTAAATAGTTATAAAGTACAAGTGGAGGACAGCTTAGCAGTCCTCCACTTGTTTTTAATGCTAAACCTTACAGGCATCACTGCCGGAGCAATAAGCGTCAATAAAACCCATTAATTGATTTCCGAAGTAGACACATTTTTCACCTTCGATACATTTTAAAGCATCTCCGGTTTTGATGTGGGTCTGGAGGGTGTCTTTTCCTTTGCTCAGAGTGATGATCCATTCATTTTTTTCGTCGCTGAATTCGGCGGCAACATCCAGATTAAATTTTTTGATTTCAGGGTAAAGCTCAATAATTTTTCCCGTTATCTGTGAACCTACTCTCATGATTTCCTCCGTTCCGGTTACCTGTGAACGCGGGGCCTATGCCACACATTAAATTGTTTTGCTTAGATATTAAATAATATAATAATGAGACGACAGGTCAAGGGTAATTTGATTAATCTTTGAAGGAAGAGCTCTTTGTTGCGATAATAGTGAGTGAAATTAATTTTCATATTTTTTCAGTTGTGTTAATAGTTGTTTCTGATTGTGTTGCTGGAAAAAAAATTAAAATTTATCCATAAATTGTTTAATTGAACTTCTTGGAGTTTATTATGAAAACCCTGACTGCTGCCCATATGGAACGATGCATAGGATGTCATTCATGCTCCTTTGCGTGTGCGCGGCAAGTGCATAAGTTGCTGTCATGGAACACCGCAGGAATCAGAATTTCCTCTTCCGGAGGGTTATCTACCGGATTTGTGGCGAAAGTCTGTCTTGCCTGTGATCCTGCGCCTTGTGCAGCTGCCTGTCCCACTGAAGCTATGTCGCCACGCAAGAAAGGTGGCGGAGTTATATATAAAAAAGATTTGTGCATACGTTGTGGAAAGTGTGCAGAAGCCTGTCCTGTCGATGCTATTTATTTAGATCTTAAGGGGCGCCCGTTTGTCTGCATTCATTGCGGAAGATGTGTAAAATTCTGTCCTCATGAATGTCTTGAGATGCGTGAATCCGAGAGCACGAAAAGAGCAAAGAAGGAGGACGCATTATGATTCGCGATTATTTTAGAGTTCTCGTGGTTGATCTTGCGACCGGTAAGGGAAAGGTTGCTAAGATTGAGGGACGTAACGAATTTGCTGGTGGAAGCGGGGTAGGCGCGCTCCTGTTCAATATTTATGGACATGCTCAGCGTCCTTGGGATGACCCGGATCAGCCGTTGATTTTTTCAATTGGTGCACTGACCGGACTTTTTCCGCTCATGAGCAAAACTGTTTGTTCCTTTAAATCTCCGTATCATGATCAGTTTGCCGAAAGTCATGCCGGAGGGCGTTCAGCACTTGCTATCCGTTTTGCCGATTATGATGCCATTGTTATCAAAGGACGCGCTCCGCGTTTGTCCTGTCTTTCCATTGGAATGAGTCATCTTGAAGTTAAAGATGTTCAGTTTCTGGCCGGGAAAGATGTTTTTTCCACAGGTAAGTTGCTGCGCCGCATGTTCCCCGGATCGGGGCATCGGTCTATTTTACGCATAGGGCCTGCTGGTGAAAGTTTATCAGGCATGGCTTGTATTAATGCCGATACATATCGTCACTTCGGTCGACTCGGCTCCGGCGGAGTGATGGGGTCAAAAAATCTGAAAGGTATTGTTATTCAAGGTGACGGTTCATTCGCATTGCCGGATAACAAAGATTATTCAAAGGTTTTTGATGAAGTTTATGAAAAAATGACCGGTACAGATATGATGAGTAAATATCATAACTTAGGTACTGCCGCGAATCTGAATGTTCTTAATGAGCTTAAGTCTCTGCCTTGGCGTAATCTTCAGGCCACTAAAGATGATGACATCGCCGGAATTACGGGTGAAAAATTTGCGGATGATACTTTGCTCAGGAATGCCGCTTGTGCCGGTTGTCCTGTCGGTTGTATCCATTTAGGTTTTGTGCGCGAAAAATTTATGGAACAGAATCAGTATATGTACCGTCAGGTGGCCTATGATTACGAGCCGATTTTCGCAACAGGCTCCATGCTTGGCGTGACGGACGCATTTCATGTCCTCGCCATAATGGACGAAATTGAAAAAGTCGGGCTTGATGTCATGTCGGGCGGAGTTGCTCTTGCTTGGGCGACCGAGGCTTTTGAAAAAGGTATCATTACTGAAAAAGAAACAATTGTTCCGCTCGCTTTCGGTGATGCCGAAGGATATAAAAAAGCGGTTAATTATCTAGGACAGGCAGCGAATGAATTTTACACCGCACTCAGTAAAGGAACTCTCGTAGCCACCAAAAAATATGGCGGAGAAGACTTTGCATGCGTACTTGGTCAGGAAATGGCGGGATATGCCACAGGAGAGACTTTTTACGTTGCGGAGAGTCTAGGGTTCAGACATTCACATCTGGACTCAGGAGGATACGCCTGGGATCAGAAAAACGACAAGAAGGATGTTGACGCAGTCTGTGATTTCCTTATCGGGGATGAAACAGGACGCGCTTTCATTACTTCAATGGTCGCATGTCTGTTCGGTCGCGGTGTGTATAATGATGAGCAGCTTTCCGCCTGCCTTAAATCTGTCGGATATACTGAAATTGCCGAGAACATGGATACCATCGGGGAAAGAGTCCGGGCAATGCGGTGGAAGGTGCGTTTTGATACCGGCTATGATCCGGACGCCATATCCATTCCGAAAAGATATAATGAAGTGACCACCTGGAAAGGTAAAACAGATCCTGAATATCTGGCCGAGTTAAAGAAAGAATACGGCAATAGAATACGTAATCTGGTCTCAGAAGAGGCCTTAATCAGGCTCGGATTGGATAAATACGAAAAAAATTAAGTGAAAACTAAAAAAGTACTTGCCAAGGCGAGCATGTTTAGTTAGTTATCTCTCCTCAGCGGCGCCGAGGTAGCTCAGTCGGTAGAGCAGTGGACTGAAAATCCACGTGTCGGGAGTTCAATTCTCTCCCTCGGCACCATCTGTAAAGAACAGCCCTCATAATTTATTATGAGGGCTTTTTCTATTGTGGAAGAGTTCAATCTAATTTGAGTTGTTTTTTTGGTAAGCTTATAAATTTCTTTAGAGCTGAAATTCTCAGTTGACATAAATCAATGTTATGATAGGACTTACCTATCGGCGCCGAGGTAGCTCAGTCGGTAGAGCAGTGGACTGAAAATCCACGTGTCGGGAGTTCAATTCTCTCCCTCGGCACCACTTGGAAATTTAAGGGTTAAGCTAAATCAGCTTAGCCCTTTTTCTTTTTGTTTTTTAGTACCTTACAGATAAAGTATAGTTACTCATCGTTAGAAATAAGTCTCTTATCCAATCCGCTAACGTTATCAATAGTCTTTATTTTACGGACCTTGAAGATTAATTTTAGGGCATCCCTGCGCTTTTATTCTGTCTTCCATATAAGAAACTGCCATGGAGTTAGTCCTGCGGTTTCCGCCTTGTCAGGTATTCAACTGTCCAGGCATTCATATCTTCGAAGAGCGGAATTAGTTTTCGTCCCATTTCAGTCAGTGAATACTCTACAGTCGGGGGAACGCCCGGCTGTTCCTCTCTGTATACAATTTCATACCTCTCCAGATTTCGTAGCTGTTGGGTCAGCATTTTTTGAGTAACTTTGGGCATAAGCCGCCTGAGTTCACCAAAGCGGCGGTTTTCTGCTTTTGACAGGTGCCAGATGATCAGCGGCACCCATTTACCGGACAAGATCTCAAAAGCGACTTCAAGTTCATGGGTGTAGCTGCTGCAACTGACTTTATTGGTTCTATCCGCTGGCATATGTTTTCTCCTTGTAAATTCCATCCCCCTACACCGCATAGACCTTTCGTCTTTTTTTTATGAGTGGAATCAAATTTTTTTATTATCAAATATTGACCGAATCGCGGCACAGGATGTGCGTCTGCGTATCGACCTCAATGATTGTAGGTTTATCATTTATCACACTTTTTGGGTAGTCGGTTTAATAATTAAAGTAGTGGTTCCCATTTGTATACTGCCCACCAATTGCATACTACGTTTCCGAAAAGTGCGTACTTTACAGAATGATTATTTTGATGTGTAAGCCTTTCACAGAAGAATTTATCACATTTTGTTCTCTGTCTTTTTCATATGTCAACGGTGAGAAATAAAATTCACTGATGCACATTTGAAAAAGAGTAATGTAGTATGCGTTTTTTTATCTGCACTGTTTATTGAATTTTCATATTGTTGCGCATCTAATTAATAAAGTTCTCAACAATCAACAGTGGGCAAACTGTTTTTATTAAAGGTTTAAGGAGTATTAAAAATGGCAAGATTTACTATCCCCCGCGAAGTTTACTTTGGAGAAGGCACTATTGCGGAGTTGAAAAATTTGAAAGGGCACAGGGCTGCAATAGTCATCAGCGGAGGCTCCATCAAACGCAACGGCGCTCTTGACAAGATTGAAGGGTTCCTGAAAGAATCTGGTATGGAAACAATCCTGATCGAAGGCGTTGAGCCCGATCCGTCTGTCGCTACCGTCATGAAGGGTGTTGAAATCATGAATGATTTCCAGCCAGACTGGATTGTAGGCGTAGGCGGAGGTTCCCCTATCGATGCAGCCAAGGCCATGTGGATTTTCTACGAAAATCCTGAGTTTACCTTTGAAGAAGCTGCCAAGCCTTTCAACCTGCCGGAGCTCCGCAAGAAAGCTCACTTCGTCGCCGTGCCCACTACCAGCGGAACCGGAACCGAAGTCACTTGTTTCTCCGTCATTACCAATGAGAAAAACGGCATCAAGTACCCCATCGCCGACTTTAATATCACTCCTGATGTTGCCATCGTGGATACTGACCTTGCTCAAACCATGCCCGCAACTTTGGTCGCATACACTGGTATGGACGCACTGACTCATGATCTGGAAGCATACGTTTCAACCATGTCTAATGAGCTGACTGATTGTCTTGCTATAAAGTCCATGGAAATGATTCAGGAACATTTACCTGAATCATTCAAAGGTAACACTGAGTCCCGTGCTAAAATTCATGTAGCACAGTGCCTCGCAGGGATGTCCTTTTCTAACGCCATTCTGGGCATTGTTCACAGCATGGCTCACAAGACAGGTAAAACATTTGACATTCCACACGGTTGTGCGAATGCTATCTATCTTCCAGTGGTAATCAAATTCAACGCCGAAGTCGCAGGCGAAAAGTACGCCGATGCCGCCAAACGTCTTGACTTGGCAGGCAACTCCACTGAAGAACTGGTGGGCTCTTTGATCAATTTTATCGAAGGCCTGAGCGCAGACATGAAGATCCCGGCAACTCTTAAGGAGTTCGGTGTCGACGAAGGAGACTTCCTTAAAAATCTGGATATGATCTCCGAAGGCGCAGTGGGCGACCCCTGCACCGGCACTAACCCTCGTGAAATATCTGTCGAACAGATGAAAGAACTGTTCAGAATTTGCTACTACGGCAAATAATCAACCCGCAATAAGCGTTCATAATTAAGCAGCGGGACGGTTTTTGAAACCGTTCCGCTGCTTTGCAATTCGGACCTTGAAGCCAACGCTATCCACTAAAGCCATAAAAGGGGTAATATAATGGGAAAACATATTATTGAAGAAGCAAGCCGCTGCCTGCAATGCAAGCGGCCTTTGTGCACTAAAGGATGTCCGATCAGTACCCCGGTCAATAAAATGGTGAAGGCGTTGCTGGATGGGGATATGCAGAGAGCTGGCGAATTACTTTTCAGAAATAATCCACTTTCTGTAGTCTGTTCACTCATTTGTCCTCATGAAAACTTTTGCGAAGGGCACTGCATTCTCGGGCGAAAGAGTTCTCCCGTACAAGTGAGTGACATTGAAAATTACGTATCCAGATATTATCTGGATCAATATCAGCCAAGTCAGCCTCAAAATAAGAATAACGGCAAACGAATAGCCATCATCGGATCGGGACCAGCCGGTATTTCTGTTGCTTTTATACTTGCTTCTAAAGGTTTCGCCGTGACCATTTTCGAGTCTGAAGAAAAGATTGGTGGTGTCCTCCAGTATGGCATCCCTGACTTCCGGCTCCCTAAAGATATTTTGGAAAAACTCAAAAAAAGATTACTTAAATTAGGCGTGAAAATTCGCCCTAATACACTCATTGGTCCGGTGATAAGTATTGATGACCTGTTCCGTGATGAATATCAGGCCGTCTTCATCGGAACTGGAGTATGGAATCCCAGACCGTTGCGTCTCAAGGGAGAAACGCTTGGGCATGTTCACTATGCTATAAATTATCTCAAAAATCCGGATGTTTACACATTGGGTAAAAAAGTTGCTGTCATCGGAGCTGGTAATGTTGCCATGGATGTGGCGCGAACCGCACTACGGAAAGGGGCGGAGGAAGTTACCATTTTGTATCGGCGCGGCGAAGAGGATATAAGTGCTACCAAGTACGAATATGAATACGCTAAACTGGATGGCGTTAAGTTCAAATTCTACACTTCTCCTCTTGAGATAGAAGATACTCGCGTATTGTGTGCCAAGACGCATAAAGTTGAAGATGAGCAAGGTAAAACACGCCTCGAAACAATTGCGGGAGCTGAGGAATATTTTGATGCAAACTCAGTGTTTGTTGCTGTCAGTCAGACTCCGAGGGGCAACTTATCTGGCCTTGAAGTAGGCAAAACCGGTCTAGTCATTACAGATGAAGAAGGGCGTACAACCCGGGAAGGGGTTTTCGCATCTGGAGATGTTGTGACCGGTGCTAGGACAGTGGTTGAAGCTGTCAATTGTTCAAAGCGTTCGGCGCAATCAATTCTTGAGTACATTGAGAAGAATGCTTCGTAGAAGATTTTATTAAGGGTTAAGCTGAATCAGCTTAGCCCTTTTTCTTTAGGATGTTACAGATCAAGTGTAATTATTCCTCATCAGAAACAAGTCTCTTGCCCAATCCTATAACGTTATCAATTTCATAGCCCAGACCTTGATAGAAAGCTAAAACCTCAGTATTTGTTTTACGGACCTGAAGATTAATTTTAGGGCATCCCTTCGCTTTTATTCTGTCTTCCACACAATTCATTATCTTTTTTGCAAATCCTTTTTTTTGAACTTTTGGAGACACAGCCAGATAGTTTATCCATCCTCTATGTCCTTCGTAACCGCCCATCACTGTGGCTACAATTTCGTTTTTGTATATACCTACCAAAAATAAATCAGGATCAATTATCATTTTTCTGCGAATATCATTTTTCGGGTCATTCCACGGTGCAACAAGATTGCATTTTTTCCATAATTCAATGACTTTTTCTTCGTCTTCCTGTTTGAATTCTCTTACTTGCATTAATTAATCTCATTTATGACTGAAGGGTTGCTTTTGGTATTTTTAAAAACAAATGATAACAAAAAAGTATCTTTAGCAGCAATAACTAAAACATAAACACGGGGGTGATAATGAGCGATAAAACACATTTGTATATTCTATGGACTAATGCTGATGTTGAAGCTGCAGAAAAAATGGTATTTATGTATGGTGTTAATTCATTACTTAAAGGATGGTGGGAGGAAGTAACCATTATTCTCTGGGGCGGTTCGGTAAAGCTTGCAGCTGAGAACGAGACAATAAAACAACTTATTTCAAGTGCGCTAAAAGCTGGCGTAAATATGAGTGCGTGCCGTTCCTGCGCTGATATGTATGGTTTGGTCGGAGAAATCGAAGCGCAAAATATTGAAGTCATTTATTGGGGAGAGCCGTTGACTGATCTTCTTAAAAACAATGAAAAGTTACTGACAGTTTAATTTTTTATAAGTTATTATTTGGCAGAAGAACG
The DNA here is from genome assembly GCF_900101105.1 of Maridesulfovibrio ferrireducens. Taxonomy (NCBI): domain Bacteria; kingdom Pseudomonadati; phylum Thermodesulfobacteriota; class Desulfovibrionia; order Desulfovibrionales; family Desulfovibrionaceae; genus Maridesulfovibrio; species Maridesulfovibrio ferrireducens. The sequence continues at coordinate 650,020 of NZ_FNGA01000001.1, forward strand.
AGGAGCAAAAATGAAAATACGGATATTTACATTGGTGATGTTGTTTTCAATCGTATTCGGGTTGTCCGCTTGTGCAAGCTATGAGCGAACTACCGGGGTGGATAATACATGGCGATCAAAGGATGTGCCTGTCTTTGAGATTGGTGTGACTACTCAGGCGGATGTAATCAAAGCTTTGGGGCCTCCTTCACAGATTATTACTCTTAAAGAAAAGCCTGTTTTTTATTATTTGCATGAGCACAGAAAAGGTGGCGGAGTCTTTTTGCTTATATTCAACTATGCCAACGATAAGGCTGTTTACGACCGGGCCGTATTCTTTTTTGATGCCGAGGGAGTTATGGAAGATTTCAGCTTTAGCAAGGAAAGCGTGCCTTATGAGCCAGAGAGCGAGTAAAATTTTTACAATACTCCTGCTTTGTCTAGTCTTGTTTTCAGGCTGTACTATTATCAAAAAAGAAGGCTTGAATTCGATTGTTTTTGATCCGGCTGAGTATGAGCAGGGTAAATCCTCATGGAATGAGCTTCTTGCCGATTTAGGTCCACCTGATCAGATCGGTGAAATGGGCAGTGGTATGGTATGGCTGTATGAAAATATTGATATCAGTGAATTTCAAGTGGGTGCTTCTCTGCAATATGAATGGCTATCACTTATTAAACTTGTTCACGCAACAGCTGATGCCAGGCGGGTGGCTTTATTGCTGACTTTTGATGAAGACAGGATGTTGAAAAGCGGTAATCTTTTTGAGTGGGAAGATGATCTCGGTCACGATAATGCCATTCAATTTTTTTTGGTTGTAACAAGCCTTGCGGATGCAGATCATTTGTCTCGTGAACCGCAACAGCTTCGATGGGGTAAAAACCTTCTTGCACCATTGCCGGAGGGATTGAATGCCGGGTGGCTACCTGAATTAACCGGGAAAGGTATAGAGCTTAGAGGAACTCCTTTAAAAGCAGGGCAACACACTTTAGAAATGCACTAAACTAGGTGTATATGAAATTTTGATTTGGTAATGTAATTAAATCAGTTGAATTTGTTTTGCTGTTGATAGTCCCTTCATGAGAAATCATGGGGGCTTTTTTTTGATAGTATAGCCATCATTCCAAATTTGATGTAATTGTAATTAATATAAAAAGGTCTTTAATGAGGGATGAGTATTTTGTCAGGGCATTAAATATAAAAGATTAAAAAGGAGTATGCGGGATGAAGATAACCAAGCATTCTTGGCCTGTTTTGATTGTTTCCGGTCAGTTTGAAGCATCAAATGATGAAGGACTTCGTCTTCGTGAGTTAGAAGAAGAACTTATCGGAGAGCAGGAGTGCTCAGTAATCCCTTCTTACAGTTATGAAGATGCTATTGAAATTTTCATGTCCCGCGCAGACCTTGGCGTAGTTGTTATTGATTGGGATATTCAGGGAGAGAGAGCGGATGAAATAATGCCTCCTGAATTGCTTCTCGATGAAATCCGTAAACGCAATAAGACCATCCCTATTTTCCTGCTGACTGATCGAACTGCAATGGAAGATTTACCTACGAAGGTGTTACGTCAGATCAATGAATGCCTTTGGAAAACAGCCGATACTTCTGAATTTCTTGCCGGACGCATTGAAACTTTGCTCATTGAGTACGTAAAGAGTGTGTATCCGGTCTTTTTCGGTCAAATGGTTAAGTATTCAGAGGCGTACAAATACGCTTGGCATACTCCCGGACATATGGGCGGTGAAGGGTTCCTCAGAAGTCCTGCCGGTGTTGCTATGCACAAATTTTATGGTGAAAATGTTTTCCGTTCCGATCTTTCCATTTCCGTTCCAGAGCTTGGTTCCCTGCTCGATCATGAGGGCGTTGTGGGCGATGCTGAAAAGAATTCAGCGCGGGTGTTCGGTGCCGATCAGACCTATTATGTTCTTAACGGAACCTCAAATGTAAACCAGATTATCTGGCGCAGTCAGCTGGTGCGGGATGACATTGCTTTTGTTGATCGCAACTGCCACAAGTCGCTCAACTACGCCATGGTCATAACCGATGCTTATCCGATTTATATGGTTCCTCGTCGTAATAAACGCGGAATTATCGGTCCTTGCCGTTTGTCAGAATTTTCCGAAAAATCTATTCAAACTAAAGTTAAAGAAAACAAACTCATACCTGATAAGATTAAATCGAGCAGCGTAAAAATGTCTGCGCTCACCAACTCCACTTATGACGGCATTTGCTACAACGTAATCAATATCAAAAAGCAGTTGCAGAAAAGTGTTGAGAATCTTCATTTTGATGAAGCTTGGTATGCTTACGCTCGTTTTCATCCGATTTACAAAGATCATTTCGGCATGGCCGACGATGATCTCAATGAAAACCATCCGCCTATTTTCTGCTCGCATTCTACTCATAAGCTGTTGATGGCATTTTCACAGGCATCCATGCTTCATGTCAGAGACGGAAGTCATGTAAAAATTGATCCTGATGAGTTGAATGAATCGTACATGATGCATGGCTCTACTTCGCCTCAGTACAGCATGATAGCCTCGCTCGATGTTGCAACCAAAATGATGGAAGACAGCGGCGAAGTCTTGATGAATGATACTATTCTGGAAGCTATTAATCTGCGCAAAAAAGTTTCCAAAATTGCTAAGGAAATGAAGGATGAGAATGATTGGTTCTTCGAAATGTGGCAGCCCGCCAAGGTTGATCAGGACGGGGAAATCAAAAATTTTGAAGATGTGCCGACACAGTATCTTTGTGAAAATCAGAAACCGTGGGTTTTCAGTTCAAAAGATGACTGGCATGGATTTGATGACATTGAAGATAATTATGCCATGCTCGATCCTATCAAGCTCACTTTCACAACTCCGGGCTTGAAAGAAAACGGTGAAATGCTGGATGAAGGTATACCTGCTTCCATTGTCACTAACTATCTTATTAACCACGGAATTGTTTGCGAAAAAACAGATTACTATTCCTTCCTGCTCCTTAATTCAATGGGAACAACTAAGGCGAAGCAGGGTTCCCTTTTGGCCGGATTGCTCAAGTTTAAAGAGCTTTATGACGGCAACGTTTCTTTGAATAAAGTGCAGCCCGATCTGGTGCAGAGTTTCCCGGAAGCTTATGACGGAGTGGGCTTGAAAGATCATTGTAACTCCATCCATAAATATTACAAAGAGCACAAGCTGCTTGATAAGATGCAGGCCGCATTTCAGGTAATTCCTGATCAGGCTATGAAGCCTTCGGAAGCTTACCATAATGTTGTCCGCAAAAATGTTGAATATGTTGAACTGAAAGAAATGAAAGGCCGTATTCCAGCTGTTATGGTTGTTCCTTATCCTCCCGGTATCCCGGTGATTATGGGGGGGGAAATTTTGAATGACAAGGCTGATGCTATTTATGAATATTTGGAAACCCGTCAGAACTTTGAGAACGTGTATCCCGGATATGAAAGCGATATCCACGGCGTTGAGCGTATAGAACGCGACGGCAAAAAGTACTTTAGAACCATGTGCGTAAAAAAATAATAATCAAGAAAAGAAGTCCTTCGTAATATACGGAGGACTTCTCTTTTTTGAGATAAACGGGGCTGAATAATATAAATGGCTGAACTGAATAATCCACAGAAATCGAGCAAATTAAGCGTATTCACCCTGATGATGATCAACGTTGCGGCGATTATGTCGCTGCGCGCTTTGCCGGGGCTTGCTGAGTATGGCTGGTCATTGATTTTTTATCTTACTTTAGCGTCACTTTGTTTCTTTATTCCTTCTGCTCTGGTTTCAGCGGAGCTTGCTTCCGGCTGGCAGGGCGAGGGGGGTGTGTATCTCTGGGTGAAGGAGGCTTTCGGCCCGAAGTGGGGATTTGTTGCCATTTTCATGCAGTGGGTGGAAAATCTTCCTTGGTTTCCGGCAGTGCTTGCTTTCGGAGCGTCTGCCATAGCTTATACTTTCAATCCGGAACTTGCTGAAAACAAGTGGTTTATTGTCGGAGTTATTCAGATCGCGCTCTGGGTTACTACTTTTCTTAATTTCAGGGATATGAAGCTGTCAGCTTTTTTCAGTTCTTCAGGTGCTATTGTAGGCACAATTATTCCCGGAATTTTGATTATTGTTTTGGGAATTATCCACGTGCTGTCCGGTAAGCCTTCGGAAATAGTTTTTTCAATGCCCGCGCTGGTCCCTGATATCGACAGCCTGCAACAGCTTATGCTGCTTGCGGCAATGCTTGTTTCATTTCTGGGCATTGAAATGTCTGCGGTTCACGTGAACGAGGTGAAAAATCCTGCGAAGAATTATCCCCGTGCAATTTTCGCGGCCTGTCTCATCATTATATTACTTTCAACTTTTGGATCACTTGCAATTGCGTTGGTTATTCCGGCTGACGGGGTAAGTCTCAGTGCCGGAGTGTGTCAGGCTTTTGATAAGCTTTTTAAAATCCATAACATGCCGTCTATGACTCCTATTATCTGTTTTCTTCTGGCTTATGGGGCGCTTACAATGGTTGTGACGTGGATGGTCGGCCCTTCAAAAGGGATTCGGGAAGTTGCAAAGGAAGGGTATCTTCCAAAATCGTGGCAGAAAACCAACAAGTACGGAATTCCAACAAATATTTTAATTATTCAGACGAGTCTTTCAGCTATTCTTTCTTGCGTAATCCTGTTCATGCCGACAGTCAGCAGTGCGTTTATGCTTATGAGCGCTCTGGCGGCTCAGCTTTATCTGATCATGTATTTACTGATGTTTGCCGCGGCCATTCGGCTTCGCTATACGCATCCCGAAGTAAAACGCGGCTATACCATTCCGGGCGGCAAGATAGGTATTTGGATTGTTTCGACCGTAGCAATGGTTACGTGTCTGTTTGTCATTGTGTTCGGTTTTATTCCACCTCATGCCGTTCGTTCACAAGGAATGTGGCCCTCACTTTATTATGTCGGGTTTCTTTTAACAGGCGTTGTTGTTTTCACACTGGTTCCATTAGTTTTTTATCATCGGGCAATAAGGAAGAAGGCTATGGCGGGAGAAGATATCCAAGTTGAAACTATAATACCTGTTGAAGCTAATTCCTGAGAAATTAAGCGTTTTTATTCTCTGATTATTACATAGCATTACGATTTAATATCCCAATTTAACGAAGATAAGGAGATGCAATATGGCTACTGCTGAACACAAAAAAATGGGCGTGATTGCGTGTACCGCAGTTGTAGCCGGAAACATGATGGGGTCGGGAATTGCACTGCTCCCTGCAAACTTAGCCGCCATCGGCAGTATCTCTTTAATCGGATGGGGAGTTGCTCTGGTCGGAGCGTTGGCGCTGGCATATGTGTTTGCAAGGCTCGGGATGGAAGATCCGCAAGAGGGCGGCCCTATCGCTTATTCTGGCGAAGTTGCTCCTATTCTAGGATACCAGTCCGGCCTGCTTTACTATCACGCTAACTGGATAGGTAATATTGCGATTGCTATAACAGGCGTGGATTATTTATCAATTTTCTTTCCCATTCTGCAAGACCCTCTCTACTCGGGTATAACTTCCATAATAATTATCTGGATATTTACCGGTATCAATATTCTCGGAGCTGACTGGATCGGGCGGCTCGTTTCTGTCGGAGTTGTACTGCTTTTAATCCCGGTGATAATAACGGGTACAGCCGGCTGGGCCTTTTTCGATATGGCACAGTTCAACAGCAATTGGCTTGTGGAAGGTCAAACCTCGGAATCAGCAATTCTAGCGGCTATTATTCTATGTATCTGGAGTTTTATCGGTGTGGAAAGTGCCTCGGTAAACACCGCAGTTGTAAAAAATCCGAAACGTACAATTCCTATTTCAACGATGGTAGGGACGGCTGTGGCGGGGGTAGTATATATTCTTTCCTGTACCACGATATCAGGCATGTTTCCGGCAAGTACGGTTGCCGCGTCGGGAGCACCGTTTTCGCTGGCAATGGGCCATATATGCGCAAATATCCCGTATGCTGAATATGTTCCTAAACTGGTTTCCGCTGTCACGGCGTTTGCCTGTCTGGCCTCACTCGGTTCATGGATGATGCTTGTTTCGCAGGCTGGTTGCAGAGCTTCAAATGATGGAACTCTTCCTAAAGTTTTCGGCAACCGGAATAAGCATGGTGTTCCCGTTGAAGGTCTTGTTTTTTCATCCATTATGATGAGCGTGCTGCTTGTTGTGTTGATGGTTTTGTCCAAAGGCGGAAGCACGCAAAGTATGTTCGGAAATATCATTAATATTGCAGTATTATTGACTCTTCCTCCGTATTTCTACTCAGCACTTAATTTGCTGCGCCGTTATGGATTCAAAGCTAAAAAAGCATGGCTGCAACTCACTTCAGCACTTCTGGCCTGTGGATTTTGTCTGATAGCCCTATCCGGTGCGGCAAAGGACGCATTAATCGGGTGTATGGTTGTAATGCTCTGCACGTTTATTTTCTATGTAGGCAAGGATCGTAGTGGTTTTGAGAAGAAGGTCCGGGCGGAAAAAGAATAATTCAGACTTCTTAATAGAAATCAAAATCCGGGGAGTTCATTTTCTATGAATACCCCGGATTTTTTTGTTTTTCATAATTAGAAGGTTTTATTTTCTAAGTAGCTCTGTTATATCATGTCACAGAGTTAATAAGAGTGTTTAGGGGAAATGAAGAGCTTTTTTTGCCTTAGTAATGCCTACCGATTTGGCACGTATGAGGAGTAAAATATGAGCACTGTAAATTCTATGAAGGTAAGCGAAATTCTTGCGTTCACTCTTGCTAATGGACTTCAAAGTGAATATTTTCGTATTTTTAATAATTATCAGTGCAATTTGCCTGATAAGGAAGTTGTTGCACATATTTCAATACGTGCGAGCCTTACAAAGAATCCCGACAGCATTGCAAAATTAAAAAATTGCGGGAAAAGAGTTTTAGAAAAAACAAATTTGCGCACCAAATTGAATCTACAAGCCAAGTGCAGCTCATCTGACGTAATAAAGGTGCAAAAAGAGCTGGTAGAAGAGTATCCATTTTCGTTTCAGCTTTTACATAATTTCATTGAAGAATACATACTTAAGAACAAAGGAATAGACTATGACATGCTGGATTACTTCAGGAAAGTGTACGGCAAAGTCCCGGACGCAATTATTGTTCTAGACCTTCTTGAAATAGTTGCTGACTTGTTAGCGGGAAACAAATTTTTCTTCTATGCAAAATCAAACAACTGGATTGAAAAATATTGTACGAAAGGGCCTTCGTTTTTTGCTGACTGGAACGCCACCCATCTGCTCGTAAGCCTATATAAAATGAAGCACTGGAGAGCATTTAGTTGGCTTGTGTATTCACATGTCATGAGAGTAATGCACGGCAGGGATACTTACAGGATTAATTTGAAAGAATTTCCTTCCGAATTGCTATGTAAGTATAAATCGTTTTTTTGCGAACACAAAAAGAAAATCATTTTGAAAAAGAATATAGCGACAAGGCCTACAAAGTTTTTCGTAAATTTTGCTTGTTAGCCTTTTCCGGTGCGTGAAAGGGTGCATTCATTGGATGTATGTTTGTAAGTTTCGACCAAAAACAGCTTCCGCATTAGTGCGGTGGCTGTTTTTGTTTTATTGTGTCTATTCTGACATAATAAAACAATGTTGAATGATAATGATGACTATCTGTCTGCATGTAACTGAAGCGAGTGCTAGTGTATGATGCTTGGCTTGGTGTTTATATTTATTATAAAGATTAAAAAAATGAATGATAACAGAAGAGCAGGTTGTTTTATATTTTATTCTAGTACCATCTTGTAACTAATAACAGACGCATTGCTATTAATAGTCTTCCTTGTTATGTCAAAAAACACATATAATATTGACCTATTATAAATATTATAGAGTTTTTTATAATTAATTTGGGGGATTTAAAATGTATAGATCAAAGTTACGTGTACTAACCGTTTTTATGTTTTGCTTATTCTTTTTAGGATTAACAAGTGTCGTAAAAGCTGAGGAATTAAGAATTTTTTCCGGTGCCGGACTTATGAAACCGATGGAAGAGTTGCGGCAGAATTTTGAGAAAAAAAATAACGTTACAATAAGTGTTCATTACGGCAGTTCCGGTGAAATTTTCGGAATGATGTCTATGGGCCAGACTTGTGATGTATTCATTCCCGGCGCAGAAAAATATACAAATGATGCCGTTAAAAACGGCTGGCTCTATAAGCCCAGCATCATCAAAATAGTTAAGCATATACCTGTGATTGTCGTTCCTGCTGGAAATCCGTTAAATATTAAGAGTCTTGATGATCTTGCCCGGCCCGGTTTGAAAGTTGCGCTTTGCGATCCTAAATCTGCTGCAATAGGAAAAGTTTCTAAAAAACTTCTCGGCAAATGCAAGCTTTGGGACAAAGTTGAGCCGAATGTCGTTGTTTTTGCTCCCACCTGCAATCAGCTTCTCATCTACACTGCTCTTGATCAGGCTGACGCCACAATTAACTGGTTAGACGTAACCACTTGGGCGGAAGGCAAAGGCAAAGTTCAGACTGTTAAAATTGATCCAGCCCGCAATATGATTAAGACTATTCCGACCGCTCTTCATATCTCGGCAAAAGATAATCCTCTAGCTGTTAAGTTGAATGACTATATTGCTTCCTCTGAAGGAATGGTTGTATGGGAAAAATGGGGATTTGAGCCTTGCACAAGGTAAACTTTTTTAAGATCTGGCTTCTTTTCTGTACGTTTTTTATAACAACGCTCCTGGTTCTTGCAATCGGAGCGTTGTTTACAGTGCCTACTTTTGAAGATGTCTGGATGAATCTCCAAAGTGAAGAAATGCGTTTTTCGCTTAGTTTATCCCTCATTACAGGGCTTATTTCTTCTGTTTTGGTGATGTTGTTTTCTCTTCCGATTGGCTTTGCTCTTTCCAGGCTTAGCTTCCCCGGTAAGGGAATAGTTAGAACTATTATGGATCTTCCGATTGCTTTTCCAGAACTTGTTTTGGGGCTTTGCCTGATTTTACTTTTTGGGAAAACCCCTATTGGTACTGCTCTTAAATCCATAGGAATTAATTTCGTTTTCACGCAGGAAGGCGTAGTCGTTGCGCAGTTTTTTACGGCGCTGCCCTATGCTATCCGCATAATGAAATCGACATTTGATTTTATCAGTCCCCGTATGGAATTTATCTCACGCAGTCTCGGCTATACTCAGTTTGAAACATTTATAAAAGTTTCATTACCTCTTGCCGGTAAAGGGATATTGGCTGCTTCAGTTATCGCTTTTGCCCGCTGCATCGGAACGTTCGGTACTGTTCTGATTTTAGCCGGTGGGTCATATATGAAAACTGAAACGCTGCCTGTAACCTTATATCTCAATATTTCTTACGGAAACATGGGAATGGCATTAACTAGCGGATTGCTGCTGGTAGCGGTTTCATTTGCGGCGATTTTTGTATTTGAAATGACGGAAGTGAAGCTATGAGTTTTCTAAGTGTAAACGATTTGCATATTGATCTTGGCCAGTTTTCTCTCAAAGGAGTGTCCCTTGATCTTAAAAAAGGTGACTATCTCGCGGTGATGGGACCGACCGGTTCGGGTAAGACCATTCTTCTCGAATGTATAATAGGTTTTTATAAACCTAGGCAGGGTCAGATTTTTTTAGAAGGGCGTGACATTACTAATGAAAAACCTGAAAAAAGAAGAATAGGCATTGTCTATCAGGATTACGCGCTTCTGCCGCATTTAACCGTATTTAAAAATATTGAATATGGTTTGAAAAAAATTGATGCCGGAAAAGAAAGCAGAAAAGCTAAGATTATCAAGATGGCTGAATTACTTAATATTAGTCATATTCTGCACCGTAAACCTGAGACTCTTTCAGGGGGCGAGCAACAGAGAACAGCGCTTGCCCGCGCCTTGGTTGTTGAACCGAAACTTTTGCTTATGGATGAGCCGCTTTCAGCCCTTGATCCTAAAACAAGACATAATATTCGTTCACTGCTCAGAAAAACAATCGAGAAGCTCGATATTACTGTGCTTCATATCACACATGATATGGACGATGTCTGGTCTATGGCAAATAAAGTAGCCATTTTTAAGAACGGAGAATTGTTGCAGCACAATACCAGAGAACAGGTATTCAACTGTCCGGAAAGTTCTTTCCTTGCCGATTTTGTCGGGGCGGTCATTTACGATGGAAGGGTTGTCAGTAATTGTGGCGGGAAAAGTCTGGTTGATATTCAGGGACTTGAGCTTTCAGTTGTTGAGAAGGTAAAAAGTGATCCGGCTGTAAAAGTAGCATTGCGACCTGAAAATGTGATGGTTTTCAGAGAAAAGCCGACAGATGCTTTTGAGCGGAATATTTTTGAAGCAACTCTGGATGATTTTTATCACGAAGGGAATCTTTGCCACCTTTCATATAGCAGTAAAGGCGTACGGATACCGGTTATGATGATGACTAATTCGTTTTATGAAATGGATTTGAAAAAGGACCAAAGTTCTTTTTTGGCGATCCGTTCTCATGATTTAAGAATCTTGTAAGGCGGGAGCACTTTATGGACACAATTAATTTTCACCCGATAGGCTACATTCACTCCCCGTTTGATAAACTTGATGGAATGCCTATACAGCCGTCAGGGGCAAAGGATGCTCTCGGATATATTGAGCTTTCTGAAGATCTTCAAGAAGGTTTGAAAGATTTGGAAGGATTTTCACATATTATTCTATTGTATCATTTCCATAAAAATGAGGGGTACAAGCTGAGTGTGAAGCCTTTTATGGATACTGTTGAGCGAGGATTATTTTCGACCCGTGCTCCCCGCAGGCCGAATATGATAGGAATGTCTACAGTTGAACTCCGTGAAATAAAAGGAAATATTATTAAAATTAAAGGGGTGGACGTTTTAAACGGAACTCCCTTGATTGATATTAAGCCGTATGTAGCAAAATTTGATGCAGTTCCGGCTGATCGTTTCGGCTGGTTGGAAAAAAATGCGAAAAAGTCGGAAACGCTTAAATCCGATACAAGATTTGTTGGCGATAGTGATTGATAATTTGGATTTAAAATTTATAAAGAGAGAATGTTTTATGAAGAATTTAAGAATGTTAGGTGTGTTGAGTTGTTTGGCTATCAGTTGTTTAGTCCTTTTTGCTGCTCCTGCTATGGCGCAGAAGACTGTAACTGATCAGCTTGGCAGAACAGTTATTGTTCCGGATGTAAGTAAGCGTGCGGTTGTTTTGCAGCATCAGGCTTTAGATATTATGATTCAGCTTGGCGCAGCCGATTCTGTTGTCGGTATTCTTGATAAGTGGGATAAATATCTGCCCGGCGCACGTAAAGGTATCAAAAATATCGAAAGCATGCCTACTCCCGGCGGCCTGAAAAGTGTGAATATGGAGAGCCTGTTAACTCTGAATCCTGATCTCGTAATTGTTACCCATTACGCTTCGAAAGATATGATTGATCAGATTACAAATGCCGGAATACCTGTTGTCGGGATATCTCTTTACAACGCAGGATATGAACATACCTCTGTTCTCAATCCTGATTTGAAGGATGCGAGCAAGGCTTATAATGAAGGATTGAAAGAAGGCGTTCGACTTATTGCTAATCTTTTCGGCAAGCAAAAGAGGGCTGAAAAATTAATCTCTGTTATCGATTCAAATCAGAAAATATTGAAAAAACATCTCGGTAAAATTTCCGAAGATAAACGTGTAAGATGTTACATGGCTCATTCCAACCTCGGAACCTATGGTCGCGGCAAATATACAAGCGTAATCATGGAACGTGCCGGTGGAGTGAATGTTGCTGCTAAGGATATTGTCGGATTCAAAAAAGTTACCATGGAAGATGTCTTGCGCTGGAATCCTGAAGTTGTATTTATCCAGTGGCGTCATCGTAAAATAGTAAAAGACTTGATTAATGATCCGATTTGGAAAGAAGTCAGTGCTGTTAAAAACAATCGGGTCTTTATTTGTCCTGAGTATGCAAAACCTTGGGGACACCCACTGCCTGAGTCTATGGCTTTAGGTGAATTGTGGATGGCTAAAACATTGTATCCTGAAAAATTCAAAGATGTAGATCTGTCAGCTCTTGTTCAGTCTTATTATAAAGAATTCTATGGCACAGATTATAAATAAATCCGCAATCGCAGGCGGCAGGAACCTTCGGAGTAGATGGACTATTCTGCTCTGGGTGGCTCCTGCCGCCGTTTTCTGTCTGGGGCTTGCATGGGGACGATATCAAGTTGACCTTTTGGATGTGTTGTTAATTTTAGGGGATGCTTTAGGGCTGCCTGTGAGTGGAGAATGGTCCTCAATTGTCCAGACCGTGGTGCTTAATGTTCGTTTGCCCCGCGTCCTTGCGGCCATGATTATCGGAGGCGGGTTATCTGTTTCAGGAGCTGCCTTTCAAGGGCTTTTCCGTAATCCGCTGGTCTCTCCTTATGTGCTTGGTGTTGCTTCCGGCGCAGGTTTCGGAGCTGCTTTAGGTATAATCATATGGAATCAGCCGGTGATGATTCAAGGTTGTGCGTTCTTTTTTGGAATGACTGCCGTAATTGCCGCATGGTTGATGAGTCGTTTATATAAGGCCAGCGGGTCAATGATCATTGTTCTTGCCGGGGTGATAGTGGGAGCTTTTTTCCAATCGCTTCTTTCCCTTATCAAGTACCTTGCAGACCCTGATGATAAGCTTCCTGTGATTATCTACTGGCTTATGGGTTCTCTTTCCTCAATTACGATGGAAGATCTCTATACTGTTCTTCTGCCTATGGGAGTCTGTATTGTCGGGCTTTTGATGGTGCGGTGGCGGCTTAATGTTCTTTCGTTCGGTGATGAGGAAGCCAAAACGCTTGGAGTGGAAGCCGGACGGTTGCGTTTCGGGGTGGTTGTGGCGGTCACGATTATTACAGCCAGTGCTGTTTCCGTCAGCGGAATTGTGGGCTGGGTCGGACTCGTTGTGCCTCATCTTGCCAGAATGATGGTCGGTCCTGACTACAGAAAATTAATACCTGCAAGCCTTGCATTAGGTGCGTGTTACCTTGTGTTGATTGACGGCATTGCCAGAAATATAAGTTCAGCTGAAATTCCACTGGGAATCCTTACTGCCACAGTGGGAGCTCCTTTTTTTGCTTGGCTCTTAGGAAGAGGGAGGACAGGTTGGGCATAGTTTTAACGGTTTCAGATCTTTCTTTTGCTTATGAAGGTGGAAAGTCGGTCTGGACAGATATTTCATTGGAAGTTCATGCTGGAGAGGTTCTTTCTATACTTGGGCCGAATGGAACCGGTAAGTCCACTTTGTTAAGATGTATGGCTGGATTGCATGTTCCTTCGGTCGGTCAGGTTTCGATCGAGGGGCGGCAAGTGCAAAAGATGAGTCGCAAAGATGTGGCTCGGGCTATTGCTTTTGTGCCGCAGATGCACACTCCTGTGTTTTCTTTTTCAGCTCTTGATGTTGTTGTTATGGGCCGCACTGCGCATATTGGTGCTTTTTCGTCGCCATCTGCTAAAGATTACGCCATATCAGAACAGGCTATGGAAACTCTTGGAATTTCATCCCTTGCGCATAAGTCCTACGACGAAACAAGCGGCGGGGAGCGGCAGTTGATTCTTTTTGCAAGAGCGCTTGCTCAGGAAGCACGCATTCTTTTGCTTGATGAGCCTACTTCGCATCTGGATTTCGGCAATCAGGCCCGAACATTAGTGCTTGTGCGTAAACTTGCAGATCAGGGTTTAGCAGTTGTAATGACCACTCATTTTCCAGATCATGCTTTAGGTTTTTCAGAGCGAACCGCATTGATTGCAGATGGAAGATTGCAAGGTTATGGAAGAACTGAGAGTGTTCTTAATTCTGAAAAGCTCAGTGATTTGTATGGACTGCCCGTTGATGTGTTTACTCTTGAAGCTGGAGAAAAAGTGTGTATTGCCCGGGCAACATGATCAGGCAAAAAATGCTTAAGTAAAAAATGGAAGATTAGAATATGACAAAAGAAATACTTGTTTTTGCGGCTGGAAGTTTGCGTAAAGTTTTGCCCGCTATGGCCGGACGGTCCGGTTTTTCAATAAATTCTGTCTTTGGTCCTTCCGGGGTTTTAAGGGAACGGATAGCACAGGGAGAACGCCCCGCTCTGTATTTGTCTGCAAACCTTAAGCACTGTCAGATTCTTGCTGATATGGGCCTTTGCTCCGAGCCGATAGTTTTTACTGAAAATTCGTTGTGCTTGTTCGGGCGTCCGTCAGCTTTGCAACGCGGGGATGCTTTGCAGAATATGCTGAGTTCTGAGAACAGGCTTGGAACATCAACTCCAGTCGATGATCCCGGAGGAGATTACGCTTTTTCAGTGTTCGACAGAGCCGAGGTTATACAGCCCGGAAGCCGTGAGTTTTTGAGAAGTAAAGCTCTGACGCTGGTCGGAGGAAAGAATTCTCCCAAAGCGGCTGGACCGCATTCTCCGGTATATGGCTTATTTGCTGAGGACAAAGTGGATCTTTTCTTGGGATACCGGACAACCGCAATGGATATTGCTGGAAGAATGGATGATGTTGAAATTATGGATTTGCCTGATTCACTTAGTGTAAATGCGCAATACTTTGCTGTTGTTATAGAAAAAAATAATGATGGAGTTGAACTTCTTAAGGGTTTGCAGGCTAGTTCTGCCCAGAATGCGCTTGAAGAGTTCGGGTTTAAAAGACTTTAATATCTTTTTCAAAAAAGAACCCCGCTGAGACCTCTTTTAGATAAGAAATTTCAGCGGGGTTTTTATTTAATTTAAATCGCGTTCATTTTCTCAAGAACCTTATAAAGTCCCTGTGTTCCGAGCTCTTCATGTCCCATTGCCATGGCGGAAATGTAGAACTGATTTACAAGCGCAAGTCCGGGCAGTGAAAGCTTCATGCGTTTTGCTTCATCGAGGGCAATACCCATGTCTTTTACAAAATGCTTGATGAAAAAGCCGGGGTCGAAATCGCTGTCGGCAATTCTGCGGCCTAAGTTGTTGATGGACCATGAACCGGCAGCTCCGGAACCGATGACATCAATTACTTTGTGAAGGTCCATACCCGCTTTTTGAGCATAAAGCAGTGATTCCACAACGCCGATCATGGTTCCGGCTATTAGAATTTGATTGCACATTTTGGTGTGCTGTCCCGCCCCTGTTTCGCCCATGAGTTGAACATTATCGCCCATTATATTGAAAAGATCTTTGACCTTATCAAAAACTTTTTTATCGCCGCCGACCATAATTGCCAATGTTGCATTGCGTGCTCCGAGATCGCCGCCCGAGACAGGAGCATCAAGGGAACCTACATTTTTATCAGCAGCTTCGGCGTGAATGAGTTCCGCTAAAGCAGGTTCGGAGGTTGTCATATCAACGATAATTTTTCCGGAATCAGCATTGGCAAGCACGCCTTTAGTTCCGAGGATTGTCTGTTCAACATCGGTTGGGTAGCCAACTATGGTGAAGATAATGTCAGCCTTCTGCGCGACTGTAGCGGGAGAGTCACACCATGTTGCTCCGGCTGCAATAAGATCGGCAGCTTTGGCTTTTGTGCGGTTGTAGATAAAAGCTTCGTGGCCCGCTTTTACAAGGTGCATACACATAGAGCTTCCCATTACGCCCGTTCCAATCCAGCCTATTTTCTTACTCATAATCCTGATCCTCACATAAAATTATATTTCAACAGTACTTAAAAGTTCATATCCTAATAAGTTCAAAACGAAAACCATTTGATACCGAAGTCCGGCTATATATTTTATTTATACAAAGCATATAAAGTTGCGCCGACCATAAGCACCACCATTGATGAATTGATGCATAGTCTAAGTTTGCGGGTGCGCATTAGACTGAGCAATGATGATCCCGTGTAGCCCCAGAAACAGTTAAAAATTAGTCCTCCGAGAGTTGAAGTCAGCACAAATATGCTTATTTCTAAAAATTGGGGAGCAGATGGATCAGCGAACTGGCTGAACGCGGAAATATTCATAGCCCAGTTTTTAGGGTTCAGAGGATGGAGCATTAAGCCGTCGTAAATTGAGAAAGGTCTTATCTTTTCTGGAGACTGCACATTCATACGCATTATTTTAAAAGCTAAATAGAGGATATAAATCAGGCTGATAGTTTTTAAAAAATAGGCTGTTTCCGGTGACGTAGTATATAGTTTGCCCAAGCCCATGGCTGTGAGTATTGCGACAAGAAAGCCACCCCCATTCATCCCGATCATAAACGGAATAGATTTTTTGAAGCCCACGGTCTGGCCTAATGCCAGCATCGATAAATTGCCGGGACCGGGGGTTCCGGTCATGACGATAACAAAGAGTAAAAACGGCCAGTAATTTTCCTGCATAATATTTTCCTTTCGAGATTGTGTGCATCAATTTTTCTGATTGTAGACATATTGTTGACATTGTGTGTAGTCAATGGAATTATTGTGTGCATGACAAATTGGAACCCCACACTTGAAGACGGGACCGGTCCGAAATATCGCGCACTGGCTGATGCCATTGAGCGTGATATCTTTGCAGGCAAGCTTAAACCGGGGGATCGCCTCCCCACACATCGCGAACTGGCTGACGAGCTGGCAATCAATGTCAGCACCGTTACACGCGGTTATGTTGAGGCTGAGCGGCGCGGTCTGATTTCGGGAACTGTAGGGCGCGGAACCTTTGTGGCTTCAGATGCGCGGATTTCTTCTTCTATGGTTTCATTCGAACCGCATGCTCCCGGTCTTATTGAGATGGGTATGGTTAATACCTTCTACGATCTGGACCCGGATATTCAAGAGGGAATGAAAAGGCTTATCCGGCGGCGTAACTCGAATGCCTTTATGCGTTACACTGATCCACGCGGGTTGCCGGAGCATCGCGGAGCAGGTGCAGAATGGTGCAAGCGTTACCGTCTTGATGTCACTCCGGATGATGTGCTCGTCTGCTCAGGCGCACAGCATGGACTCACTTGTTGCCTGACAGGGTTGTTTCGCGCGGGGGATCGTATTGCATCGTCCGCTCTCACTTATCCCGGCATGAAAACTCTGGCAGCCATGCTTGGCATCCGGCTTGTTCCGATTACAATGGATAAGGAAGGTATGCTTCCCGAAGCGCTGGATACTGTCTGCCGCAGAGAGAATATCAAAGGGCTTTACCTAATGCCCGGGGTGCAGAATCCCACCACTGCGTGTATGTCTGCGCAGCGGCGCGAAGCAATTGCTTTGATCGCGCGCAAGCATTCTCTTATTATCATTGAAGATGATGCTTATGATTTGACCACGCAAAGTTCTCTGCTTCCGGTTTCATCTCTGGTCCCTGAAAACAGTGTTCATATTGCGGGACTTTCCAAGTCACTGGCAGTGGGATTGCGGGTGGCTTTTATGTCCGCTCCCAATCATCTGCGCGATCAACTGGCACATGCGATTTTAAATACAGTATGGATGACTCCGCCTCTTAACGCAGAGCTTGCTTCTGAGTGGATAAAGGATGGCACCGCCGATAAGATTATTAATCTTAAGCAGGATGAAGCTAGAAAGCGTTTTTCAGCGGTTAAAGGTCTTCTTGACGGGTTGATCTACTACGGTCAACCAACGGGATTTTTTATCTGGCTTCAATTGCCGAAACCGTGGCGGGGTTATTTGTTTGAAGCCCGCGCCCGTGAGGCTGGAATAAATATATTCGGCGCGGAAAAGTTTGCAGTGGGTGACAGCGTTGTTCCCGCAATGGCTAGGATTTCACTTAGCGGGCCGCGTACGACAGATGAATTGTTGAGGGGGCTGACAGTTTTGCGGGAGATTTTGTCGCAGCCTTAGCGTGAGCCATAAACATCCACATCTCCGCCAGCAAGACCGATTGGATCGGGTGTTATGAATCTGCCGATGGTAGAATTCTTGTTAAAAAAAAGCCCCAACCTAAGTCGGGGCTAAATTGGTTAGTTGTCTTTCAACTCGGGGTGCCTTTTATAAAAACCTTCCAAGGGTTCAATCTGAACTTTGCACTTTGAACACAGATTGTTATTAGGTTTTTCACCTTTAAGAAAGACTTGTTCACAATTAGGGCAAATATGATCTGTATATAATCCAAGCCCTCTATCTTTTATGGTAGATTTGTCCAACACAGCATACACAATAGCAATAGTGCAGAGAACAGTAATTGCCCAATTTGCGGTGGTGTCAGTAGGGTATCCGCCTCGATGATAAAGAATATTTTCTTTATTCCACGGTGCGGCTGCAAATATTCCAAATATTCCTCCTACTATAAGAAAAATCCTTATAAAGATGGAAGAGTTCTTTTTTTTTATTATTTTATTTTTCATCTCTATCCGTTTTGTCATAGTCAACTAGTCAAGAATTTAAGAGTGGCTTTCATGCTATTTTGAGTGATGTTTGGTTATAGATGTTCGAGAAGGTAATATTTTGCTTTTATCAATATTAAAATTATTCGCGTAACTATTTTGTACGTTTTTATTATACTGCTCTCCAATTTTATCCCAAGCACCTAATTCATCAATTCTTTTTACTAGATAAGGACCAATAATCCCAGCGGCTTCACTGGGAGAGCTAGGTTTTGGAGCTTCTCCGCTAAACGGGTTAAGCCCCTTTGCAAAATCTAATACAGTTTGTGCCCCCGGAGTCGTAGCGATCTTAGTTGCAACAGATGCTGCTGCACTTGAAACAGCAGGGCCTGCTGCTATTCCTGAAGCTAATGCAATAGGCAGCGCCCCTGCCCCGAGAGCTATCTCTGTATATTTTTGTAACTCTTTATTTTTCTTAAATTCATCTACAGTTTTCCCAACAGCCTCACCCGCTGCATCTGCCCCCTTATCAAGAGCTTCTGCCGCAGCTTTTCCACCTTCGACAGTAGCTTTTTTGATACCCTTAATGCTTTTCTCCGTTGCTCCTTCAAGTCCTTTCGGTATCGCAGTAGAAGCTTTACGTAATCCTGAAACTATTTTTGAAAAAGCTCCTTCCTTTTTTTCTTCGCTCTTCCCAGCCAACCCCGTCCGGTCATGAAAATTAATCGGATCATCCAAACAGTAGCCATAAATATCCACATCCCCGCCAGCCAAACCGATTGGGTCGGGGGTGATGAACCTGCCGATGGCGGGATCGTATTCACGATATCCCAAATGTACGAGTCCGGTATCTTTGTCTGTCAGTCCCGCGGCGAATCCTAAACATACCTCTAAACTGACTCCGCTATCGAGTAATACATTACCAAACGAATCATATATAATCCGCTTTACATCATAACCTCTTTCGTCCGCAACCATGAAGATTGTGCCGACTTGATTAGTCGCAAAAAGAAAGGTGCGTCCTTCAAAAGTCATGCTGACGGGATCGCTTTCTTCATTATATGTGAACACCTTCGGGTGTAATCCTTCCCCGTTTGTCACGGCAATAAGCCGAGTCAGGTCCGGGGAACTACATTATGCTTAAATTGATGTTGTTTTCTACTCACAAGGTATGATATTAGGAAGTCAACGAGTGAAGATTATAATAACAACGCTCTATTTGTGAGCTGTACAATCTGAAAAGCGAGAATAAGCCTATGTATTTTCCCGTTGCAGGAATCGAAGTAAACCCTCTTGTCCCTCCGTTAGTGGCTTTCGTAGTATCTTTCTTCACTTCTATGGGGGGAGTTTCAGGCGCATTCCTGCTTATGCCTTTTCAGATGTCGTTTCTCGGCTATACGTCACCATCCGTTTCGGCAACGAATCAGCTCTTTAATATAGTCGCTATTCCGTCAGGTGTTTTGCGCTATATCCGTGAAGGGCGTATGGTTTGGCCTCTGACGATTGTCGTTATTGTGGGAACTTTGCCCGGCGTGCTTGTCGGAGCTATTGTTCGCGTCAAGTGGCTTCCTGATCCAACAGCATTTAAACTTTTTGCCTCAGCAGTGCTGTTGTGGATCGGCGTTAAACTTGCCTTAAGCATACTCAAAAAAGATAAAAGTCCTAATAAAGGTGCTGAAGAAAAGTTTCAGCAACTCGTCAAAGATCATTCAAAGAGAAATGATGAAGGTGAAAAACTTCCGACCGTACGCGTTCTGAAATTTTCAGTAACCCGCATCAGCTATGAATTTTATGGCGAGGTCTATGATTGCTCATCAATCGGTCTTCTTTCGCTGTCTTTGATAGTTGGAGTTGTGGGCGGTATTTATGGTATCGGGGGCGGGTCTATAATTGCACCGTTTTTTGTGACCATCTTCGGGTTGCCGGTTTATACCGTGGCAGGGGCGGCGCTTATGGGTACTTTTGTTACTTCGGTAGCGGGAGTGTTGTTTTATCAGGCCATCGCTCCGCTTTATCCGAATATGGCTATAGCTCCAGACTGGACGCTGGGTATTCTTTTCGGCATCGGCGGCATGGCGGGTATGTATCTCGGAGCGCGTTGTCAGAAATTTTTTCCAGCTAAAATTATCAAATGGATGCTTACGGTCATCATTTTATTTACCGCGGCTAAATATATTTCTGAGTTCTTTTTGAAGTAAAGAAAGTAAAATGATGAGAATTGAGTAAAGTCTGTAATGTATATGGTGACAAAGGAACCCGGTTCCAATTGTCACGAATGATTATTTTTTTTTGATTGTTTCTACTACTGCAGTTGCTTTACGACGTTTTGCTTCTTTAACTGTTATGAATTGTCCATTTTTGGCATCTCTACCAATTTTTCTGGTTTTTTCTTTTGACATGTTTACTCCTTAACAACTGATATTGCTATTGCGTGATGCTCCGATGTCATGGTAGCTATGCTTACTTTACAAGGAGCTACCCGGGTCATGATTTGGGAGCAATTTGTGCCGCGACCCCAGTTGCTTAGATAGGTCGCTTTATTAAAAAACCACTCACTGCTATGAGTGGTTTTTTTTAATTAAATTGGCTTCTTATTTTTCCATGTCCAACATAGCGAGAAAGAAGTCGGTAGTTCTTTTTTTCATATCTAATTCTTCCAGCAACAATTGCTTGATGAATATCTGCTTCTCTTGCAAGACAAATAATATCAGCAATTTTTGCAGATTTAGGTGCGTTAGATGCTACCCATAGTTTTTTAGGGATTAACACTTCTTTTGCAAATTTATCAGCTTCTTTTTCTATATTATCTAGCGAGTTATGCAATTCTAAATCATCAATAATGCAATCGTCGGAGGCTGTAAGGTGGTTCAGTGCTAAGTGAGCTAGTTCATGCAGCAAGGTAAACCAAAAATAGTCAATTCTATCATATCGTAAACTCATTCCTATTACGGGAATTTTTCCTTTTTCCAGAAGAAGTACAGCATCAACATATGTTCGCTTCAGATGAGGCACTATGACCAGTTTTATACCTTTGTTTTGCAAATATTCTTTAGCGTTTGCTGGGCCAGAGGAAAGAGTGCTAAGCTGAACGACCTTGCGTAAAAAATCATAATTAAGCTCAGATTGATTGAAATTTGAGTCAATTTTAATATTATGAGCTTCAGCCAGAACCTTGAGAATCCAAGTTTGAAGAGCAAACGAATCATCTTTTGCGTTACGGCGAGTTCCTTGACGAAAACAGGCTGTTTGGGTCAAAAAATTATCAACCCCTGCTTGAGCCGCAAGGTTACGCATTATTTCTTCTTGCTGTGTACGAGGATCGAGATCCGTCACCCATCCATTCGAAACTATTTCAGATGTTGGAAATTTTTTCCAATCAACGTCATCCCCGTCTTGGTAAAAAGGACTTCCTTCTTGTATTAGTGTTTCAGCGGGAATAGAAAGTCCTGTGTGCAAGGCTCTAATCATTGAAAGAGTTAAGGGCCTTTTTCCACTAAGCACTTCTGAAACTTTAGACCTACTCCCTATAAATGGAACTAAATCGGATTGATTTAATCCTTGTTGATCTATCACGAACTTAATCGCTTCAATAGGGTTTGGTTGAGGAACAGTGTGATGTTCATTTTCATAAACAGATACAAGGGTAAGAAGAATATCAAGTTCGTTGCCTTCTTGAGTATTAGCCTTTGCTCCCCATAGAGATTCAATGCGTTCGAGGGCGAGTTCATAGTCGCCTTCTGTCTTAACAGGGCGGATATTCATGTTTCACCTCCGAAGGGTTAATTTTGTTATAGTCTTTATGTCTGCCAAACCATTTTACGTAGGCAGATTGGCGAAGGAAATCTATATTTACAATTAATCTGAAATGATTACCTTTTATATTAAAAACGATCACGTCATTAGTGATTAAATCAGCTGACCCAAAAATTTGTTTTAATTCTGAAAAATGTTTGAAGTTACTTTTTTTCATAATTACAAGCCATGTTCGCAAGGCTTGATCCGCCTCAGGATAACAGTTGCGATAAGCATTTAATGTTTTGGTTGAGATTACGTTCACAACCAATATATATGTTCCCAAAAAAGATAAGTCAAGAGTGTTCCCATAAAAAAAGTTTGTTCTTTTTGAAGTAAGCGGTTGCCACTTGCTAACAGATACGTCTCAATGTAACTCGTTTTCATGGGACACATCATTGGAAAAGATATTTATCGGCAGTTAGGTCAAAAGGTTGATAATACCACGGTTCGTATGCCGTGGTCTGAGCCTTTGCATGAGCTTCTTAAATCTCTTTATTCTCTCGCAGAAGCGGATCTGATTGTCCGCATGCCCTATCGCCCTTCCAGTCTTCAGCGTATCTCAAAAATTACAGGCATTAATCAAAAACAGCTCCAGCCTATGCTTGAAGACATGTGCTTCAAAGGGCTTGTTTGCGATATGTGGGAAAAAGATGAATATCTCTATATGATCAGCCCGTTTGTCATCGGTTTTTTTGAATTTACCATGATGCGTACGGGCGGCAATCTTGACTCCAAAAAATGGGCAGAATTGTTCCAAAGTTATATGTTCGGAGACCGATCTTTTATCGACGCAAATTTTGGCGACGGGCAGCAAATTTCAGTTATGCGCGCATTGCCTTATGAAGAAACTATCCGCGATGTCGATCATGTTGAGATTCTTGATTATGAGAAAGCATCAGCTTTGATTGAACGGCAAAATCTGTTCGCTGTCGGTTTATGCTCTTGCCGGCATGAAAAAATGCACCTCGGCAAACAGGGTTGCGATGTCCCCCTTGAAACTTGCACTTCCATGGGTGACGCGGCGCAGTTTTTGATCCGCAATAAATTCGCCCGCGAAATTTCACGTTCTGAAATGCTCGATATTCTTGCCCGTTCTAAAGAAATGGGATTCACGCTTTCTACGGACAACGTTAAACAGAATGCAGGTTTCATCTGTCATTGTTGCGGTTGCTGTTGCAATCTTATGCAGGGCATTAAATATTCAGGTTACCCGGGCATGCTTGTTTCTTCATCTTTCATTGCAAAGTGTGATCTTGAAGAGTGTAATGGTTGTGGATTGTGCGCCAAGGCGTGTCCGATCGATGCCATCACCATGCTTGAAAAAGCTGGCGTTGATTCTGTTACAGCTCCTGCTAAAAACCGAAAATATGCTGAAATTAATAACAAACTCTGCCTTGGATGCGGAGTCTGTGCTTTAAAATGTGAAACCAGAGCATTGCAGATGGAAAAGCGCGAGCAGAAAGTTATTCATCCCGAAGACAGCTTTGAGCGCGTTATCCTGCAATCCCTCGAACGGGGTACTTTGCAAAATCTTATTTTTGATAATCCCAACAGTCGCAGTGAATCATTTATGCGAGCTGTTGTTGGTGGGTTCCTTAAACTTTCTCCAGTTAAAAAAGGACTTATGAGTGAAGCCTTACGGTCTCGTTTTCTCGGAGCAATCAGAGATAAAAATTAAAACAAAAAAATACGAAAGGCTTTGCTTTTAATGATTCCATATGCAACATTGTGAGCTATAGTGAATCTTAAATTTAGTTTTAATGTTGCAAAGTGAACATAATTCTATTTTTTGCTTAACAATCTCTTTCGTTCTTTTACATGCAATATCGAGCACAATGTGCTAGATTGCTAATAATAAAGATTGACGTGTTTTAAAAATTGAAGTGCCGTATTTCCCTAAGACGGTCTTTTTTATGAAATTTAAAACAAGGTAGGTTTGAGAAATGGGTAAAACCAGACTCTACAAAGCGATTTATGAGATTACCAGAGCTATCAATTCCAGCTTGGAACCGAAGAAGGTTCTTTCTAGGATAGCCGAGAAGGTTGCTACGGAAATGAATCTGAAAGGTTGTTTCATTCGTTTGCTTGATCGTAGCGGTGAGCTTCTTTTAGCGGATGCCTCATACGGACTGAGTGAAAGATATGAAAAAAAAGGGCCTGTAGAGGTTTCTAAAAGTCGTATCGATCAGGAAGTTTTGAAGGGCGCAATTTTAAGTATTGCCGATGTCCGCAGTGATGACCGTTTTCAGTACCCTGAAGAAGCAGCAAAAGAAGGACTTGTTTCCTTGGTTGTTCTTCCGCTTACAGCCCGGGGTGAAAAGGTTATCGGTGTGCTCAGAGTGTATTCGGGCGAAAAGCGTGAATTTTCAGAAGAGGAACTTGATTTCCTCAAATGCGTTGCAGATCTTTCAGGGCTTGCGCTGGAAAATGCACGCATGTTTCATGCACTTAAGAGGGCAAGTGAACTGGCTAACGATTACACCTACCGGGTCGATGACTGATCCGTTCCTTTTATGAGGATAGCAATATGAGTAAAGTAAAAGTTGGGATTAACGGATTCGGGCGTATTGGCCGTCAGGTGCTTAAAACCATTTGGGAAAGGCATCGTGATAATATTGAAGTTGTTGCAGTAAATGACCTTTTCGATATTAAAACCAATGCGCTGCTTTGTTCCAGAGATACAAATTACGGTAAATTTCCGCCTGAAATCACTGTTGATGGCAACATCATGCAGATTGGCGATGATTTCACTATAAAGAATTTTGCTGAACGCGATCCGCGCAAAATCCCTTGGGGAGAATGCGGTGTGGATGTGGTTGTGGAATGCACGGGTATTTTCAGAACCGGAGAAAAAGCTGCTCAGCATCTGCAAAGCGGAGCAAAAAAAGTTGTAATCTCAGCTCCTGCACAGGATGAAGACATCACTGTTGTTATGGGTGTTAACCATAAAGATTATGATCCAATAAAGCATAATATTATTTCAAATGCTTCTTGTACAACCAATTGTCTTGCTCCGATTGTAAAGGTGATTCACGAGAAGTTCGGCATTGAAAAAGGTGTTATGACCACCATTCATGCCTACACAAACGATCAGCGTATTCTCGATCAGCCGCATAAAGATTTAAGGCGCGCGCGTGCTGCTGCTTGTAATATGATTCCTACGTCCACCGGAGCGGCTAAGGCTGTTGCGTTGGTTATTCCTGAAATGAAAGGCAAGTTTGAAGGATATTCTGTACGTGTTCCTACACCGACAGTATCTCTTGTGGACTTTGTTGCAATACTTAGCAAAGACACCACAACTGAAGATCTTAAAGCTGTGCTTAAAAGTGCGGCTGAAGGCGAACTCAAGGGCATTCTCGGTTATTCCGAAGAGCCGCTTGTTTCTTCTGACTATCTGGCCGATCCTCGTTCAGGTATTGTGGAAGCTGATTTCACAGTGGTTCAGGGCGGAAATCTTGCCAAAGTATACGCATGGTACGACAACGAGTGGGGTTACTCCTGCCGCGTTGCAGACCTGATTGATTACATGGCGAAGTGCGGATTGTAAGAATTCTTATTAAGTAAGTTTATTTAGAGATAAGCCCGTTGAAGTTTGTGCTTCAACGGGCTTTTTTTTGTGTAATCAAGCCCCTATGGTATGGTTGCGGACAAAAGAGGTTATGATGTAAAGCGAATTATATATGATTCGTTTGGGAATGTATTGCTCGATAGCGGAGTCAGTCTGGATGTATGCCTCGGATTCGCCGCCGGACTTCACGATAAAGATACCGGACTCGTACATTTGGGCTATCGCGAATACGCCCCCATCATCGGCAGGTTCATAACTCCCGACCCCATCGGTTTAGCTGGCGGGGATGTGGATGTTTATGGTTATTGTTGGGATGATCCGATTAATTTTTATGATCGGACGGGGCTTGCTGGGAAGAGTGAAGAAAAGAAAAAAGAGAATTATAAAAGTGATTCTATTACTGGGCTTGATATGCATGAAGTGATTAAAAAATACGGGAAAAAACCCTACTCTGCAATAAAATGGGGAGGAGAAGGTCGAACTTTAAAAGATGGTCCAAAATATGGAAATTGGGGAGGAGGGCTCCATAGTGGAGGTGTAGACGGAGGAAAGGTTGGTTCGAAACCTCCTGTAGATAGCTCAGATGAGGCCTATAAAAAACATGATCTTGCGTATGAGCGTATAAAAAATATAGAAATATTGGGAGATGTTAATGAAGTACAAAAACAAAAAATTAAGGAAGCTGACGAAATGTTGGTAGAAGATCTTGAAAAACTAGGTGATGATCCAAGTAAGTGGACTAATCCACCAAAAGGAAAAGATAAGGAAGATGCAAAAGATTACAGAAAAGCTGCTAAATTAATTTTTAAAATGAAAAATTATGTTAAGCAATAAAAATGTAATTATACTTATGTGGGTAATTATCGCACCAACATACTATTTGTTTAAGTATTTATTTCATCTAATAAATGAGCCTCTTACTATTTTGGTAGTTCCAATTTTGCCATATTTCTTTTTGCTATTTTTGCTTTTGAAAAACAAAGACAAATCCTCAGTGAATTTATTTTATGTGATTACGCCGGGGGTAATTTGTTGCCTTCCCACACTGTACTTATTTTTTATATTTTGGTGCTGGCTCTATAGTGGCTTTGCTCCATAGAATATAATTAATTTTAACAACCTGTTATCTCGCTAAAACTCCTCCTAGCTGCTATTAGGAGGAATTTTTATAGCCCAACGAGGCTTCTCCGCAGGATTGACGGATAAAAACACAGGACTCATACATTTGGGATATCGTGAATACTGTCCCGCCATCGGCAGGTTCATAACCCCTGACCCAATTGGCTTTGCTGGCGGGGATGTGGATATTTATGGCTATTGCCTCGATGATCCTATTAATTTTCATGACCGGACGGGTCTTGCTGGGAAGAGTGAGGAGAAAAAAGAAGGAGTTTTTTCAAAAATAATCTCAGGATTACGTAAAGCTTCAACTGCAATCCCGAAAGGACTTGAAGGGGCAGCGGAGAAAAGCATTAAAGGTATCAAAAGCTACTACCGAAGGTGGAAAAGCTGCGGTAGAAGCTCTTGATAAGGGGGCAGATGCAGCGGGTGAGGCTGTTGGAAAAACTGTAGATGAATTTAAAACAAATGATAAATTACAAGATGCAACTTTAACAGCTCTTGGAGCCGGAGTCCTTCCTATTGCACTAGCTTCAGGAATAGCAGCAGGCCCTGCTGTTTCAAGTGCAGCTGTAGCTATTGCTAATAAGGTCGCCATGACTCCTGGAGCAAAAGAAGTTATTGATTTTGCGAAAGGAGCAAATCCTATAAGTGGAACCGCCCCTAATCCAAAATCAATTTTTGAAGGTGCCGGAGTAATTGTCTCTGACCTCTTTCAGCGCTATTCAAAATAATAATTTATAGGTATTTATGTTTTTAACATTCGAAGATTATCAATTAAGGGATGAGTAGTGATTAATCGAGGTTTATATATAGGACTCAGTTTATTTATGATTTGTGTATTAGCCCCGACTTCGGTCGGGGCATTTTTTTTAACTTTTTTTAACCCCCGGACCTGACTCGGCTTATTCATGTCCGCCCTGCGCGCTATTCACCTGTTTCAACAGATGTATTTTTGTAAATAAATCAATTGTTAACAGGGAGCTTAAGTAATGCCAAAAGTTTCAGCGGGTGGAATGGGTAAATTTTCAGCGGAGCAGGGGCGGCGCGATGTTTTAGGTGCGGACGGGGCGGCAAAGGTAGTTAGCCCTGAGGTTGAACTTCTGCTTAGTAAGAAGGATATAGCTCCTGAACTTATGAAGCGTGCTCATGACAGGCAGGATGAAGAGCGTGATTTGCGGGTGCTTGATGCTTATAATTCTTTTGAGGCAGGATTGCAGGAGATTCTAAATTCTCCTGAAACAGGAGTGTTGCAACGGCAGGCTGGAGCGGCGCAAACTGCAACCAATGAGGTGAATGATTATTTTTCAGAGGAAGGCGGCAAGCATCTCGATAAGCTGCCTGATGATGAAGCTCGTGTAAGGTTTACGGCTCTTTTGAATTCGCGCAGGAAAACAGCGATAAATTTTGTCGCACAGCATCAGAGTCAGGAATATCAGAACTGGAAGGATAACACGGCCCGTGACACCATTGATTCTGTGCTTAAATCGGTAAATCTCAGCCCGGATTATGCAACACTTGTGCATGGCGAGAATCTTTTGGAAGGGGCGGTTTTAAGGCTTTATCGGGGAAGCGATCCCGCTGTTTTGAACCATCGTCTCAGTAGCGCAAAGCAGGCTATGTATGGCGGTGCAATCGAATCTATCGGAGCAAAAGATCCGATATCTGCCTTGCTGGTGGCTGTAAGCTGGAAAGATAGGCTTTCAGAAGAAGTTTATGCCCGCCTTGAGGAAAAATTAAAACCTCTCGCTTGGAATCAAAGTCTTAAACAGGAATTTGCTGAGTTACGCGGATTAAGTGATGAAGAAATGCAGGCCAACATTGATGAAATAAGTGACCCGGCAATGCAGCAGGAACTGGTTGAAATGGTTCGGGCTGATAAATTTCAGCAAGCAGCTATAGCCAAGAAGGCGGAAGAGGAAAGGCTGAATGCATTAAACCGTGCTCTTTTTCAGCAATATAGTGAGGGTCGATTAACTCCAGAAATTATTACAGATTCAGGCTTGCCGGTAGAGTTCCGTCAAAGATGGCGCCTTGTTATCGAACGAAAAGATACGGTCGGCGAAGATGGACCGTTTATTACTGCAGTAGATGGAATAATTTCCCGTGCAATTGCTGTTGAGTATCAAATTTATTCATTAATGGCTGAAGGACTTGGAGCTGGAGATGCCGCCATGCTCACAGCTTTATTCAGTATGCGGGATAATCCGCAGGCAAAACTCATTATGAATTGTCTGAAAGATCTTGCGGAAGCGAATGAATCGGCTGGAGGTGATGCGGAAGATTATGCCGCCGCCATTCGTGATTTGCTTCACCGTGTTCAGTATTTTTTACAGAAGGGGGAAGTCTTCAGTATCACATCAATACGGAACGAAGTCAGAGATGATTATTTTGGAGAGAGCAAACATGTTTTTAAAGAATCTTCGGTTTCGGAAGTAGAAGATGTGGAAGGTGATGAAATTGAAATAAAGAATTCTGAACCTGCTGAAATCGAAGACGCTGAGACAGAATCCGATGATTCTAAAATAGATGAAATTGAAGTCGAGGGTTAACTGATACAAAGAGCACCCTGTCGTTGGCAGGGTGCTCTTTCCAAAACTATCTCTACGAGGTAATGTTCCTTTAAGTATAAATTAATTTATGAAATATATCAGGAGCCGTCATGCAGCGCTATTTTAACTTATTTGTTTTATTTATTTTGTTATCCAGCATGGCTGCTTGCGGACCTAAAAATAATATTAATACCGCGCCGGATATTAGCTCGCTTCCGTATTCAACGGTGCAGGTTGCAGACGCACAATTAGCTTACCGGGTGTACGGAAAAGGCGAACCGCTGCTTATGATCATGGGTTTTGCCGGAACTATGGATTTATGGGATCTGGATTTAATCCGTGAACTTGCTAAAAATCATAAGGTGATCTTGTTTGATAATCGGGGCATGGGTGGGTCATCACTAGGTACGGAATCTATTTCAATAACCCGCATGGCGGATGACAGCGCGGGGTTGCTGGATGCACTGGGTTATGAAAAATCACATGTTCTGGGCTGGTCTATGGGCGGATTAATCGCTCAGGAACTAGCTTTGAATCATCCTGAAAAGGTTGAAAAATTGATATTGATGGGAGCAGCCTGCGAGAGTGAGCCTGTAGCAAAAATTACAAAAGAATTGATGAAAATGGATACAAAAGAACTGCTTTCCCATTTTTTTCCTAAGGCATGGCTGGATAAGCATCCTGATGCGATCTCAAAGTTGCCCTCTTCCAAAAATCCTCCGAATATTGAGATTATAAAGGCGCAAGGTGAGGCTTTGATTAATTGGTCTGGAACCTGTGACAGGCTTGAATCACTACATAAAGATACATTGATTATTTCAGGTATGCAGGACGATATTCTTCCTGAAACTCTGAGCTTTGAGCTGGCAGAGAAGATTCAAGGAGCATGGCTGGTCCGTTTTAAAAACGCGGCTCACTGGCTTATGTATCAAGCCCCTGTGAGCCTTGCCCGGACCATTTCCACATTTCTTATTGTGCGGGAAGACATGCTTGCACAGTAATTTTAAATTTATTTACCAGATATTTTTTGGGATTTTATTCTCATCAGCATAGAAGCGGTTGAAATCTTCAAATGCTGTCAGCGCTGCCGCCGCTCCCTGTCCTGTGGCAGTGATAATCTGACGGACTCCGCCGGTAACATCTCCGGCTGCGTAGACTCTTTCAATGTTGGTCCGTTGTGAAGTGTCTACTTCTATGAATCCGTCATCACATAACTTAACACCAATTTTTTCGGCAAGAACAGTGTTCGGTGTTTGCCCTATAGCAACGAAAAGACCGTCCGTTTCTCTATCAAATTCAGAGCCGTCTTTAGTGTTTTTAAGGCGTGCACCAACAACTTGATCTTCTCCCAGCACCTCAGAAACAACACAATTCCATAAAATTTCAATTTCCTCGCGTGCTACTGCGTCCTGCAATACTTTTTCGCCTCTGAAAGAGTCTCCGCGGTGAACTATCGTTGTTTCGACACCAAGTTTTTTTAAGTGGAGAGCATCAGTCATGGCTGTATTCCCTCCGCCGATAACAAGAACTTTTCCGCCGCGATAGAAATTTCCATCACAGGTGGCACAATAACTGACGCCATGTCCGTAGAATTTGTCTTCGCCGGGAACGTCGAGCATGCGCACTTTTACACCTGTCGCCAGCAATATGCCTTTGGCGTGATAAGTTGTCTCGTCGGTTACAACTTTAATACGTTCTCCGTATTGAAGGTCAAGAACTTCAACAAATTGTTTGATTTCTGTATATTCCCGGGCATGCGTGCTGAGTATTTCAACAAGATCAATTCCCTGAATATTCGAAAAGCCTGGATAATTTTCAACTTTAGGAGTGAGGGCGATTTGTCCTCCTATTCCAT
This sequence comes from Maridesulfovibrio ferrireducens, assembly GCF_900101105.1. Lineage (NCBI taxonomy): Bacteria > Pseudomonadati > Thermodesulfobacteriota > Desulfovibrionia > Desulfovibrionales > Desulfovibrionaceae > Maridesulfovibrio > Maridesulfovibrio ferrireducens. Next base: position 681,122 of record NZ_FNGA01000001.1, read on the forward strand.
GCTTATCGAGGATGACGCAACTCAGCCCGCTTCTTTTAGCGTATATTCCTGCGCTCATTCCAGCAGGGCCGGAGCCTATAATTACCAGATCAATGTCCGTTTCGTTCTTTTTCTGTCCTGTCTCTTTTTTTATCTCGCGCTGATTTTTAAGTATATCATCCAGGGGCTTGAGAAAGAGCAGTTGTGTCATGAATTTTTCTTCGGCTTCAAGGCCGATAAATGAAATCTCGTTGTTGAAATCTGTGTGAGGCACCGAGCCTACTTTATATTTTTCAGCTAAATCTGAATTTTCCAAGGTGGATATGCACCATGCTGAAACCTTATCAGGGCTGACGACAGCTGCTTTGAATGCGTTTATAGCCTGTCCGGGGCAGTAGGGGCAGGTCGGGCTGGAAAATATTTTAATTTGTCTTTCAGATTCAAGCTTTGACATAATTTCTTTTGTACTGTCTGAAATGACAGCTGTTCCTCGCGAAGCAAGGTTCAGAGCTTCAACAAGAGCTCTACCTTCTTCGCCCGCCGGAGCACCTAAAAAGCGGATGTCATATGATTCAGGGGATATAAGGACTGTGGGGGTTGTGTCTACTCCGCGTTTGCGAGCCATGTCAGAGTCGAGGGAATATTCGGAGATCTCGATCTTATCCGTAAGAATAGCGAGGGCGCGGCAAAGATTCAGTGTAAATTCATTGTATTCGTCATGAGGGCCTTTTTGAGTGTAGACTTCAATGATTACATCTTTATCAAATTCGGAAAATAATTTTTCTAAATATTTACGGCTCTCATCGGGAATAAAATTACGATATTTATCTTCAGCAGTTAATGCGCTCATATAATTCTCCTGTTACTTTATGATGAGATTAACTCATGGAATCCTTTTCTGAAAGAATTAATCTATTAATTATGAATATGTGATATCCATATCAAAAAGTCTTAACAGGAATCATTACTAAATAAAAATAAAAAGTTTAATAAATAATACGGATAGATTTTAGTAATGCAGTTCAAACTGTCGTCCCTTGCTGAAACGAACATTGCCGGGGGTAATGTTGAGGCGTGAGTAGAGGGGTTTAAGTGTTCCTTTGTGTCCCCAGAATTCACCGGAGTATTTAGATGGAACAACAACCTGTTTAACTTCTGAATTTAATAACGGCAAGCGTGAGCGAATGAATAGGTATAGGGCCTTCGAGCGTACGAGTTGTCCGAGTGCCGGATGTACAGGGCCTGCTACAATGTTATCTTGAAATCCATCTTCGGAGGCAACGCCAAGCCTGATAACGTGAATTTTTTTGTTCCAAAGCCTTAGCAGTGCAAAGGAAAGCTCTTCTTCTGTTCTCGTCAAGCTCCAAGGTTTATATCTGTCTGCATTATAAAGTTTTTCGAGCGCAGTCCCTTTTACGGTGAGACATGGATAAATTCTTACAGCATCCGGTTCTATGGAAATTGTTCTGTCGATATCGTTTTGAAATTCACTTTTTGCTGAACCCGGCAAACCCGGTAAAAGCTGAATGCCCAGAGAAAGACCTGCTTTTTTGACTGTTTCACAGGCTTTACGAGCTGTTTCAGGAGAGTAGTTGCGTCCCGATCTTTTTAAAGTGTGTGCTGAAAAACTTTGAATGCCCAGTTCGATCATATCCATTCCGGATTCTGCCAACTTCGTTAAATTATCAAATTCGATGAAGTCCGGTCTGGTGGAGCATCTTATTTTTGTGATGAAACCATTTTCTTTATGTTTTTTAACAGCGCTTAAAAAGCGTAGCTGCCATTCCATTGGAAGAGCTGTAAATGTGCCACCAAAAAAAGCCAATTCAAGAGGTTTTCGGTTTGAATTTGAAAAAAAAGCGGGTATATCTTCGGTAATAGCTTGATATATTTTGTTTAATCCCTTAGCGCCTGTACCAGTTTGTCTTTCTTGTGAACAGTATACGCAGCGTGACGGGCAACCCATAAAGGGCATAAAGACAGGCCAGATACGGGTTTTCGGGCGGCTAGGTTCAGGGTGTTTGAAGAGGAGACAGCTCATTTTTTTGGGGTATTCCTTAAATAAAAAACACTAATCATGTCTTTATTTAATAAATTAGCTTGATTAAAAAAAAATGGTTAGGTAAATAATTAGTAATCTTATCACTGTGGAACGAGTTATACTCGTTTAGAATTATTTATCACAACACGCAACACAAGTATTTCAACATTAATTAATATGAACAATCAAGACTGTATTTTTTGTAAGATCGTTGCTGGAGATATTCCTTGTTTTAAAATTTATGAAACAGAAAATATTCTCAGCTTCTTAGATATCGGGCCTGTTAACAAAGGACATGCGTTGGTAATTCCTAAAGGGCATTATAAAAATCTTTGGGATATTCCTGCTGACCTTGGAAAAGAGCTTATGACAGCTGCGCAGGTAGCTGGTGATGCTATTGTTAAAGCCACCGGAGCTGATGGGCTGAATTTGCTTATGAACAACAATGATGCCGCAGGGCAGCTTGTTTTCCATGCGCATTTCCATCTTATTCCCCGTTTTAAGGACGATGGATTAAAACTTTGGGATCAAGGTGAATATAATGATATGGATGAAGCAATGGCCCTTGCCCAAAAGATAGAAAAGATGATAAAGTGAATAAATTGATAGGTAATTTATTCTGGAGATAACGTTTTAGCTAGTATAGCCGCTGGGCAAAACCAGTGGATAACTTAAAAACCGCCGCCCCTGACCACAGGGCCGGGGATACCGGAGGAGAGGAAATGGCGAACGGAAATACTCTTACAAAAGCCAGTGTCGTTGATTACATCTATGAGAAAACCGATCGGAATAGAGCGGAAATCAAAGATCTGGTTGAAAGCATCCTTGACATCATGAAGCAGGCGATCAAAAGCGATCATGCAATGCTTGTCAGCGGTTTCGGTAAATTTGAAGCTTATGATAAGAATGCAAGGAAGGGGCGTAATCCCCAGACAAATGAGTCAATAACATTGCCTGCGCGCAAAGTTGTTGTCTTTAGACTTTCCCGCAAATTCAGATCAGAGCTTAACTAATAACATCCGGCTTTCCGGCAGCTATTAGCTAGACCCGTTTTTTCAATTAAATAAGGGTCCCGAATTGATTATTCGGGCCCCTTAATTTGTTGTCTATTTTCTATTCCGTTACAATGAATATGTCTGTGAATTCAGATCCGAGAGAATTCAGAGCTTCTTCTGCTGCGAGCAGTGTCTCAAAGTGCCCGGCTTGAACCCTCATATATGTTGCTCCGTTCACACTTACTTCCACCATTCTTGATTCATTGTAGCCATTCCTGCGCAGTCCTTCCAAGATTGATTCAGCGCGTGCGCGTTCAGTAAAAGAACCTACTTGAATGAAGTATTGCGTTTCGTTCGTTGCGGTTTCTGAAACTAAAATTTCTTCTATTTCCGGTTCGGCTCGAACGGTTTCTTCTATCACGGCGATTGTTTCAGGAGCCGCGGTTACGGCTACAATTTCAGAAGCCGCCACTGGTTCAACATTAACATCATTGATGGTGCGAAGGTCAACGCGGGTAATCCCTTTGTTGGCAATGCCCAGTTTTGATGCTGCCGTATAGGACAGATCTATAATTCTCATGTCCGGGTCAGCAAAGGGGCCGCGGTCATTGATGCGTACAACAACTTTATTGCCGGTTTCATGTTCAGTAACTTCCACCATGCTGCCCATAGGAAGGGTTCTGTGTGCTGCGGTCATTGCATACATATCGTATGTTTCACCGTTGGCTGTGGTCCGGCCATGAAAGTCATCACCATACCACGAGGCAAGGCCTTCTGCCTTGTACCCTTTAGAGGTGAGGTACGGCACGTAGGTTCGTCCGTCTATTGTATAAGGATCGGTTTTTAAAATCGGTTTTACAGTGTTTGGAGTATCCCTGTGCACAATTTTAGGCTGCGCGAGCGGCCTTGAAGAGTGGATGACTTTTTTACCGCAACCTGCTGCAAATAGAAGTAGCAACGAGCAAAAGCAGACTATTAATTTTTTCATTTATTCCTCCGGAAGATCAAAAGAAGTTATTTCCTCTGTGCTGTTCAGTTGATCTGATTCAGAACAGAGGTGTAGGTTTCATAATTGGTGAATTTACTTAAGTCCAGTTGTTAACGAGTGCGGGATAAAGCAAGGGCCAGCGCGGTCGTCAATTTTACAAGTTCGCCATTATTTTTACGGACCGTTGCCGCCAGCCGCTTTCCTATGGTCAAAAGAAGTTTATTACCTGTGGCAGGGTGTTTTTCAATCAACGCGAAAAATTTTTCTCTATCTGTAATCAAAAAATCAGAGTCTTCAACAACCGTAACAGTTGCGGAACGATGGTCGTTATCAATAAGTGCAATCTCACCAAAAACAGGAAAAGTTGAATCATCAAGACTGGCAAGAACTTTGCGTGGATTTTCCATTTCTAACAATGGGACACTCATACCTTTCATAAGCATGGCTTTTGAAATTTTAACTTTTCCATCGACCAGAATGAACATTTCATGTCCTTCCTCGCCTTCAGATATGATATTCGTGCCGGATCTGACTGATATTTTTCTAAAAATATTTTGAACGTGAAAAAGTTCTTCATCTTTAAGATCATTGAATATCGGTATTAATTTCCATGAATCAGTCATGATCAAAATCTCCTGCCGCGCTGATAACCAGAAGAGCGTCATACTGGGCCATCGGTTCGCTGTCAGCAGGGTTCATTTTTACTTCAGGCCCTTGCAAGCCCAGTGATGTATCCTGCCCAGAGTTTTCAAAGAGTTCTATTATGAATTGATCGAGAGCTGAACTTTCATCCATAACGTCTTGCAGCGAAAGATTTTTACCAAGTTTGCAAGCTGCAACAGGAAGGGCTCCGTCAGTTGTCCGGAGGATGGAGCTGAGTTCTCCCCAGTTTTTGCGTTTATCATCAGAAGTGCAGGGTCTAAAAAGTAATCTTCCTGAGTTTCCGATTCCCAGAAGGTTGCGGAAGAAAGAGAGCATTGAGGAGTTAATTCCCATCATGCCCATCATGCGGGCAGAAATTTCACCTCTGTGCAGAATTTCATTTGCGCCGGCCCTGCGGAGGTGTTCCCGGTTTTCATATTTGGCGATTTCAGCGTAAATCGGGACTTTCGGCGACATTGTTCGAAGAGCCAGTACTGCGTAAATAGCTTGCTGGTCAGCCTCTTTGCTTTCAATATTATCCTGACAGAGAACATAGATAGTTTTTGCAAATTCAGGATTTGCTCTGGCAATAACACTTGCCTGGCATATGGAGCCGTGCACAAAGTGCAGTTTGTCGCCAAGATCAAGCTTAAAAGCGATCTCGTCTCTTTGCTGTTCAAGCAGATCGCAAACAATGACAAGGTTGAAATTTTTCAGCGCGGTTTGCTTTAGCAGTGATTCAACCAGCCCGAAAGCATAATCATTCCAGCCCAGTATAATAACGTGATCGCTGATTTTCACAGTTAAAAGCCCCTTACGTTTTTTAGCTTTCTGCTCAACCAGCATGGAAGCCATATTACCGGTTAGCGACGTGACCAGCCCGATGCCTGACAGCATCACCAATGCGCCCAGAATTCTGCCCGGTACAGTTGCAGGAACTAGATCTCCATAACCTACAGTTGTGAGGGTTACGATCGACCACCAGAACGCATTGGAAAAATTTGCATTTGCACTTTCTTTAAGCTCAAGCCAGTAGAATCCGAAGGTGCTGAGCAACAGCAATCCGGCTGTAGCCAGCACCAGTTTTCCAAACCCTGTTTTCAGCCATTCAATAAAATTCATTCTTCCCCGCGGGTGAATTAATAAACAAGATTACCTGAAATCATTATTCGGGATCTGCGATTTATTTTAATATAGTCTTTTTTCCGGGGGGGATTCAAGCTTGATTTGCTTTTAGGGGCATAAAACAGAGAAACCCGATTTCCGTTTAAACGGAAATCGGGTTTTAATCGCAGAATAAAGGCTGTGTATTTCTACAGATAGCCGAGAGCTGCTTTCATTTCACCGGGAACAACTGCATCCTGCTGAGGTTCCAGGGTCTTCCATGAAGCACCAGCTGCTTTACGGGCATCCTTAACTTCGTCAAGGCTGTAACCTACGCGGGGAACTTCAAGGCTCTGTCCTGCATAAATCAGGTCAGGGTTTTTGATCTGATCTCTGTTTGCCTTATAAATAAGGGGCCACATGAAAGGATCATTGTAAATCTGCTGGTATTCAGCAATCCACCAGAGACATTCACCTTTTTCTACAACATGAGAAGTAGGAAGGTTTCTGTACTCAGCTTCATAAATTTCCATAGGTGTTGGGGGAACAACTGCTTCCTCAACAACTATAACTTCAGTTTCTTCAACAACCACAACTTCTTCCTGGACAACTTGCTTTTTAGCACAGCCCATTACGAACATCAGGCTGAGAACAACTGCGAGCCAGATAAGTTTTTTCATTTTTTAGAGGCCTCCTCTACGTGATAGAAATTTAAACTAGGGTACCCGTTGATTACAGTTAAACTTTAACTCTTTTCGTCCAATTATCAACTATTTCTTTTTCTTGCAACACCTTGGGATTTTTAGGGTTCAATTTATACGCTTGTTTTGTCGCATCAATAGCTTTTTCCATCCAGCCGCCCATTCTTAAACTTCTGGCGGCAAGAACATAAAGAATTTCAGGCTCTTCCTCGTAAATTGTCTCCACTAGGTACTCATATTCATCACGAAAAACTTCCCGTATAAGGTGATTTTGTGAGTAAAGGAGCCGTCCAAGAAGAGCATTTTCTTTATGATCTCGCAGAAATAAAGGTAAAAGTTTTCTGCATCTGGCAATAATAAATCTGATGCGGCTTATTTCCCGCTCCATACTTTCTTCGGTCTGTTCAACTACCTGAACAAAATCCTGCCCGATTGAAGATTCCTGCAGAGCAATATCTTTGCCTCTCAAATTAGAAAAAAGAGGTGCATAGTTCAAATTTTGATAAGCATCTTCTCTCAGTTTGAAGGCTTCATGGAAAATATATCCCAATCCCCAATCCAGAAATCTACCGGACAAGGGATCTTCCTTTGTATTGCGGAAAAGCAAATGGGCTGTATCTTTGAGTCTCCAAAGCAACCCTTTATTCATTGCGGTTCCGATTAAATCATTCAGAACTTCAAAGCTGACACTGCGTTCCCGGTCGAAAGTTTCGAATTGTTCTTCGAGTGCGCTTCCGGCCAGACAGAAGTCTCTGAATGTATCACGAACAAATTCCGGCATTTTCGCCTGTATCCATGAATTGGACATAGGGGATTCCTATACTTTTAAATTGTTTATATTGTTTTGCATTCCGACCTGCGCGCAATTTCAGCGAGTTGCGCAAGTCTGTCATCGGCTTTGCGGTAGAGAGATCCTAAAGGAAATTTCTTGCCGCGGCTTATTTTTCCAATTTTTACGCCGGTTAGAATAGACAAAGCATCTTCTATGGTTTTTATCGGATAAATATGGAATTTGCCTTGCTCGATAGCCTCAACGACTTCGTGCCTGAGCATCAAGTTTACTACGTTATCAGCTGGAATCAAAACGCCCTGTTCCCCGTTTAAACCTCTGCGGCGGCAAACTTCATAAAATCCTTCAATCTTCCGGTTAACTCCGCCGACAGCCATGATAGAGCCTGTCTGACTGACTGCTCCGGTGAAAGCATATTTGAATTTGATCGGAACTCCTGAAAGAGCAGACAGCAGGCTTGCCAATTCGGCACCGGACGCGGAATCTCCCTCGATTCCGGCATAGCTCTGTTCGAAACAAAGACTTCCGGTCAGAACAATAGGCTTATCCTGTGCAAAAAGTCCGACAAGATAACTTTTGATGATCATCATTCCTTTAGTATGAATGGGACCACCCATGCGGGCTTCACGTTCAAGGTCAAGAATTCCGCCATGACCTACGCCGACTGTGCACGAAATCTGATGCGGCAGGCCGAACTCATAGTCTCCGAACATGGTTACAGATAATCCGTTGACTCTTCCGACACCTTCACCGGAAGTCGCGACTTTGATAACTTCACGGTCATATTCGGTCATGAACTCATCTTCATAAAGATTGGAACGGTAATCGCGCATTTCGATAGCTTCATTGAGAGAAGCCCGGTCAACAATCGTTTTTCCGTCAAGTCTGGTTAAAGCGGAAGCTTCGACCATCATTTCTTTCATGACCGGGATACGAAGCGATAGTCTTTTCTGATCTTCTGCAAGCCTGCTTGAGTAATCCACAACGCCTGCAAGAGCTTCTTTGTTGAATGGAATAAGCTTAGTATCCTGAATAACTTTTCCTAATACTTCCACAAAACGGCGAATATTAGCTGCGTTTCTTTCCGCAGTAAGCTGCATGTGAGCTTTCAGTTTAAAATATTTACCGAATCTTTCATCGTTATAGAGCAGAAGTTCATACGTTTCTTCTGAACCGATTAAAATGACGGTAAGCTCAAGCGGGATCGGTTCCGGCTCAAGTGTCTTGGTTCTGATATGATCTCCGTCACCCGGATCTTCAATTTTAGCCTTTCCGGTTCGTAAAGCTCTAAGCAATCCTTCCCATGATGAAGGCGTTGTCAGAATATCTTCGGCGTACATGATCAGATAGCCGTGGTTCGCTTTATGAATTGCACCTGCACGGATAAGAGTGAAGTCCGTATAAAGGGCGCCCATTTCGGATTCGCGGTCAATGCTGCCGAGAAGATTAAAGGCGGTAGGATGGTCAGCCATCACGACCGGAGCACCTTTAGTCATACTGTTATCAACCAAAAGGTTGACCTCGAAACGGGAAAAAAGATCGTCCGTAGGTGAAGACTCCGGAAGGTGCAGTCCTGTGGGCAGGGCGACAGGCTGAGCATCTTTAGCCATGAAAAGGTCTATATTGTCGAGCAGTTCGTCTTCAACTTCTTTCAGGTAGCTTTTTATTTTTTCGTATTGATTAAAGTCTTTATGCAGGGGATTCATAATATCTTTTAACAGTTCTTTTGCTGAGTCCTGATGAAGTTTACGTTCATCTTTTCGGAACCCTTCCTCTGTCTTGCTGATCTGGCGGAGGATGGTAGTCACTTCTGCGAGCAGATCATCTGCTGATTTGCGAAGTGTTTTTCTCAGTTCGGGATCAAGGCGTTCGAATTCCTCATCGGATAAAATTCGGCCTTCAATGAGAGGAATTAGCGTTAATCCGTCTTGATCATCAACTTCAAGGCTGAACCCATTTTTTTTGGCGAGTTCTTCCATGTCAGAGAACAGGTCGTCACGTTCATCCTGAAAAGTACGCGAAATCCGCTCGTGCGCCTTTAGATGAGGTTCGCGCTCAAACCATGCCGGAAGTTTTTCCTTGATGTGGGAAACGGCATCAGACAGAGCTGTTTTAAATTTTTTGCCACGGCCTGTCGGAAGAGATACGGCTATAGGCTTATCCTGATCCGCAAAATTATATAAATAAAGCTGATCCGGCGGAACAGGTTGCTTAGCGGCTCTAAGTTCAAAATATTCACGGACAAAATAACTTCTGCCGAGATTCGATTCACCTGAGAGATAAACGTTATGACAACTGCCGGATATGGCAAGAGCCATTCGGAAAGCTTGTAGAGCTCTCGGTTGAAAAGGGTCGTAAGCTCCAGTTGAAGTGGGTATTTCGGAGCTGTCGGCAAACTGGATTTTTTCCGGATCGAGTTTCGATCTGAGCTTTGAATGGGATAGCTGTTTTGCAGTCATATTTTTTTATTTTCCTGTGTATTCGAATCTTGAGCATAAGCTCATAGATTTATGTTTACTTGGTTACGGAAGAATTGTCACTTGGCTTAATCAGATGATTTGTGAAATTTTATACAATAGTCGTTGATCAGGTTGGTTTTTCTGTGAGCAAAGGCGGAGCGGAAGGATAAGCTAAAGTTGAAAAAAGTGTTGGGTAACTAAGCGTGCTGATGGATAATATTTTTTTGGATGAGCGGCAAAAAAAAGTTCAAAAAACAGTGCTTATGACAAAGAAGCCGTTGACGCACATCAAATGATTATGCTAGACGAATCTCACTTGTGAAGGTTTGCGCAAAGTCAGTTTGCGTCACAAGTGCATCTCAAGTTTCAGAAAAAAGTAGGCACATATTGTTTTTTAAAGGAAACAAAGAGGCTCTGGATCTCCTCGGCAATGCCGCGACAATCGGAACTCATCTTGTCTGTTCTACTTTTGTTGGGATGGCTATCGGGTGGTATCTCGATAAATGGTTGGGCACAAAGCCTTGGTTTCTACTTATTTTCTTGTTATTTGGAATTGGAGCTGGATTCAAAAACGTTTTTGATGAAGTGCAAAAAATCCAACGAAAGGATCAGGGGAAAGGTCCAGGAAGTAACAATGAAAGTTAATCAAAAACTAGAAACATTTCTCCACAGGCGAGGCTTTACTCATCCGGACGTACGCAGTTTGGTACGCAATCAGTTGTATCTCACTGCCGGAACATGTCTTTTTGCTGCTGTAGCCTTCGGGTTTGCCCCTTGGGCATTGGCTTTGGCAGCCGGAACTGTTCTGACCACGTTCAATTTCTGGTCGCTGGCTAAATTTGGTCAGCATCTGGCGTATATGCGCAAGGGGGCGGTTGTTTCCTTGCTGATTCGTTTCTACGGTCGGATGTTATTATCCGGACTGGTCATATACGGGCTTATAGTCTGGGGGCAGTGTTCAATAACTGCACTTTTGGCCGGGCTCAGTTCCGTAGTTGTGAATGCAATATTTTGGGGCGTTGCCGGATTTCGGCAAAAAGCGAAGGAGGCATAAGGATCATGGCTGCAGGATTACCACATCCATTATTATTCATGACAGAGTTGAACAATGCTTTGGGAACTCACATCCCCATTCATGTATGGTATACATGGTTAGCAATGCTCATTCTGTTCACTATCGGGTTTCTCGTTTCCAGAAAACTTAGTCTGGTTCCGGGCGGGCTTCAAAATCTAGTCGAGATAATTGTCGGCGGTCTTGAAGACTTTGTTGTTGCGAACATCGGTGAGGGTGGGCGTACAGTTTTTCCTTTCATGTGTACTTTGTTTGTTTACATCCTTGTGATGAACCTTTTAGGCCTTGTTCCCGGTTGTGACGCTCCTACAGCGAACGTCAACACCAATGCGGCAATGGCTGTTTGTACTTTTCTTTACTACAACTACATTGGTATCAAGCAACATGGTGCAGGATACATCAAGCATTTCTTTGGGCCGGTTCCAGCACTCGCTCCTTTGATGTTTATCATCGAAATCGTTTCGCACATTTCTCGTCCGCTTTCACTTACTCTACGTCTGTTCGGTAACATTCGCGGTGAAGAAATTGTTCTCGTGCTCTTGTTCATGCTTGCTCCCGTAGCTTCTACCTTGCCCATGTACTTCTTGTTCATGCTTGCAAAGGTAATCCAGGCATTCATCTTCTTCATGCTTACCATGATTTATTTGAAGGGCTCTCTGGAACACGCTCATTAGAATTAGTGAGCACTAATATTGGGGAAATGGTCTAACGACTACTTAAATAAACGTACTTTTTTGGAGGTTTTTATTATGCGTAAAGCTCTACTTATCGTTGTGAACACAATGGCTCTCGTACTCGCAGCTGGCGCAGCATTTGCTGCTGGCGTTGCTCCTGAAGTTGCTTCCGCTACTGCTTCCGCTACTGCTATCGGTATGGCTATTGCTGCTGCTGGTTGTGGTATCGGTCAGGGTCTTGGACTTAAAGCTGCTTGTGAAGGCACTGCACGTAACCCAGAAGCTGGTGGTAAAATCACAGTTACTTTGATTCTTGGTCTTGCATTCATCGAATCCTTAGCTATTTACGCTCTCGTTGTTAACCTCATCCTTCTCTTCGCTAACCCACTTATCGGTTAGTTTTCAGGATTTGGAAATATTTGAAGGAGGCCTTCGGGCCTCCTTTATTAGGGCTATAATTGTTAATTTTTTCACATAGTTCTGGTTTGCTGCAAGAGAAGTTCTATTTCTAGACACTTATAATATAAATAGATGTCAAAAAATGTTTTTTGGGGTATCGGAAAGCTACTGCTCTAGTGTATAGTTTTATCCGATTGAAGGTGGAGTTTGACTAGTCAATTAATAATCTAGAGCCAGATTTGTAAAAGCGAGCATAGTTTTAGCTTTTTGCAATCTGAGATTTCCAACATTTTATTTTTCATGACTATGCGGGACATGAAAAACAGGTACTTATTGTGAAAACCCAAAATATCCCCAAAGCGACAATCAAACGACTCGCAGTTTACATACAAGTTCTCTCAGGGCTGAAGCGTGACGGTGTTGAAGTTGTGTCCTCAGAAAAGTTAGCTCGCGCATGTTCAGTTAATCCTTCCCAAATTCGCAAAGATTTAGCTTATTTCGGAGAGTTTGGTGTGCGTGGTGTCGGCTATTATGTGCATGAATTGATTTCTTCCATTAAGCATTCTTTAGGTGTCGACCGAGTTTGGGGCTGTGCCCTTGTCGGGGTCGGTAACCTTGGACGGGCTTTGCTTCGCCATAAAGAGTTTGCATTAAGAGGTTTTTCTATCAGGGCTGCATTCGACTGTGATCCTTATAAAATAGGTGAAATCGTTTCAGGACTTGAAGTTGTTTGTACACGCCAGCTAAAGGGCAGAGTTGATGAGTTCGGCCTTGAAATCGGAATAATTACTACACCTCCTGAAAGGGCTCAAAGAGCAGCCAATTATCTTGTTGATGGCGGCATAAAAGGGATTGTAAATTTTGCTCAGGCAAGAATTCAAGTTCCAAAAGAAATTACTGTTGAGTACGTCGACTTCACTCATCATTTTTATTCAGTTGCATTTAATATCAGCTCATCAGATTAATAATCAGCTGTGAACTAGTTTGCTTTATAAGAAGTTTTTTTCTTCAAAAAGCCCGCAACACATATGTGTTGCGGGCTTTTTGAATTAATTGCTGAAAAATGTTTTTTTAATTTTGTACTTTTTAAGGAGTGCATAGATTCGGGAATTTGAAAGACCTGAAACCTGCGCCGCCTGACTAATATTACCTTTGCAATGTAGAAAAAGACTTTCGAGATAGAGTTTTTCAGCTTGTTCAAGTGCTTGTTCCCGATAATCTTTCAGAAGAGGAAAATTATTTTTTATAGGGACTTGGTAGGCAGGAATATTTGTATCTTTGTTTAATATTTGTTTTTGTGTAAATTTTTTGTTTTGAATTACAGTTAGAACAGGCTTGTTTTCTGTTTTGGGCAGAACGGAATGCTGCGCAGCCGCAATTCTCACACGGACAGGCAGATGTATCGGCAAAAATTCTCCAGCCTCGGTATTGGTGGTGAAAACCTGTTCAAGAACATTGAAAAGCTCTCTGATATTTCCGGGCCATGCGTATACATCAAGTGCCGCGAGAAATTCCTTTGAAACGGATATCGGTGAAGTATTAAGATCTGCACTAAGCTTGTTAAAGAAGTATTTCGTAAGTTCAGGGATGTCTTCCTTACGCTGTCTCAGTGGAGGAAGCTGAATAGTAAACGTCTGTATTCGATACAGTAGATCCTGTCTAAAACGTCCGGTTTGAACAAGCGCTTCAAGATCTAGATTTGTGGCTGTGACCAATCTGAAGTCGCTTTTGATTTCTTTGTGATCACCTACAGGGCGGAATGTGTGCTCTTGAAGAACTCTTAAAAAAGATTTTTGAAGTGACAGTGGTAGTTCCCCTACTTCATCCAAGAACAGAGTCCCTCCGTCAGCTTTGGCAATCAAACCTTTATGCGATTCTTCAGCACTGGTGAAAGCTCCTCGTTTGTGACCGAAAAGTATACTTTCAACAAGGTTTTCAGGAATTGAAGCACAATCGACTATAATGAAAGGTTTGTTTCTGCGTGAACTGTTGTCGTGAATCGCTTTAGCGAAAAGTTCCTTACCAGTACCTGTTTCACCTAGAATTGAAACACTAACATGGCTTTCAGCCGCTTGTGCCGCCTGTTCCAGACAGCGGGTAGTAGCTTTGGAACGTCCAACAATGTTGTGGTGTCCAAGTTTAGGACGAGATGCTTGTTTTTCCGTTCTGTATTGCAGTACTCGTTGCATGTGAAGGAGATATTGTTCGGCTGATGCAGGCTTGCTTATGTAGTCCCATGCACCGGAGTTGATAGCTAATTCTGCCCCTTTTGAATCACCTTTGCCTGTAATAATAACAACTTCAGGAGAGTTTTTTAATTTTTGTAATTCAGGCAGAGCATCAAGTCCGTTACCGTCAGGAAGAACTACATCGAGAAAAACGATATCGAATCTTTCCTCATTAGCAAGGGCCAGCCCCTCTTTAAGAGTAAGAGCTTTTTCTCCACTGTGTCCAAGGTGTTTAGCAAGGGCAAGGAGCAGATCCCCTATGTGTGGATCATCGTCGATTATTAGAACGTTAGCCATATTAGTCTTTTGATGGTGGTAAAGTTGGTAAGATTAAAGTCCAAATTGATTGTTTAATTTATAAACCAAAGCATACTCACAATCAGCTTGCAACTCTTTTTCGATTTTCACGAAGTATAAATGGAATCCCCGATAAACTGAACAGGGTAGTCCATATTCGCATCATAAGGTAAATTGAAGCTCCAGCTGAGACGGTTCCGCTGGAAACAAGTGACAGAAGAGTTTCAAAAGCTGCTTCGTTGACACCGAGTCCGGCCGCAGGAGCTGGAATTATTCCGGCAAGAAAAGCAATCGGTGCCGAAAAAAATATTTCATGGAAATTGGGAATCGCAGGTAAGTTCTGAGCCTGTGAAAAGAAATATAGCGATAAAATTAAGAGAAAGTGTTGCACCGCAGTTATTAAAACAGTTTTTAAAAGTATTAAGGGGCAGTTCCGGTATATCAGCAGTGCGGATACAAGCTGACCTATTTTAGAGCCTATCTTGGAGCTGTTGAAAAGGTTTCTATAAAACCATCCGTTTTCTAAAAATTCCGGTGCGATTAATGCCGCAAAAATTGAAATAATCGATACGAGAATAAGCATAGGGGTTAATTCGACAGCTAAAAACGATGCCCTGTCAGTATATGATATTACGATGATAGAAACTAAAATAGGAATGCCTATGTAAAGTGCGGCGTATCTACCCTTTATTAATGACAGAATTCCAAGAAAGAACGAGAGCCAGAGGCCGCATAGAAGGCCGAGCATGGGTACTGCTACTGAGCGGAGTTCAGGTGAAGATTCCACTAGCGACCAGTTGAGAATCATGCCTAGGCCGGATAGACCGAATAGTCCCATGGTTCCGATGATCCTGTCAGCCATAATTGCGGCGCCGGTTTGTGTCCCTTTTTCTGTTTCTTTTACTGTATAATAATATCTTGCGAAGTCACCACTTGTCGGACCAAGTACGCATTGAGAAAAGAAATACATAATAGATGTAATTTTTAAACATTTCAGAGTATTAATGGGTGCTCCAGCTCCCTTGAGCAGCTCCTTAAAGCGAAAAGCGCTGATAGATAGTCCAATGAGAAGAATGACACATCCTGTAAGCAGCGCCGGGAGTTTATCTAAAGATACAAAAAGAAATTCAAGACGGATGCTGCCGGATTTTATGAGCCAGTAGATTAAGCCCGCTGCAATGGCGGTCTTAATACTTGATGAAAGGAGAGCTCTGAAGCGATTTGTCTTTGGCTCAGGGTAATTCAATATGTTTTCTCCGGAAAATAGGCTTAGTATTGGTCTGAAAATTATTTAAAAGAGCTATTACGGTTTTTTGTTCTTACAAATTTTGGCTTCTATAAGCAACAGAAAGCAATGATTGTTTAGGCATCTATTGTTGACATCTGCAAATTTACCATGTTAGTTGCTTAGTCAACAGTTGACCTGTCAACGGTCATAATGTGAAGGGGAAATATGAAAAAATATGCATCGTTTGGATATATGAACGCACAGATGGTGCGTCTTCACAAGGCTATTCTGGCTGATAAATTGAGCGCAATCGGTATTACTTACGGTCAGATAGGTTTTATTATGCAGGCTCTGAGGAATCCCGGGCGGAATCAAGATGAACTTTCGCATGTACTGAGCGTGGATAAAGCTGCGACCGCACGTGCATTGGCTAAACTCGTAAAACTTGGTTTTTTAGTCAGAGAAGAAAATCCTGAGAACAGGCGGGAAAAATTAGTTTACCCGACCGAAAAAGCGGAAGGAATAAAAGAAGATCTTCACCAAGCATTGCAGGCCGCAAATGAGTTGATGATGTCTGATCTGGATGAATCTGAAAAAGAAGTTTTAATGAAAATGCTTAAAAGAATGATCGATACCGGGCGGGAATCTTTAGGAATGTCTTCAGTTTGGGATATCCTTTAAATATATTTGAATTTAATTGAGAGGTTTTAGTATGGATGATGCAAAAAAAAAGGGCGTAATCTTAGCCGTTTCTGTTACTCAATTTACGATGCCGTTTATGTTTTCCGCAGTTGGAATTGCATTACCTGCAATCGGTCGTGAATTCGGGGCAAGCGGACTTGATCTAAGTCTGATTGAATCAATATATATCGGTGGAGTTGCCGCGTTGCTTCTTCCTTTCGGAAGATTTTCAGATATGCACGGAAGGCAGCCTGTTTTCAGGCTGGGCGTGCTTTTATATGCGATATTTACGCTTTTGTTAGGTTTTTCGCAGGACATCAATACTGTAATTCTGCTCAGGTTGGGTCAGGGTATTTCAGGTGCATTGGCAATTGCTACAAATATGGCTCTGTTAACTGACTGTGTTCCTCTGAAAGAACGTGGTCGAGCGATGGGGCTTGCGGTTGCCGCTGTTTATGTAGGCCTATCCGTAGGGCCTTATTTAGGTGGATTAATTGCAACTCATCTGGGCTGGCGTTGGATTTTTTATATGGGAACAATTCCCTTAGGCATAAGTTATATTGTTGCCCATCGGAGTTTGAATGGAAAATTTCGTTCATCCGATGAAAAATTTGATTATGCCGGAAGCGCGGTAGTAATCTTTTCAGTGGCGGCATTGGTTTTCGGTGGAACCAGTTTGAATGCCGGGTGGCCGGGAGTAGTCATGCTGTTGTCCGGAGTGGTTGGATTCACAGTTTTTATTTTCATGCAGGATCGAACAGAGTTTCCACTTGTAGATTTGGTGCTCTTTAAGGAACGAAGAGATTTTTCGGATGCAGCTCTTGTGCAGTTTATAAGCTATGCCGGGACATTCGGGATTGTTTTCCTTTTCAGCTTATATTTACAGAGTGTTAAGGCAATGACACCGCATCAAGCCGGAGTTGTTCTGGTTGTGCAGCCTATCGTTCAAGCTGTTTTATCGCCTCTTGTCGGGAGATTGTCCGATAATTTTTATCCGCGTATAATTGCAATGGCAGGAATGATTGTGTGTACAATTGGATCTATCATGGGTGCGGCTGTCGGACCTGAAACTTCGCTTGCATATTTGTACACAATGTTTGTCGTGCTAGGCGTTGGATTTGCACTGTTTTCTTCCCCCAATATGATCATAATGATGGGGAGCGTGCCGCCTTCGAGATTTGGTTTCGCGTCAGCTATAACTGGCGGGTTGAGAACCCTCGGTATGGTTGCAAGTATGGTGATTATAGCAATTTTTATTTCAATATATATGGGAGATACTCTCGTATCTCCTGAATCTGCTGTTTCATATATGAAAGTTATGCACTATTCACTGATAACACTTTCAGGCTTATGCGTGCTGGGTGTTATTATCTCAATTCTCTGTGTTTACAGACGTTTTTACGGAAATTGCGAGGTTGCCAAGGATGACCTTTGTGTGCAATCTGCGGTCAGCAGAAAGGAGGATTAAATGGCGGAATCAAATGTCAGTGCAGCAGATATACTAGGTGCTTCAATCAAGGCCAAGAGAAGGCTTGAGGATGATACGCGGCTTGATTCCGGATTTATCGCCGCAACTGATCAGGCTCGTGTTTTGGCTTATTATGTAAACATGCTGGTGAAATGGAATAAAGCCATGAATCTGGTCGGCCCTAAGAGCTGGGATGATATTTTTCATTCGCTTATAATTGATAGTCTGCATCTGGCAGATTTTCTTAATGATCTTGATCTTCCCAAAAATCCGGTAACACTGGATCTCGGGGCTGGAGCAGGACTTCCGGGGCTGCCTCTCAGAGTCGTTTGGCAAAAAGGAACGTATCATTTGGTGGAATCCCGTCAAAAACGTTCAATCTTTATGCGTACTGCTATGCAAATGATGAAATTACCGCGTACAGAGGTCTTTCAGGGAAGGGCGGAAGCCATTCCACAGGAGGCACTCCCCGCAGATCTTATCCTAAGTAAAGCCTTCATGCCGTGGAAGGAGCTTATGCCGTTTGTAAAACCTATGCTCGCCGAAACCGGAAGGCTCGTAATCTTATCAAATGACAGCGCTCCGGCTTCTGCTGAGATTGCAGAATGTGGCTATGAGCTGGAATCAACTATGGAATATAAAGCTCAAAAAAAGACTCATTATTTTTGGTCACTGTTGCCGTTAAGCTAACCGGGCATTCCGCCTTTGAATATAAGTTTAGTGGCATGTTCATCAGCTATTTCAGCTACATCCATTAACTTTTCCAGAAACTCAAGGATTTCAAATCTTTTTTCTTCGGTTCCGTTATCGAATTCAAACTGCATGTCACCCGAGGTCATGTAAAGTTCAAGTTTTTCAAGATATTCCGGTTTAAGCATGTTTTTTCCTTTGTACCTTCAAGGGGCTTTAAATTTATCAATTTACGTCTCGACGCCTATCTCAATAATAAGGGATTCTAAAGGGGGTAACCCTTTAGCCTCCGGAGGCCTACCCTAGCAGTAACTTTGTAAATAAATTTACACGTGATGGTAAGGCGAGCCTTTTAATATAGAAGACGCGCGATAAAGCTGTTCAAGCAGCATGGTGCGGGCCAGCTCATGCGGCAGAGTCATCTTGCTCAATGAAAGTTTGATTCTAGCCACGTTTTTTACTTCATCAGATAGCCCGAAAGGTCCGCCGATTACAAAGCAGGGCGTAAGGTTCGGGTCTTCCGTCCATTTTAGCAGACGCTTTGAAAGATCAACTGAGGTTATTTCTATGCCGGTTTCATCAAGGCAGATGACCATGTCCGAAGGGCGAATTTTCGTTATGATGGCTTTACCTTCGCGCAGCACTTTGTCTTCCGGTGGAAGTTTTCCCGGAGCATCTTTAAGAATAGTTTCATCAAGTTTATGAAATCTTCCCAATTTTTTTGCATAATGAGCGCAAGCCTCATTAAAAAAAGGTTCCTTAAGTTTGCCTACCCAGATGAATCTTAATTTACTCATATAATACTATTTCCCTTTCAAGGTTGCTTCAAGCTTGCCGTCTTTTAATGTGATCAGCACATACCCGCCGCCGGAAGCCATGCCCGGATTAAAAATACGTGATTTTCCTATGACATCTTCACCTTTTGATTCGTGAATATGCCCACTTACGACAATATCAGGTTGAACTTTTTCAATGAAGGCTCGAACAGAGTGGCTGCCTACATGCTGCCCGTTTGAAAGCATGTCCAGCTTGGTATTGTAGGGCGAGTCATGCACGGCGAGAATAAGTTGATTGTAGTCACCGATTTTTTTGTATGTTTCTTCAAGCCATTGTCCGAGCTGTTTTTCGCTTACTTCGCCGGGAGTGCCGAATGGAGTCGGAATAGAAAACCCCACTCCCATGATTTTGATTCCCTCAGCCAGTTCGCGGAATTCCAGATGAAGATTGGCATTTTTATTTTTGAGGAATTCTGTAACATTATTCCGATCCATATTTCCCGCTTGAGCGAGTATATTAGGATTTTTATCGGAAATGGTTTCCCAGAATTTTTCCATTGCACCTAAGGGAGAGTGGTTCGTAATATCTCCAGTGACAATGATTCCAGTTGCATCATGAATTTCAGGAATTAATGATACAAAGTTAAGACTTTGGTGAATGTCACCTAAAGCAATCCAGTTCATTATATTTTCAGGCATATCGTCTCCTGCTGTTTTGATATATGGTCGTCGTTGAAAATGATGTTAATTTTCAGTAGCGTTGCGCCATAGTGATTGCAAGGTTCAATTTAATAGCATTAATGGATTCAAAAACCAATGATGCCAAATCCTGACAATCAGGTTGCCAATTTTATCTGAGAAGGTCTAAGTTGTTTTTATAGTATGCAAATTTTTGTGTAGATTCAGAGTATGTTCAAGCGTATATTTTTCAAAATAGATTATGGAATTTAAATTATGCAACTGAATAATTGTATATATAAAATCGGGTGATAAATTTGGATAAGAATGAAATAAGACGCAGTTTGCAAGTTCAGCGAGAACGGTTGTCTAAATCAGAAGTTGAATCCATGAGCCGTGAGATAGTCTTTTCTGTGCAGTCTCTTGCAGAGTGGAAGAAGGCCAGGGAAGTCCTGCTGTACTGGCCTATCAAAAATGAGGTGGACGTAACCCCGCTGTTTCATGACGCATTGGAATCAGGTAAAAAAATTTTCCTGCCTTGTTGCCGCAAAGATGAACCGGGCATTATGGATTTCGGTGTTGTTAGGGCGGAAGAGGATCTTTTACACGGTTCGTTCGGTATAAAGGAACCATGTCGAAGTAAATGTGAATTTCCTGATGTTGTATCGCCTGATATTATGATAATTCCTGGTGTTGGATTTGATCGCAGAGGTTACAGAATAGGATTCGGAGGCGGGTATTATGACAGATTTCTTGCCCGCCCGCAGAAGTCCATTCTTTTAGCTGTGGGAGTCTGTTATTCTTTTCAGATTATTGATGAAATTACGGTCGAAGCGTGGGATAAACCAGTGCAGTCCATCTGTACAGATAAGGATATTATATGGCCAGAATAGATTGTATACCTTTTACTTTTCCGGGGCTGGAGAATATTTCGTGTGTATTTACAACGAGAACCGGCGGAGCCTGTAAACCTCCGTTTAATCAAGGTAACTTGTCCTTTGATGTAGGCGACAACCCTTACGACGTAAGAGCTAACAGGACTTCTCTGGCGGCCTCTTTGGGAGTTACGCATTGGCACGAGTGCATACAGGTTCATGGTGATGTTTTGCATTTTGAGTCTGAATCTCAAACACCTGAGCAGCAGTCCTCTCTGGAAGGAGACGGTTTTACCTCTTCTGAGCGTGGACATGCTCTTGTTATTAAAACGGCTGACTGTCAGCCTATTTTGATTGCTCACAATAAAGGTGATTTTGTGGCGGCATTGCATAACGGCTGGCGAGGTAATTCAATAAACTACCCGGGTAAAAGTGTTACGCAGATATGTGAGCACTACGGATGCAGTCCTTCTGAGCTTATGGCCGTCAGAGGGCCAAGTCTTAGTCCTGCTTTGTCGGAGTTCGTGAATTTTAATTCTGATTTTGAACCGGGATATGAAAAATATTTCAACAAAGAAAATAACACGGTTGATTTATGGAAGTTAACCCATGATCAGTTGGCTGGCGCAGGAATTGATCCACAAAATATTTTCGGTATTGATATGTGCACGTATTGTATGAGCGACACTTTTTTTTCATACAGACGCGACAGGAACACAGGGCGGCAGTTGTCCGTAATTTGGATTAAGTAATCGTTAAAGTCCTTATTTAAATAGAAAACCCCCTTTGGCGCATGCGTCAAAGGGGGTTAATTTTTAATTTGAAAACTTTTCCTGATAATTAATTTCGTGCAGCTTGAGACTTTTCAATCAGTTTGAAAACTCGTTCAGCTAACTGATTGATCTCGGCTTTTGAAATCTGGTCGTCGGCTCCGACAGACTGTCCTTTATGGTAGAGTGTGTCGGTGATGATGGAAGAACAAAGCAATACCGGAAGATGTCTGAGTTCCGGGTCATCCTTTATTCTCTTTGTAAGGTTATGTCCGTCCATGACAGGCATTTCAATATCCGTGACAACTATGTCGATGAAATCATCAATGGTTTTTCCTTCGTCTTTGGCCTGATTTCTCCACTCGTTGATTTTATCCCATGCCGTTTTACCGTTGTGAGTTCTTGTTACCTTGAAACCTGCATCTTCGAGCATTTGCCCGATCATGCGGCGAATCATGGTTGAGTCGTCAGCGATGATAGCCTTGAGTTGCTGGGTCTCGATTTTTTTGACCAGTTCGGCATCAGGTACTTCTGCGAGATCCATGCCGGGGTTCAGGTCAGCAACGATTTTTTCCAGATCAAGCAGGAATACAATACGCC
This sequence comes from Maridesulfovibrio ferrireducens, assembly GCF_900101105.1. Lineage (NCBI taxonomy): Bacteria > Pseudomonadati > Thermodesulfobacteriota > Desulfovibrionia > Desulfovibrionales > Desulfovibrionaceae > Maridesulfovibrio > Maridesulfovibrio ferrireducens. The sequence continues at coordinate 703,257 of NZ_FNGA01000001.1, forward strand.
CTTCCAGCTTAACTACCCCGGTGATTGAGTTTGCTGTGAGGGATGATACCTGTTTGCTTGGAGCTTCCACCTGTTCCCAACTGATGCGGTGAATTCTTGTTACACCGGAAACTAGAAAGGCTGTAGAAATTTTATTGAATTCGGTAACGATAACTTTAGGAGCTTCGCTTTCAACTCTGTTTTTACCTACTCGGCTGCTAAGATCGATCAGAGGGATAATTTCAGATCTGAGATCAAATGCCCCCAGAACAGCTGCATTTGTAGCATCAGGCATATCCGTGAGTTCCGGCAGACGGATAATTTCTACAACTTTAGCGACATTTATGCCGTAAAAGTTACGTCTGGTTGTGCCACCATGTACACTGTCAGTCTCATCAATGAAAAATTCTACGATTTCAAGCTCGTTAGTGCCTGATTCAAGAAGAATATTTGTTTGGGACATTTTTCATCCTCCCCCGAAATTCATGTGAAGTCAGCATTCAAATAAATTTATTTGTTTCGCTCAGTTTAAGATTAGCTCGAAAATACTGTTTATGAAAGATATTTTTCAAGATTATAACAAGACTCGTCCTTTTAACTCAAATAGAAACCATAGTGTAGTCAATCTAATTAAGCATCAAATATTAAATATGAGTAAAAAAATAACACAATAAACTAATTGTGGTCTAGTCGGTAATATACTTTTT